>JAJZTS010000062.1 GCA_021848725.1 Pseudomonadota bacterium
CAAAAAAAATGCCACCGCTAGGGTGGCATTTTGGTTTGGTGGAGGCGGCGGGGATCGAACCCGCGTCCGCAAGCCCTCTACAGTCAGTTCTACATACTTAGCCTAGTCGTTTGATTTAACCCGCAACCCGCCGACTGGCAGGCTGGCTACGAGCGATCCGCTAAATTTCCGTGCAAGTCCGCGCGGTCAGAACTTGCCTTGCTCCTGCTGTTTATGACACTGCTGCTGGTTTTACCCAGCCCGACCCGCAGGCCGATCGGTGCAGCGTCCGGCCTTAAGCGGCCAGAGCGTAAGATTCGTCGTTGGCGACTATCTTGTTTACGGATGGATTAACGAGGTAGCCCGATCCTCGGTATGCCCTAACTGCTTTGCAACCCACGTCGAAACCAGGTCGCCCCCATAGAACAGTGGGTATGATGCCCTGAATCGGGAAAAGTTCAAGTCGATTCTGAAATTGGCTGTTTGAGCCAGTCGAATAATTGCTGCGGCGCATCGATAAAGCCGATTGCGCCCCAGGCCTCCGGCCGATCGTCCGCGCCGAGATAGCCATAGCGGGCGATGACCGTGGGCATACCAGCGGCACCCGCCGCTTCGACATCGCGCTCGGCATCGCCGACGTAGAGGCATTCAGGCGCCTCAGCCCCAGCCAGCCGGCAAGCGTGCAGCATCGGCGCCGGGTGCGGCTTGGGCTGAGCGCAGGTGTCGCCGCTGACCACGCAGGCGGCTCGCTCCAAGAGATTGAGACCCCGTAGCAGCGGCACGGTGTAACGCTCGGGTTTGTTGGTCACCACGCCCCAGCGAATGCCGGCCCCTTCCATTTGCGCCAACACCTCGGCCATGCCGGGGAACAGCCGGGACAGGCGAACGATGTTGGCTTCGTAGATGGCGAGGAACTCCTGGCGCAAGGCCTGAAAATCGGCATCGTCCGGACCGATGTCGAAGCCCAGTTGCAGCAGGCCGCGGGCGCCGTGCGAGGCCTGGGGGCGGATGACTGCATCGGCCAACGGGGCCAAGCCATGGCGCTGGCGTAACGTGTTGAGCGCAAACCCGAGGTCCGGGGCGGTATCGACCAGGGTACCGTCGAGGTCGAACAGCACGACCTTATATGCCGTGGTCATCGGCATCAGGCCTTGCGGAAGGCCATCAGGTAATTGACGTCGGTGTCCCGCTCCAGCTTATAGGCCTGGGTGATCGGGTTGTAGCTCATGCCCATCACCTCGGCCAGGTCGAGCCCGGCATGACGCCCGAAGCTAGCCAGTTCAGACGGTTTAATGAACTTGGCCCAGTCGTGGGTGCCGCGCGGTAGCAGCTTGAGCAGGTATTCGGCGCCGACGATGGCGAACAGATAGCTCTTCGGGTTGCGATTGAGGGTGGAACAGAACACCCAGCCGCCTGGTTTCACCAATTGGGCGCAGGCCGCCACGATGCTGGCTGGACTTGGCACATGCTCCAGCATCTCCATGCAGGTAACCACATCGAACCGGGCCGGTTGCTCGGCCGCCAGCGCCTCGGCGGCAATCAACTTGTAATCGACCTGGGCGCCGGATTCGAGCTTGTGCAGCTTGGCCACCCTGAGCGCCTTCTCCGACAGGTCGATGCCGGTGACCGTAGCGCCCTTCCCCGCCATGCCTTCGGCCAGGATGCCGCCGCCGCAGCCGACATCGAGCACGGCCTTGCCGTTCAATGGGGCCAGACCGTCGATCCATTCCAGACGCAATGGGTTGATCTCGTGCAGCGGGCGGAACTCGCTGTTGGGATCCCACCAGCGATGGGCCAGGGCACTAAATTTGTCGAGTTCGGCTTGATCGGCGTTGCTCATGATAGGAAATGCTTAAGTCAGGTGCCTTATTGTCGCCCACACCTGGACGAGTGGCTAGCCGCCGCTCGAATTATCATTCAACGCCTCGTAGTGGCGGCGAAATACGAGTTCGAGTTCGTCGATAACCTCGACCGCCGGACGCTTGTGGATAAGGTGCTGGGTCATCAAGGCAGAAGTTTCGTGTAGCAGCTTGTCGCGGCTGCGATCGAGCATCGGGTACGTGGTCATCAAACGCCGGATCGCCTTGACCACGTTTTCTTCGGCCGGGCGCGGGATATCGAGCGGCTCGGCCGGTATGGCATCGCCAGTCGCAGCACCGGCGCGGGCCACAAGAAAATCGGCATAGTCCAACAGGCTGATCTTTTGCGCATCGCCCAGATTGCGAAATGTCTGCAAAAGACGGCGCTCGTCTTGCGTCATGCCGAATTGCCGTGCTGCGCCCCCGGCTCGAGTAGCGGGCAGCATTCCAAGAAATCGAGAAAGGCCTGCAACAGCTTGCTACGGAATTTTTCTTGTGGGTAAACCAAGGACAGCTGCCGGCGCAGCGGCGGGTTGAGCGGCACGGCCGTCAGTTCGCCGAGTTTGATTTCCCTGGCCACGGTCGTGCTGGAGACGATAGCAAAACCCAGGCCGGCGATGACCGCCCCCTTGATCGCTTCGCGGCTGCCCAGTTCCATGGCGAGATTCAGCTCGTCCGACGACACGCCGTTCTGGTTGAAGTATTCATCGATGATCTCGCGCGTGCCGGAGCCCGACTCGCGCGTGATGTAGGGCTTGCCCGCCAGTTGCTTGGGCGTGACGGTCTTCAGCTTGGCCAACTCGCTGTTGGGTTCGCAGATCATCAGCAATTCATCTTCGCAGCAGGCACGACTGACCAGATTGGGATGGTGCGAGTAGGCCTCGATCAAACCCAGATCGAGGGCATGCTCCGCCACCTTGTTCTCGATCGTTTCCGAGTTGGCTACGGTCAAGCGGGCCTGGGTTTCCGGGTGTTTTTTCTTAAAGTCGCCCAAGAGCCGCGGCAGCATGTATTCGGCGATGGTGGTCGACGCCCCGATCAACAAGGGGCCGCTGACCTGACCGGTCAATTCGGAGATGCGCGCCTCCATCTCCGCCGTCATGTCGAGGATGCGCTCGGCGTAATCCAAGGCCAATTCACCGGCCGGTGTCAGCGAAATCTTGCCGTGCGAGCGTTCGAACAAACGGGTATTGAAGTGCTCTTCCAGCTGCTTGACCTGAAAGGTCACCGCAGGCTGGGTCATGAACAGTTGCTCGGCCGCCTTGGTGAAGGACAGCTGCTTGGCAACGGTATGGAAGACTTGAAGGCGCCGGTCGGCCATTGCTTATCTAATAATCGGATAAAAAATAATTATGCAATTCAACCACACTTTAGCGGTCAATAGTAGTCTATTCGTGCCAGCTTACTTGATCGTATATGGCGGTGGCTGATGTCATACGTGACGTGGTATAACGCGGTCTTCTGACAACGATAACTTCTACTCGAGTTGTAATGAATCGAGGCTTTTACATCATCATGGCCGCGCAATTTTTTTCCGCGCTGGCCGACAACGCGCTTCTGATTTCCGCTATCGCCATGCTCCGGGAGATCCACGCCCCGGCCGAGTATGAGCCACTGCTCAAGCTGTTTTTCACCATTTCCTACGTGGTACTGGCCGCCTTCGTCGGCGCTTTCGCCGACTCAATGCCCAAGGGCCGGGTGATGTTCATCAGCAACACGATCAAGATCGGCGGTTGCATCATGATGATCGCCGGCTTGAACCCGCTCTATGCCTATGCCGTCGTCGGACTCGGCGCCGCGGCCTACTCGCCAGCCAAATACGGCATCCTCACCGAGTACCTGCCGCACAGCAAGTTGGTCATGGCCAATAGCTGGATCGAGGGCCTGACTGTGGCCGCGATCATCCTCGGTACCATTCTCGGCGGCTGGCTGATCAGCCCCTTGATCCAAGGTGCCTTCCAGTCGGCCGATACCTTCATTTTCGGGCATATCCTGCATGGCCGTTTGCTGGGCTCGCTGCTGGACTACAGCATGATCGCCATCGCCTTGGTCTACTTGGTCGCCGCCCTCTTCAACCTATGGATTCCGAACACCGGCATCGATCACCGCGTCGCTCACAAGTCGCCGATGTATATGATCCGCGACTTCGCCCATTGCGTGCGTCTACTCTGGATCGACAAACTGGGCCAGATCACCCTGGCGGTAACCACGCTGTTCTGGGGCGCCGGCGCCACCCTGCAGTTCATCATGCTGCGCTGGGCAGAAGAGGCCCTGCATATCCCGCTGCACGAAGCCGCCTATCTACAAGTGGTGTTCGCCATCGGCATCGCCGTCGGTGCGGTCTTGGCCGGCAAACTCATCCCCATCCACCAGTCGGTCAAGGTCATCACCGTCGGCATCGTCATGGGTCTATCCGCTGCCTTGATGGTCTTCGTCAAGGGCACCGTACCGGCCATCGTGCTGATGCTGGCGGTCGGCGCGATGGCCGGTTTCTTCGTGGTGCCGATGAATGCGCTGCTCCAGCATCGCGGCCACATCCTGATGGGGGCTGGCCATTCCATCGCCGTGCAGAACTTCAACGAGAACCTCTCTATCCTCGTCATGCTCGGCCTCTACTCCGTCCTGATCTGGGCCGAACTTTCGGTCTATGTCGTGATCATCCTGTTCAGCCTGTTCGTCGCCCTGGCCATGTATCTGGTGCGCCGCTGGCATGCGTCGAACATGCAGGTGCACAAGGAAGAATTGGAGCGACTGCTGGCAGCGGCCGAACACGTGCAGCACGACTCGGCCGCACACTAAGCGGAAAGATTATCCTTTGTCGCCGGCCTGCAGGCCGCGCATCGTGGCCACTGCCAACAGCAGGTCTTCCCATGCCCGCGCCTTGTCGGCCTGATTGCGCAGCAGATAGGCCGGGTGGTAGGTCACCACCAACGGCACGCCGTGATATTCATGCAGCTTGCCGCGTAGCCGGGAAATCGGCGTGTCGGTCAGCAATAGACTCTGGGCGGCGAAGCGGCCCAGAGCAACGATCAGCTTAGGTCGGATCAATTCGATCTGGCGTTCCAGATAAGGCAGACAAGCCGCCACCTCGTCCGGTCTCGGATCGCGGTTACCGGGTGGCCGCGATTTCAAGACGTTCGCAATATAGACGTTGCGCCCACGCTGCAGGCCGATGGCCGCCAGCATCGCGTCGAGCAGCTTGCCGGCTTGGCCGACGAAGGGCTCGCCCTGGCGGTCTTCATCCGCCCCCGGCGCCTCGCCGACGATCAACCAATCGGCATTGGCATCGCCTACGCCGAACACACCCTGCTTGCGAGTCTTGTACAGCTCGCAGCGGGTACAGCTGCGCACCGCCTCGCGCAACGCGTCCAGCCCCATGCCCGCCAGTTCGTTCGCGGTCTGGCCAGCCTCTTGTTTCGAGCCAGGCTGGCCCGGTGCCTCGCGTTGCCGCCACACCGGCCACAGCCCCAGCTCCTTGAAGCGGTCTTCCCGGCTTAGGCTCATAGTTCCCGCCGCATCACCAAGGCGTCTTCCCGACCACCAGCCGCTGGGTAATAGCCGCGGCGCAGGCCGATGGCCTCGAAGCCCAAATGCTCATAGAGATCGATCGCGCGCCGGTTGCTTGGCCGTACTTCCAGAAACAACGTGGCGATACCGAATGCCTTGGCATCCGCCATCATCCGCTGCATCAATTCGCGGCCAATGCCGCGCCCCTGATGGGTGGGCGCGACGCAGCAATTGAGCACATGCCCCTCGCCCGCGCCGCTGCTCAATACGCTGTAGGCCACCAATTTACCCTCTTGCTCGGCAACCTCGCAGCGATAGCCCGAGGCCAGACAATCCCTGAAGTTGCCGCGGGTCCATGGAAAGGGATAGGCCCGCTGCTCGATCGCCAGCACGGCGTCGACATCGCTTTCGCTCATCGGCCGAAAATCGGGGGCGAGGCTACGCAAGACAGCGCTCATCGTCGAGCCAATCGTCGCGCTAGCGACACCATAGCCCCCCTCTCCCACCGGCAGCGGGTCGGGGAAAGGGCAGCGGTTCCGAAACGACGAATCATGATCGTTCGCAGGTCTTCAAGGCGACCTTGTCGCGGATATACAGCGGTTCGACCGACTCGGCCGCGACGAAAGCGCCAGCCTGCCACTTGTCCGCCGCCAAACGGGCGATCGCCTCGGCATGCGGATGCATCTCCGGCACGACGCGAGCAAGTCGCCCGGCATAACGCTCGGCAAGAAGCGCGCTATACCCCACGAATCCACTGCCGCAACCGAGATAAACCATGTCGCCATCCGGCAACGGGGCTTGCCCCGGAGCATACAAGCCGGGGGCGCTTGCGGTGTGCAGGCCAGAAACCGACTTCTCATAGATCGCGGCATAGACCTCGCTCATGCGCGCATCCAGGCAGGCCACCGCGCCGCCCGAGCTGACATCCCTCAGCGCATGGGCCGCCATCGCCTCTAAAGTGATCACCTCGACCACCGGCAAACTGGCGCCGAAGGCCAGGCCCTGGGCAACGCCGCAACCGATACGCAGACCGGTAAACGAACCGGGGCCCTGGCCGACAGCGATGGCATCCATCTGGCCCAAGGCCAGCCCGGCCTCGGCCAATACCGCTTGAACCATCGGCAAGAGCAACTCGGAGTGTTTTTGCCCTGCCCAGATGGCTTGGCTATGAATGGCAGCGTCCGTCAGCACGGCTGCGCTGCACCACTCGGTCGAAGTATCGAAAGCAAGGATTCTCAAGGCCCGGCAACCAGACAAAATATTCAGTACAGGAGCGAATTGTAGCGGCTTATAGGCCGCGCCTCGTCACTACTCAATCCGCGTGAGCCAGGTGGACGTCGAACAAGACCCGCTGCCACGGGTTACGGCCGCGCTGCAAATGCACAATGCGCCCGGCCAGCTTCGTCCCCGCATCCATCAGCCTGGCTAGATCCTTGTTTTCGCGCTTCGGCACAAAACCGATCGGCACCCCATGCCATTCGACCCTGATGGCCGCGCTGTCATAGGGGTTCCACGGTTCGCGCACCAAGGTCAACCGGTCGCCGACCCGCATCAAAGGCCACAGCGCAGGCCCGGCATGGTATTGAAAACCGGCCAGTGGCGAGGTCTGCACCAGTAGTTCGACCGTCGGCGCCGCATGCAACCGCCAAGCCATGGTCAGCGCCCACAACACCGACAAGAATCGGAGCCAGCGCCTCATATCGTCGCCGCGGCGCAGGCTGAGTCGAAAAAGGCAACGGCCTCGTCCAATCGGCGGCTACGCCGCATCGGCGGCAAGGCCTGCCAAATCCGCCGGCCGTAGGATTTTTCTACTAGACGCGGATCGCAAATCATCAAGACCCCGCGGTCGGTTTCGCGCCGGATCAGACGGCCGGCCCCCTGCTTGAGATTGATGATGGCATGCGGCAGCTGATAGTCGAAAAAGGCGTTTTTACCGGCGCGCTTGAGCGCATCGATGCGGGCGGCAAGCACCGGATCGTCCGGCGGCTGGAACGGTAGGCGGTCGATCACCACCAACGACAAGGCCTCGCCCGCCACGTCCACCCCCTCCCAAAAGCTCTGGCTGCCGAGCAACACCGCATCGCCCAGTTGCCGGAACTCGGCCAGCAATTCGGAGCGGCTGCGGTCGCCCTGGCGCAGCAAAGGGAACGCCACTCCGGTTTGCGCCATCCGCTCTTGGAGCCAACCATAGGCCTCGTTCATCGCACGCAAACTGGTGAACAGCAGAAAGGCCCGGCCACGGCTGGCCTGCAACACCGGCCAAGCCGCATCGACCACGACCTGGGTGTAGTCGGCGGCATTCGGGTCGGGCAAGCCGCTCGGCACATAGAGCAGCGCCTGCTCGGCATAATCGAACGGGCTGTCCCAATAGCCGGTTTCGGCGCCGTGCAGACCCAACTCGGCCAGAAAATGGCTGAAATCGCCGCGCACCGCCAGGGTGGCCGAGGTGAAGATCCAGGCCTTCGCGCTGGCCTCGACCTGGCGGGCAAAGATCTCACTCACGTTCAGCGGCGTCGCATGCAGCATGACTGCATGGGTGCCAACCTCGACCCAGCGTATCGTGCCCTCCTCGTCGGGTCCGCGCCACGACTCCAGCCGCGCTGCGCACACCTCGCCCCGCCCCAGGCAGTGCTTGAGGCCATCCGAACGCTCGGCCTGCAATTCCAAGAGTCCACGCAGGCAATCCAAGCGCTTTTGCACTTCGGCCAGCGCCTCGCTAAAGCCGGCCTGGCCCAAGACGCGGTGCGCCGGCAGCCGTTGCTGCGCGCTATTGAATTGCAGCCGCAGCGGTCGCACCGCTTGTTCGAAGTCGGTCGCGGCCTGGGTCAGTTGCATGAAATCGCCGGCGGCCTGGTCGGCCTCCTCCCGCACATCGCGCGCCAACTCGAGCAGCATGCCGGTGGTCAGCGTCTCGCCGAAGAACAGGCTGGCGACCTCGGGCAATTGATGGGCCTCATCGAAAATCACCGCATTAGCTGCGGGCAACAGCTCGCCCGCGCCCTCGTCTTTGAGCAGCACATCGGCGAAAAATAGATGGTGGTTGATGACGACGAGATCGGCCTCCAGCGCACGTTTGCGCGCCTTGAGCACAAAGCAGTCGCGATGGTTCGGACAATCGCCACCCAGACAATTGTCGCGGCTGGATACCGCAAAGCCCCAGGCCGGCGACTCTTCCGGCACGGTCTTCAGGGCCATGCGGTCGCCGCTGTCGTCGAGCTTGGCGAATTGGGCAATCTGCTGCAGGTGCTTGGCCAACTCCCGGCTGGCCAGTCTTGCGTCGCTCAACGCCCGCTCCAGATGATAGTGGCAGACGTAGTTGGCTCGTCCCTTGAGCAAGGCAACCGTAACGGGCTTGGCCAGTGCCTCGCGCACGGCGGGAATATCGCGATGGAACAGCTGGTCCTGCAGGGTCTTGGTACCGGTCGAGATGATGGTTTTACCGCCCGACAGCATGGCAGGCACCAGATAGGCCAAGGTCTTCCCGGTCCCGGTACCCGCCTCCATCACCGACACACGGCAAGCACTCAGGGCGGCCTCAACCTGTCGGGCCAGTTCTATTTGTTGCCCGCGCGGTTGATAATACGGTATTGCATCCCTAAGCGGGCCATCCGCTGAAAATACGGTGTCAAGCAAAGTCATGCCGATATGCAGTCGATTCTTCTCGCTGTTGATCGTCGCTTGCCTCATGGCGCTGACCGGCTCGGCCGTTCATGCCCAACGGGTGACCCTTGCCATCGACGGGCCGCTGACCGCCTCGGCCGAATATCTTGCCGGGCAACGCGACAAACCGGCAGTGCTTATCCTACATGGCTTTTTGCAAACCAACGAATTTCCCAGCGTCCGGCAATTGACCAAGCATCTGAGCGATGCCGGTTATACCGTACTCGCACCGACCCTGAGCCTGGGTATCGCCAACCGCAAGCTCAGCCTGCCCTGCGAGGCCATTCATACCCACAGCATGACCGATTCGATCCGCGAGATCGATTTGTGGCTCGACTGGCTGAAAAAGCGGCGGACCCCCATCGTCCTGGTCGGTCATAGCTTCGGCACCATTCACCTGTTGGCCTATCTCGAAACGCATCCCGATCCGGCCATCAAAAAATTGGTCGGCATCAGCCTGGTCGAAGGTAGCCTACACAACGTCGACGATGCACAGCGCGAACGTCTGCTTCAGGAATTGCGCCGCTTGGCCGCACAGCCGCGGCCGGCCTTGGTCAAACGCGCGATCAGCTTTTGCAAGCAGTATCAATCGACGCCGCAAGGCTTGCTCTCCTATATGGAATGGACGCCGGATCGCGTCATTGGCAGCATCGATAAAATCAGCCTACCGATGGCCTTCATCATGGGCTCAGGCGACGACCGCTTCGGCCCGGGCTGGCTGCCCCGTTTAAAGGCGACATCGGCCCGTGTCCACGTCATCGCAGGAGCCAACCATTTCATGGATGGGCAGCATGAATTCGATATGCTGGACCGCCTGCTGGAAGAACTGAAGGACACGAATGAACCGGGCACATAGAAAGCTCCCCAAGGTCAGTTATCTCAGCATTGCCTACAACGTCCTGATCGGCCTATTGCTGCTCCTTTTTGCCCTTTATAACTGGTGGGAAATCGACAAGACCTCGCAAGCGCTGTATGAACGCGAGACCATGCTGGCCAAACGAGAGGCACTCGAAGCGATCTCCACCGTCACCAAGCGAATTCAGACGATCGAAAAAGTGCTGGCCGAATGGGACGAGACCCGGCAACAGCTCATGTACCGGCAGTACTATCCGATCTGGCGCGACCAGCGGGTGCGCAATGCCGGACTGCTGCCTGAGACGATCGGCGACATTGCGCTGTACGATCGGAGCGGCCACATCCTGGCCCCCAGTCATAGCAAGAACTCCATGCCCACTAGCCTACCGCTGCGCAGAGGCGGCACGCTATATGTCAACGAGGGCGGGCATATCCACTTGTACGCGTTCTTTCCGATTTTCACCGAATCGGGTGGCAGCCAACTGCTCGGCTACGGCGGCCTGGTGTTCGATTTGGCGGACGAACTGCGCGCGGACCGGCAATACCGCTACATCGACCTTGCCACGATGCGAATGCAGCTTCCAAGCGGCACTGTCGTCGATCGTGACAAACTGGCACAAAACCTAAGTTTCGGCCTGATGCCCAATCCCAGCCTGGACAAGATGCGTTCCGTGTTCCAGGTCGCATTCATCCAAATTACCGTCGTCTTCTTGCTGATCCAGTTGGCCTCGGCCTGGCTGCTGCATCGCTTTTTCACCCGCCCCTTGCGCGAACTGGCGGAAGAAATCAACAGCCTGCGCGATCTGGACAACGAAGAGAAAAGTTTTTGCCGGATCGAACCACTCCCGATCCGCGAACTGGAAGAGCTACGCCACTCGTTCTACGAATACCACAGCCGCCTGCTCGACTTGAACCAGAACTTGGAGCGCAGCAGCCAGAATTTCTACGACCAGGCACGGCGCGACCCGATGACCGGGATATTCAACCGGCGCGCCTACGATGAGGACTGGCATAGCCTCGATGCCAGCAACAAGATCGAGCAATGCTCGCTG
>JAJZTS010000063.1 GCA_021848725.1 Pseudomonadota bacterium
GGTTCCGGCATGACTTGTTCTATCGGCTCGATGTGATTGAACTGAGGATGCCGCCCCTGCGCGAGCGGCGCGAAGACATCCCGGCGTTGGTCGAGCACATCATCGGCCGCTATGGGCTTGGGCGGGACGGCGTGCGGCTCAACGCAGCGGCCAATGCTGCGCTGTTGGACTATGCCTTTCCCGGCAATGTGCGCGAGTTGGAAAATATTCTGGAGCGGGCCTTTGCCTTGGGTGAGGGCGAGATCGGTGTGGATGACCTGAACCTGTCGCCAACGGGGGGCGGCAACGATACGGCCAGTGGGCGGGCCGAACACGCGCTGCAGGACTATCTCGACAAAGTGGAGCGCGAGGCGATCCTGGTTGCGCTGAAACAGAGTGGCGGCAACAAAACGGCTGCGGCCAAGCTGCTGGGGGTGACCTTCCGCTCGCTACGCTACCGGCTGGAGCGGCTAGGCATCGATTGAGTCTGGATCAGAACAGCTCGATCGAGGCGCTGTTTTCGATCTTGATCGCTTTGTGGCTATCGGGCCTGGGCCCGGCCGTTGTTGGGGTCAAGCTCAAGCCGTGCTTTTCCGCCACCATGCGGTCGATGATATCCATGACCTCCTGGCTCGATTTCTCCGCGCCGACCATCAAGTCGAATATTTGCTGCTGCAGGGTGAGATTTTGCTGCCAGCCTTTGTCGAGCAATTCGATCATGCCGTGAATGTCGTCGTGCACAGCGCAGTGCGCGTCTTCCAAGGCTCTGTAGGAAGCGAGATGACCGAAATCGCGTAGGCCTTCGTCGCCATACCACTGGCCGAGACGACATTCGTCGTGGCTAGTTCGCGCTGCCTGCATGTACTCCGACTCGCCGTCGGTGCCGAAGGCCATGTAGGCCTGCTGCTTGTAAACCACGTGATCCATCTTGACCAGCGAGGCGAAGCTCATATCTTGGGCACGGCCGGTGCGGGCCATGGTGTTCTGCGCCAGGTTGGCGAATTGCTGAAAACGGTTGGATAGGCCCTGCACGAGGTTGTGTGAGGAACCGGCAAGATCGAGCATGGCGCGCGAGTCTTCCTGCATCATCGCGGCCTCGGCTTGCAGGGTTTTCATGATCTGGCCGATCGATATCGAGGCGGTTTTGGTGTTCTCAGCCAATTTGCGCACTTCATCGGCCACGACGGCAAAGCCGCGCCCGGCTTCGCCGGCGCGGGCCGCCTCGATGGCGGCATTCAGGGCCAGCAAGTTGGTCTGATCGGCGATGGTGTTGATCAACTCGACCGCCTTGCTGATCTCCACGCTGCGCTCGTTCAAATGGCCGACGGTCTCGTTGGCATGATTGATCCGGTCGGCAATCCCACCCAGGCTGGTAACGATCTGACCGACGGAGTCTTTGCTTTGCTGAGCCGCATCGTTGGTTTGGCTGGCCAGGCTGGCGACCTCTTGGAGGTCTTCGGTGATGCTTTTCAGGTCGTTCTGGTTGGTGGAAAGGTTGCGCAGCAAGTTGCTGGTGTTCAGATGGTGCATCAGCGAGATCAAATGGTTGCGCATTTGCTGCTGGGTATGCTCGGCGATGGCTTCCAAGGATTGGCCCAGGCAGGCCAAGTTGGTCGAGAATTCGCCGTGCAGGCCGACCGGCTGCGGCTTGCGGAAGAACTTGCCATCCTGCTGGTATTTCGATGCGGTCTTGACCTCGCGGAAAAAGCACTCCAGCTGATCCAGCATGTCATTGAGCTGCCAGCATAGCTGGCCGATTTCATTGCTGGCGTCGATGTGGGTGACCCGGCTGTCAAAGTGGCCGTTGCCGACGTCCCGCATGACTCCGGTCATGCAGGTCAGCGGCGCTAGCCACTGCCGCGCCTTGATTTGCATCAGGGTCGCGATGGCAAAGCCCGCCGCGAGGATGCCCAGTTCCAACCACTCGACGCCGTGGATGGCGATATGGAGGCTAATCGAAACCAGCAGCAGGACATTGAAGGCCGTGGCGAAGAGGGCGAAACGTGTGCGCAAGGGCAGGTTGTTCATGGGGCTACCTTGTCTGCGGGGTTACAGCGAGAGGATAAACTCTTCATAACTCAGTGCCTTTTCGGCCAACAGGTTGGTGAGGATGCGGCTGGAGGCGGCGATGGCGTTTTGCGTGCCGGCCTGCCGCTCGGCATCGAGCATTTGCTGGTACAGGCCGGCGACCAGCTTGATCGCCTCCGGCTTCGGCTTACGCCGCACCGACAGATAGCCGATGGCCTTATCCTGCTGGTCGTAAGAGGGTGTCACGTTCGCGAATACCCAATAGTAGCTACCATCCTTGGCCATGTTCTTCACATAGGCGAAGCATTCGTTGCCCGCCGCCAAGGTGTCCCACAGCAGCTTGAACACCGCGCGCGGCATGTCCGGATGGCGGACGATGTTGTGTTGGCTGCCGAGCAATTCTTCTTCGGTGTAGCCGGAGAACTCGATGAAGATCCGGTTGCAATAGGTGATGCGGCCCTTGAGGTCGGTCTTGGAGACGATGAAATCGTTCTCGCGCATGACCTTTTCAGTGGCGGTGGGCTGGATGGCGGTGTTTTTCATGGACGCATTTCACGGCTATCGGTATGACAATAAAGTTACCGACGAGAAATAACAGGAAGACCACTTGATTGCAATGGCCTTTTCTGCAACAAGCCTGGTATGAATGCCCCTGGGTATGCGGTCCGTATGGCTCAGCTTAGGGCAATGGCCATGTACAGCGCATAGAGGCCACCGTTTACCGCGAGGTGCCAGACGCGCAGTTGGCCACGCATCAGCATGAGCCGCAGCCAAAGCGCGGCCAGCAGCGTGATGACGACACCGGCGAGCACTTCTTTCTGCGGCGCCCAAGGCGTGAGCAGGATGCCGATGGCCGGCAGCAAGGTGCCCTGAAACACCATGGCGCCGGTGATGTTGCCGAAGGCCAGGGTGTCCTTGTGCTTGCGGATCCACAGGATGGAGTTCACCTTCTCCGGCAGTTCGGTGGCGATCGGCACGATCATCAGGCTGAGCACCAGCGCGGAGATGCCGAGCAGCGGCGCGGCGGCCTCGACGCCGTGGATGAAGCCCTTGGCGCCGACGACCAGCAGGCCCAGGCCCAGGCCCAGCTGCAGGAAGATCACCGGCCAGTTCTCCGGCAGGCCGAGCTTGCTCAACAGCATCGGTTCTTCCGCCTCGGTGGCGTGGCCATCCTTCACCAACTGGGCCGAGGCGCGCAGGGTGAGCAGGATGTAGAAGAAGTAGATCGTGACCATGACGAAGGCCAGGATGGCGCGGATGCCGCCGGTTTCGTGCGGCACGAACAGCGCGACGCAGGACAGCGCGAAGGCGGCGAGAAAGAAATTCAGGTCGCGGGTGAGACCGCTGCGTTCGGGGGTAAGATGGCCTTGGCTGCCGCGATGCTTCCAGACCGCCAGCGTCATCAGGAACAAGGACAAGGTGGACAGCATCAGCGGCGCGCCGAGGATGGCGCCGACGCCGATCTCCTCGTTCACTTGTTGGTTCTGGGTGCCGCCGAAGATGGCCAGCAGCGGTACCAGGGTCTCCGGCAGTGCGGTGCCGATCGCGGCGAAGACCGAGCCGGTCACGCCTTCGGAGATGCCCAGGCGCTCGCCCAGATGCTCCAAGGCGTTTACGAAAACCTCGGCGGCGACGAGAATGAGCACGAGGAAAAACAGGAGTTCGAGTAGCAGCATGAGTGGGTTCCTTATCGCGGATAGCGCATTCTACCAGTGCCCAGCTGGCTTTCTAGGGAAGGAGGCGATCTGATGGGCGGCCTGGTGCAGATCGACGCCGAAGGCTGGCTGGCCGGCGTGCCGCACGTCCCCTCGCCCAATTGCGACGCGCGTCCGGAGGGGCTGTCGCCGAGTTTATTGGTGATCCACAACATCAGTCTGCCGCCCGGCGAGTTCGGCGGGCCGGGCGTGCTGGAGTTATTTACCAATGGCCTCGATCCCGCCGCCCACCCCTATTACGTGGCGATCAAGGACCTCAAGGTCTCGGCCCATTTCTTCATCCGCCGCGATGGCGAGCTGATTCAGTTCGTACCGTGCCGCATGCGGGCCTGGCATGCCGGCGCATCGTGCTGGCAAGGACGCGAGCGCTGCAACGATTTTTCGATTGGGGTGGAACTGGAGGGCGCTGACGAGCTGCCGTTCACCGATGCGCAATATACGTGCTTGATCGGGTTGGCGCAGGCCCTGCGCACGGCCTATCCGAGCCTGGTCGACATTGCCGGCCACTCGGACATCGCGCCAGGGCGCAAGACCGACCCCGGGCCGCACTTCGATTGGGAACGATTCCGGCAGCAGGCAGGCTGGCCGCCGGCCTGAACATCAAGCCGCTTGTGCGGGGATTTGGTGGCCGATTTCGCGGATGCGGTTGTCGGCCTCCACGTACACCAGCTTGGGCTGGTAACGGGCCAGTTCGATCTCGTTGTAGATGGCATAGGTGGCGATGATCAGCACGTCGCCGACCGCGGCTTTGCGTGCCGCCGCGCCATTGACCGAAATCATGCCGCTGCCGCGTTCGCCACGAATGGCGTAGGTCGTGAAGCGCTCGCCATTGGTGACGTTGTAGATCTGGATCTGTTCGTATTCGCGGATGTCGGCCGCCTCGAGCAACAGCTCGTCGATCGCGCAGGAGCCTTCGTACTCCAGCTCGGCGGCGGTCACGCGTACGCGATGCAGCTTGGATTTGAGCAAAGTCCGTTGCATTGCAGGCTAATCCGTTGAAAGGGCAGCGATTATACCCTATTCAGCGCCAGTTCAAGGTTGTCGATCAGCCGGGTGCCGCCCAGTCGGGCGGCGGCCAAGATGACCAGGGCGGTCTCGCCGGTTGCAGGCGGCAACAGCGTGGCCTGGCTGCGGATCGAGACGTAATCCACGGCCCAGCCATGGCGGGCCAATTCCGTCCCGGCCTCGGCCTCGATCGCGTCGAAGTCCGGCTCTCCGGCCATGAGCTTGGCCGCGGCTTGCTGCAGGGTGGCGTAGAGGCGCGGCGCCTCGGCCCGCTCGGCGGGCGATAGATAGCCGTTGCGCGAGGACAGGGCGAGGCCGTCCTCGGCCCGCACCGTTTCGCCGTCGACGATCTCGATCGGCAGGTTGAATTGGCGTACCAGGCCTTTGAGGATATGCAGCTGCTGGTAGTCTTTCTTGCCGAACACCGCATAACGCGGTTGCACGATATTGAACAGTTTCAGCACGACGGTGGCGACGCCTTGGAAATGGCCCGGGCGCTGCGCGCCGCACAGTTCGCCGGCCAATGGCGGCACGACCTGAAAGGTCTGCGGTTCGGGGTACATCTCGGCTGCGCCGGGCGCGAAGACCAAGTCGGTGCCAACAGCCGCGAGCTTTTCGCAATCGGCCGCGAGGGTGCGCGGGTAGCGTTCGAAATCTTCGCCGGCACCGAATTGCAGCGGGTTGACGAAGATGCTGGCCACCACCGGCCGGCCGGCCTGTTTCGCCTGTGTGGCCAAGGCGATGTGGCCGGCATGCAGATTGCCCATGGTCGGCACGAAGGCGGTCTCAGGCTCGCCGCGCAACGCCGCGCGCAGCTCGGTCACGCTGTGGATGACGCGCATCAGACGACGGGGAATTGGCCGTTCTTCACGGCTTCGACATAGGCGCGCACCGCGGCCTCGATGCCGGCGGCGCCGAGCATGAAATTCTTGGCGAAGCTCGGCGGCTGTTCGGTCAGGCCCAGGATGTCGTGCAGGACCAAGACTTGCGCCGTGCAGTCCGGGCCGGCGCCGATGCCGATGGTCGGGATGCTCAGTTGCTCGCCGACCTTGCGCGCCAGCGCGGCGGGGATGGCTTCGAGCAGCAGCATCTGCGCGCCGGCGGCCTGCAGGGCGAGGGCGTCGTCGAGCAAGCGCTGCGCTTCGGCCGCTTCCTTGGCTTGCACCCGATAGCCGCTGGCATTGACCGATTGCGGCAATAGGCCGAGGTGGGCGCAGACCGGCACGCCGCGCGCGACCAGGAAGGCGACGGTATCGCACATCACCGCGCCGCCCTCGAGCTTGACCATGTTGGCGCCGGCGCTCAGCAAGCGCGCGGCGCTGGCGAAGGCCTGTTGCGGGCCTTCCTGGTAGCTGCCGAAGGGCAGGTCGGCCATGATGAAGGTCTTGTCCGCGCCGCGGGCCACGGCCTCGATGTGGTAGATCGTTTGCTCCAGGGTGACGGCCAGGGTTGTGGCGTGGCCTTGTACGGTCATGCCGAGCGAATCGCCGACCAGCAGGATGTCGACCCCGGCGCGCGCCAGGATGCGGGCGAAGCTCGCGTCGTAGCAGGTCAGCACCGCGAGTTTTTCGCCTTTGGCCACTTTGGCTAGCAACTGAGGTAGAAACATCATGCCCCCCGGTTGAAGAATTCGCGGGCGCCGCGCATCTCGCTGATCCGTTGGAACAGCAATTCGAAATCCTCGTCGCTGTCGGCGAAGTTGAGCCGTTCGCTGTTGACGATAAGCAACGGCGCCGCATCGTAATGATAAAAGAATTCGGTGTAGAGCCGGGTCAATTCGGCCAGATAGGCCTCAGACATGCCCTGCTCATAATTTAGACCGCGCCGGCGCACGCGTTGACTGAGCGTGGTGGGTGAGGCCTGGAGGTAGATCACCAGATCGGGCGTCGGCGCTTGCGGCCGCAGGTCGGTATAGAGCTTTTGATAAAGCCGGAACTCGGCCTCGTCCAGGTTGAGCCGGGCGAACAGCATGTCCTTGTCGATCAGGTAATCGGCCACTTTCGGGCCGGCGAATAGGTCATCCTGCGACAACTGGCGAATCTGTTCCGCGCGCGACAGCAGGAAGAACAACTGTGCGGCCAGCGCATAGCGTCGCTTGTCTTCATAGAAGCGGGCGAGGAAAGGGTTGTCCTCCGCCTGCTCCAGGATCAGCTCGGCCTGCAGGCGTTGCGCCAAGCGCCGCGATAGGCTGGTCTTGCCTACGCCGATAGGGCCTTCGACGACGATATAACGGAGTTGCTTCAGGGGCATGCGGACAGCGTGGTCGGTATGGGCGCCAACTTGCGTAGGTCGCTGGCGTCGGTGCGGTGCAGGGCCGTGGCGGCAGCGCCGGCGCCGGGGATGATGCAATCGGGGGCGATCTCCAGCAACGGTGCCAGCACGAAGGCGCGCTCGTGCATGCGCGGATGCGGCAGGGTCAGCCCCGGCTCGTGCATGACGAGGTGGTCGTAGAGCAACAGGTCGAGGTCCAAGGTGCGCGGCGCGTTGCGGAATTCGCGGCGGCGGCCATGGCGTTGTTCGATCGCCAGCAATTGATCCAGCAGTTGCCGTGGCGACAGCGTCGTCTCGATCAAGGCTACGGCATTGATGAAGTCCGGCTGGTCGGTATAGCCCACCGGCTTGGTCAGATACAGCGAGGAACGCGCGCGTAGCTGTGTCTGCGGCAATCGCGCCAGTTCTGGGAAGGCGCGTTCGACTTGATCGGCGGGATCGTCTAGGTTGGCGCCGAGGGCGACGAAGGCCTGTGCAGGTTTAGGCAAGGTTCGAAGCTCCATCGTCGGTGGTTTTTTTCGGTCCGCGCCGGCGCCGGCGGCGCTTGCCTTCGCCGGTCTTGGCTGGTTGCAGCATATTGGCGCGTTCGGCCTCGCCGGCATCCTGGAATCGGCTCCACCAATCGGCCAGTTCTTGCGGGGCGTCGCCGCCCTTGGCCCTGATCAGCAGGAAGTCATAGCCAGCGCGGAAGCGCGGGTGGGTCAACAGGCGGTAAGGCCGTGCGCCGCTGCGTTGTTCGAAGCGCGGTTGCAGCGACCAGATCTCCTTGATCGTGCCGTCGAACCGGCGCGGGAAGGCGAGGGTGTCGCGCTGCTGTTCCAGCACCTGGTCCATCGCGGCGAACAGGGCGGCCTGGGCCGGCTCGCCTTTGGCCTGGAGCTTGTGCCAGGTCGCGTTCATGTCGAACCAGAGCAGGCAGGCGATCAGGAAAGCCGGCGAGGCGGATTGATCGTTGCGCACCCGTTCGTCGGTGTCGTGCAAGGCAACGTGCAGGAAGGTCTGGCGCGCTGGATCGTCAAGGAGGGCGTCGAGCATCGGGAAAATGCCATGATGCAGGCCCTCGGCGCGCAATTGATGAATGCCCCGCTCGGCATGACCGGACAACAAGAGTTTGATCATTTCGTCGAACAGGCGTGCGGCCGGGATGCGTTCGAGCAGCGGTGCCAGTTTGGCGATCGGCGCCCGCGTGGCCGGGTCGATACGGAAATCGAGCTTGGCGGCGAAACGGGCCGCGCGTAGCATGCGCACGGGGTCTTCGCGGTAGCGGGCCTCGGGGTCGCCGATCATGCGTAGCAGGCGCTTCTTGGCGTCGGCCACGCCGCCGTGGCTGTCCCAGATTTCCTCGTGCTCGGGGTCGTAGTAGAGGGCATTGACCGTGAAGTCGCGTCGCGCGGCGTCTTCGGCTTGGCTGCCGAACACATTGTCGCGCAGGATCAGGCCGTCCTCGGCGGTGACCCGATCTTCGTCCGCCTCGGGTTCACCCTGGCTGGCGCGGAAGGTGGTGACTTCGATGGTGTCGGCGCCACAGTAGACATGCACGATCTGGAATCGGCGGCCGATGATGCGCGAGCGACGGAAGCATTGGCGTACTTCTTCGGGCGTCGCATCGGTGGCGATATCGAAGTCCTTGGGTTCGCGGCCGATCAGTAGGTCGCGCACAGCGCCACCGACCACGAAGGCGGCATAGCCATTTTCCTTGAGCGTGCGGGTGACCTTGAGCGCGCAGGGATGGATTTGTTCGCGCTCGATACCATGGCGGGCGAGGGGAATGGCAATCGGTTTGCCACCGGAATTGCCGCCGAAGACCTTGCTGATCAAGCGACGAATCATGGACGGGTAATGCCGGCCGGGCCGGGGCTGTCGAAGAATAGGCGCATGCTGCGGCTGCGTTGGCTTTGAATCGGGCATTATACACGCGGCCGAATGTCGCACCGCTTGCCCTGACGGCGGCTCGGCCAGTACAGTAGCGCCATTCGCCACAGTGAGGAATCGCCAGTGTTAGCCCTTATCGAAGCCGCCGGTTGGCCGATCTGGCCACTTGTTTTTGCGTCGGTCATTGCCCTGGCCATCATCTTCGAACGCTTCTATACCCTGCGCCATAAGCAGATCGTGCCGCCACGCCTGCTCGATCAGACCTTGGAGACCCTGCGTCGGCAAGGGGTAACGCCCGAGGTGCTGCGCATCCTGGCCGAGGGTTCGCCGATGGGCCGCATCTTTGCCGCCGGCCTGAAAAACCTGAGCAGCAGCCGCGAGGTGATGAAGGAATCGTTGGAGGAGGCCGGACGTGCCGTGGCGCACGAGCTGGAGCGTTACTTGTCCTTCCTCGGCACCATCGCCGCTGTCGCGCCCTTGCTTGGTCTGCTCGGCACGGTGATCGGCATGGTCGAGATCTTCGGCTCGCAATCGCCGACCGGCAGCAATCCGGCCGTGCTGGCGCACGGCATCTCGGTTGCGTTGTACAACACCGCTTTCGGTCTGATCGTCGCGATCCCTAGCCTGATCTTCCACCGTTTTTTTCGTGGCAAGGTTGAGGCCCTCTTGGTCGAGATGGAGCAGGAGGCGGTCAAGTTGGTCGAGATCGCCCACGGCGAGCGCAAATGAACTTCCAGCGCGGCTATCACCGGGAAGACCCGGAGATCAATCTGATCCCGTTGATCGATGTGCTGCTGGTCATCTTGATTTTCTTGATGGTGACCACGACCTATGCCCGCTTTTCCGAGCTGCAAATCAATCTGCCGCAGGCCGAGGGCGATACCGCCAAGGAACAGCCGGCGAAGATCGAGGTCAATGTCGATACCGCGGGTGACTACACCGTCAACAACGCCAAGCTCGTTGTCGGCACGGTCGAGGCGCTGTCCGAGGCGTTGACTCGAGCGGCGAACGGCGCCAAGGAACCGGTCGTGGTGATCAGCGCCGACGGCCGGGCCAGCCACCAATCGGTGATCCGGGTAATGGATGCCGCGCGGCGCGTCGGCTATAGCCGGGTGACCTTCGTGACCCAGGCATCGGTCAACGAGTAGCATGGAGCAGCTGGCACGCTGCTGGTATCGCTCCTGTCCTTGGCGGTTTCTGCTGGCCCCGCTTTCCCTGGTTTTCCTTATTGTGACGTTAATGCGGCGCTGGGCTTACCGTTTGGGCTGGCTGCGCACCGCGCGCTTGTCTGTGCCGGTTGTGGTTGTGGGCAACATCACGGCCGGCGGTACCGGTAAGACCCCGTTGGTAATTTGGCTCGCCGAGCGCTTGAAACAGGCGGGTTATCGTCCTGGCATCGTGAGCCGGGGCTATGGTGGTAGGTCAAGAATAGCCACTCCGGTGCGGCCGGATAGCGATTCGGCTTCGGTGGGTGACGAACCGGTGTTGTTGGCGCGGCGTACGGCTTGTCCGGTCTGGGTGGGGCGCCGCAGGGTTGAGGTGGCGCAGCAGCTATTGGCTTTCCATCCCGAGGTCGACGTCATCCTGGCGGACGACGGCTTGCAGCACTATGCCTTGGGGCGTGATGTCGAATTGGTGGTGATCGACGGTGAGCGTGGTTTTGGCAATGGCTGGTTGTTACCGGCAGGGC
>JAJZTS010000064.1 GCA_021848725.1 Pseudomonadota bacterium
GCCTTGTCCAGGATGCGGTCGCGGTTCAGACCGGCGCCGTCGTCGACCACTTCGATGATGATGTTGCCGCCCTGATGCGAGGCCTTGAGGCTGATCGTGCCCTTGGCCGGCTTGCCGGCGGCCAGACGCGTGTCCGGCGTTTCGATGCCGTGGTCCAGGCTGTTGCGCACCAAGTGGGTGAGCGGGTCGGCGATGCGCTCGATCAAGCCCTTGTCGAGTTCGGTGTTCTCGCCGGAGGTCTTCAGCTCGACTTGCTTGCCCAGCTTGCCGGCCAAGTCGCGCACTACGCGCGGGAAGCGGGAGAACACCATGCTCATCGGCAGCATGCGGATGGACATCACGGATTCTTGCAGGTCACGCGTGTTGCGCGACAGCAGGTCGATGCCGGCGAGGATGCGCTCGGCCTCGGCCCCTTCCAGGTGCTGGGTCGATTGCGCCAGCATGGCCTGGGTGATGACCAGCTCGCCGACCAAGTTGATGAGCTGGTCGACTTTTTCGACCGCGACGCGGATGCTGGATTCGGCGGTGCTGGCGGCGGCGCCTGGGGTGCCTTGCGCCGGTTTGCTCGGCGCCGCCGGTTTGGTGGCGGCCGGCGTGGCAATCGGCTTGGCCGCTTCCGGGGTCGGCGATGCGCGGGCGACATGGGCGGTGCCGGGGGCATCGACGAACAGGCCAAAACCCTCGTCCTCGATCACGGCCGGCTTGGTCGGTTCGGTCGGCGCGCCGGGGGCGTCGTCGAAGAAACCAAACCCTTCAGTTTCGGTGGCGGCCGATGCCGGAACGGCTTGGCCGGGGATTTCGACAAAGAAGCCATAGCCTGGGTCTTCGTCTTGGCCGGCTTGGGGCGCGCCAAGGGGATGAATCGCGATGTCGTCGCCCGAGGCGTAGAAGTCGAGCGTGTCGCGCAATTCGTCGGCATTCTTGTTGGTGGCGATCGTCGCGACCAGCCGCGGATCGGCTGGGGTTGGCCGGTGTTCGACCTGAATCGTGCCGAGCTCGCCGAGGCCCGCGATCAAGTTGTCTAACGACTGCGGGTTGCCGGCAACCTCAGGCGAGAGGGGGCATTCGACCCGATAGGCCTGTTCGCTAGCGCTGGCAGTGGCGTCAGCGCTGATATCCGCTTGTGCGGCATCGGCGGCCGGCGCTTCGCCGCTGGCCAGAACGTCGAGCTTGGCGCAAACGTCGGCGATCGCGGTCTCGTCGGCCTCGGGGCCGCCTTGGTGATGTTCCAGTTGCGTGCGTAGCACGTCGCCGGCGGCCAGAAAGGCATCGACCATTTCGCTGCTGAGTTGCAATTCTTCTTTGCGTAGCCGGTCGAGCAAGGTCTCCAGCACATGGGTGACTTCGGTCATGTCGGTAAAGCCGAAGGTGCCGCTGCCGCCCTTGATCGAATGCGCTGCGCGGAAGATCGCGTTGAGGGCGTCGAGCGAGGGGTTGTTCACGTCGAGCGCAAGCAACAGGCTTTCCATGTTGTCCAGGTGTTCCTTCGCCTCATCGAAGAACACTTGGTAGAACTGGCTCATATCGATGGCCATGCGTCCCTCCGCTCGTTTAGTGCGCGGCCGGCGTCAGCCGATCACTTTTTTGACAACATCCAATAGCTTTTGCGGGTCGAACGGCTTGACCAGCCAGCCGGTCGCGCCGGCCGCCTTGCCGGCCGCTTTCATCGCGTCGGAGGACTCGGTGGTCAAGACCAGGATCGGCGTGGCCTTGTACTGCGGCAGGCCGCGCAGGGATTTGATCAAGGTGAGGCCATCCATCTTCGGCATGTTTTGGTCGGTCAGCACCAGGTCGGCGGCCTTGGCCTTGGCCTTGTTCAGGCCGTCTTCGCCATCCACAGCTTCCATGACTTCGTAGCCAGCGCTCTTTAGCGTGAAGCCAACCATCTGGCGGATGGAGGCGGAATCGTCAACGGTCAGCACGACTTTGCCCATGATTTGATTTCCTCAATAACGGCTGTTCAGAATAGTTCGATTTCGCCCGAGTCAAGGCTTTCCTGTTTGACTGGGTTGAGTTTGGCGCGATTGCGTTCCAGGGCTTCGTGCACGCGGTTGCGGGCATTGTGGAAGGCCTCGGCGTCGCCGACGCTCCTGACGGCCTCGCTGGCTCCGGCGGTCATTTCGCGGATGGTGTCGATGCGATTGACGGTGTGCGCCACGAGCTGGCTGGTCATGTCTTGGAACTGCAGGGCGGTGACGGCATCGTTGACGTGGTTGGCGACCCGTCCGGCGCGCTCGTTGATCTCCGTGGCTGCATGCGCCATGTTTTCGTTCATGCCCTCGATGTGCTTCAGCGTGTCTTGCACCTTTTGCTTGGATTGCAGGGCAAAGTTCATGTCCATCGAGGCGACCGTATAGATCGAGTCGTGGGCCTGGCTCAGCGAGTTGTGCACTTGGTCCATGCGGTCGCGGATTTCGTGGCTGAATTGGTTGGTGCGCAAGGACAAATTGCGCACCTCGTCGGCGACCACGGCAAAGCCGCGACCCGCTTCGCCGGCGCGCGCGGCCTCGATCGAGGCATTGAGGGCGAGCAGGTTGGTTTGCTTGGCGATGCCCTCGATCTCGCCGAGGATGCCTTGCATGTAGGTGACCTGATGGTTGATCGCATCCATGGTTTCGACCAGGCCCATGGCTAATTTGCTGGTTTGCACGGTGTTCTCGACGAAGGCTTCGAGGGTTTTCGAGGTGTCTTCGACGAAGTCGGAGAACTTGGATTCGCCAGTGCCGCCGTTCATGCCCTCGACGATGGATAAGGCGAGGCCGCGTTGGTGCTGGATGTGGTCGTTGATCGCGTTGAAATTGCCGATCAGGCGCTCGATGGCTTGTGCGAGCAGAAGATTGACCTGGCCCAGCTCGTCGTTGCTGGTGCGGCAGAGCTCGCCGAATTCTTCGTTTAGGTTTTGGACTAGGGCCTGGGCCTCGGCGTCGTCGCCACATCCCGGTTCTTGGCGGGCGGGCGGCCTTTCCGGCGAAGCCTTGGACCGATACCGCAGGACGCCGACCAAGCCGAGGGCGGCGACCGCCACGCTACGCCAAATGGGGATGTCGATAAACCAGACGGCAATCGCTGCGGCGATCGTCGCGATCCCGATTACGGCACTGCAGTTGACCGTTTTTTTATTCAAGTGCTGACCCCTTTGGCGGTTTTTTCATGCCATGCCGCACCTTAATTTCATTCGGTCCCGGTGCGCAAGCCTTTGCGGGCGTGGATCGGGCCGATGATTAAGCGGCAGATCAGGCCGCGGCATTCAGCAGTTTTTGCAACTCGCCGGATTGATAGAGCTCACGCATGATGTCCGCGCCACCGACGAATTGGCCCTGAACATAGAGCTGAGGGATGGTCGGCCAATTGGCAAATTGCTTAACGCCTTCGCGGATCTCTGGGTTTTCCAGCACATTGACCGAGAAAAAATCCGTGACGCCGCAGGCCTTGAGTATTTGGGTCGCCGTGGCAGAAAAACCACATTGCGGAAACTGGGGGGTGCCTTTCATATACAGCACGACAGGGTGGCTGCTGACCTGTTCGCGGATAACGGCTTGAATATCCATAACGTTTTGAATCCTCACCAAAACCGATCATTTTTCTCGGGAATCGATTATAGAGGCCACGGAAAACCTCTGGCAACGCGTATAAAGACCTAAGGGCTACTTAGGTGAAATGGCAATAACCATTTGACAAGAGAGGTCACTATTCGTACATTGGTATCGCCATTTCTGAAATTGCGCCTGAGCGCGATCCACCGCATCCCAACGGTCGCTCGAAGCCATCTGGCGGTCGTTTGGGATTGTCGGTTGCCTGCCTGAATGGGCGCGGCCGACATCCTCCTCTCTTCACCCCGGCGTCCCCGGGGTTTTTTTTGCCTGTTTTTCCTGATGCGTTAGGCTGGCGCGGAATTTTCGATCGGGGCCCCGGCGCCACTACAATGCGGCCATGCCGATCTCGCCCTTTGCCGCTGCCGCACGCCGATTCCTGGATGAGGCGGGTGAGGTATCGCCCGATTTTTCGGCATTGACCGTATTGGTGCCGCACCAGGCCGCTGCGCGCGATTTCCTGGCCGGCCTAAAGCGGGTTCTGGCTGTGCCGGTCATTGTGCCGCCGCGCTGTTTGACCCTGCCGTCCCTGGCGGCAACGGTGCCGAACAGGCCGGCGGCGGAGCCGGATAGCCGGCGGCTGGCCGACATTTACGGCTTCTTGCGCCGGGCGGGGCATTTGCATGAGCGCCAATTGTGGCCGGCCGCCCTGGAGTTGGCGCGGCTGCTGCGCGAACTCGGCGATAACCAGCAATCGCTGCCCGACAGTTTCGATGCCTTCCAAGCCAGCCTGGAGCGGGCCTACCGGCGCAAGCTGGGGGGCGCGATGAGCCTCGAGGCAAGATTGGCGCATGAGCTCTGGCATGCCTTCCAGCGGCTGGCGCGGCCCGATGCGGGGCGTGACTATGCCGAGCGCTTGGCTTGGCTGGCGCACCATGCCGCAACGCCGCTGTATCACCTCGACTTGCCTGGGCTGAGTGGGGTCGAGCGGACTTTCCTGGCGCGCTACGGCGAGCGCCAGCGGGTGATCCCGCTGCCGGTCGTGCCGACCTACCCCGGCCGACTGGCGGCATTGGCCGAGGCCTGGGGCGGTGGGGGCGCACAAGACGAGGCGGTGCGCCTGGACGATGCCATCGGCTGCTATGGCGCAGGCGGTATCGAGCAGGCTGCGCGCCTGGCCGAGGCCCAGGTCCGGCTTTGGCTGGCCGAAGGGCGCGAGCGCATCGGCATCGTTGCCCTCGACCGTGTGCTCGCGCGGCGGTTGCGCGCCTTGCTCGAGCGGCGGCAAATCTTGGTCCAGGACGAAACCGGCTGGACCTTCAGTACCGCGGCGGTGAGTCACGTGCTCGACCGCTGGTTCGGCCTGTTGCAGGACGACTGCTATTACCGCGATCTGCTCGATTTCCTGAAATCGCCGTATCTGTTCGCTGACTTGGCGCCGCAAACCCGGCGTGCGGCGGTGAGCGGCCTGGAGCTGGCGCTGCGCCGGCACGGCGTGGTGGAAGGTTGGGAGCGCATGCTGCAGTTGGCTCGGCAGTCGGGCTTGGTCGAGGCGGTGGCGGTATTGAATCGCATGCAGGCAGCGCGTGCCTTATTTGCTGCGAAACGTCTGCCGCTGGCGGTTTGGCAAGAGCGCTTGCTGCAAGCCCTGGAAGCGCTCGGCGCCCTGCCGGCGTTCGAGGCCGACTTGGCCGGGCAGCAGTTGCTCGCGCTGTTACGCCGTTTGCGGGCCGAAAATGAAGATTCGGCGGCGGTTCATGCCGACGCCGACGCCGGCAGCGCCAAGCGCAGCCGTCGCAGCCCGAAGGCGGACGATCTGGCCGCCTACCGCTTCGCCGAATGGCGGCGTTGGCTCTTGCTGCAATTGGATCAATTGACCTTCGTCGACGATCGTGTGGAAAGCCCGCTGCGCCTGACGCATTTGCGTGCCGCCCGTCTGCGCGAGTTCGATGCCGTGCTGCTGCTTGGGACCGACGCCGCGCGCTTGCCGGAACGGGGCGCGCCGGGTCTGTTCAATGAGGCCGTGCGCCGGGAGCTGGGCCTGCCGACCCAGGCCGAGAAGGAGGCCGAATTGCAGGCGGCGCTGGCCGACGTGCTGGCGCGCACGCCGCAAATCGCTGCGGTCTGGCAGGCGCGGCGCGACGGCGAGCCGGTGGCGCTGAGTCCGTGGTTGGAAACCCTGGACTTGTGGCATCGCGCCCGGTTCGGCCTGGGTCTGCGCCGGCCGGTCATGCGCTACGCCGAGCCTGGGCTCGAATTCGCGGCCTTGCCTGGGTTGTCGGTGCCGGCCACTCCGCGGGCCGTTGACTTGCCGGCGCGGCTGTCGGTGAGCGCGTGGCAGAGCCTGGTGGCTTGCCCCTATCTGTTTTATGCCCGGCATTTGCTCGGCCTGAACGAACTGGACGAGGTGCCGGAGGAGATGGATAAACGGGATTATGGCACCCTGATCCATGCCGTTCTGGCGAAATTCCATGAAGATCACCCCACGTTGATCGGTCTGGACCGGGCGCGGTTGGAGGCGGCCCTGGCCTCGGCGGTGCAGGCGGTGTTTACCCAGGCCGGACAGCAGCAGTATCTGGCCGAGGCCTGGCATCTGCGTTGGCAGCGGCGGCAGGCCGCCTATCTCGACTGGGCCTTGGACTGGGAGCGCCAGGGCCACCGTTTCGTGAAGGCCGAGGCCAAGGCGAGCCAAACGGTTGCGGTCGGTGCGGCGGAAATCCTGCTGGAAGGCCGGCTGGATCGGCTCGACAGCGGGCCGGGCGGCTTGGTGGTGCTCGACTACAAGACCAATGCCGTACAAACGCTGCGGAATAAGCTCAAGCAGCCGGGCGAAGACGTGCAATTGCCATGTTATGCCTGGCTGACCTCGGCGGCCGAGGCGGGCTTTGTCGCGCTGGACGAGGACAAGCCAACTTGGCTGGCCTGGAAGGACGGTCTGACCTCGGCGGCCCACGCCGAGGCGGCACGGTTTGCCGCTACTTTTGGCGCCATCGCCGCCGGTGCCGCCATGCCGGCCCACGGTGGCGCCGCGCTCTGCCGGCATTGCGAAATGCGCGGCCTGTGTCGGCGCGACTGGACTCCCGCTTCATGACAGGCCCATGAAAATAGTGAATAATCGTTCACTTACACAACAGGGAGGTAATAACGATGCAACTCGAAACGCTGGCCGTGCACAGCGGCTATGGCCCGGACCCCACCACCAAGTCGGTTGCGGTGCCGATCTATCAAACCACTTCATACGCCTTCGACGATACCCAGCACGGCGCCGATCTGTTCGACCTTAAGGTGCAGGGCAATATCTATACCCGGATCATGAATCCCACCAGCGACGTGCTGGAAAAACGGGTGGCCGCCATGGAAGGCGGCATTGCCGCCTTGGCCTTATCTTCGGGCATGGCGGCGATCACCTATGCCATCATGACCATCGCCGAGGCTGGCGATAACATCGTGACCAGCGGCACGCTCTATGGCGGCACCTACAACCTGTTTGCCCATACCTTGCCGCAGTATGGCATCGAGGTGCGTTTTGCCGATCATCGCGACCCGGCCAGCTTCGATCGGTTGATCGACGCGCGGACCAAGGCGGTCTACTGCGAATCGATCGGCAACCCCCTGGGCAATGTGGTCGATATCGGGGCCTTGGCAGAGGTGGCGCATCGCCAGGGTGTGCCGCTGATCGTCGACAATACCGTGCCGACGCCGTGCTTGTGCCGGCCGTTCGAGCATGGCGCCGATATCGTGGTGCATGCGCTGACCAAATACATGGGTGGCCACGGCAACTCGATCGGCGGTTGCATCGTCGATTCCGGCAAATTCCCCTGGGCCGAGCACAAGGCCCGCTTCAAGCGTCTGAACGAGCCCGACGTGTCCTATCACGGCGTGGTCTATACCGAGGCGCTTGGCCCGGCGGCCTATATCGGCCGGGCGCGGGTGGTGCCGTTGCGCAACATGGGCGCGGCGATCTCGCCGTTCAACAGCTTCCTGATCCTGCAGGGCATCGAAACGATGCCGCTACGCATGGAGCGGATATGCCAGAACACCCTGAAGGTGGCGGAATTCCTGCAAGGCCATCCGCTGATCGAATGGGTCAACTATGCCGGCCTATCGGGCCACGAAAGCCGGCCCTTGGTCGATAAATACATGGGCGGACGCGCTTCCGGCATCCTTTCCTTCGGCATCAAGGGCGGTCGCGAGGCCGGCGGTCGTTTTATCGATGCGCTTAATCTGGTCGTGCGCCTGGTCAATATCGGCGACGCCAAGTCGCTGGCCTGCCATCCGGCCTCGACCACCCACCGTCAACTCAGCCCGGAAGAGATGAAAAAGGCCGGCGTGTCGGAAGACATGGTGCGCTTGTCCATCGGCATCGAGCATATCGACGACATCATGGCCGATCTGGAGCAGGCCCTGGCTGCCGCCCGAGCCTAACGGCCCACCTAATAGCAATGCCCCGCCTTGGGGCATTGCTATTCAGTACATTCTCTTCGTTCCGGCTTGGCGCCAAGCCCTTGAACGCGCTAGAATTCCCGCCCTTTATCCAGAGTTTCCGGGTTTCTAAAAAACAAAATGGAAGATCGACAAGGTTGGCTTGCGGGCACGCTTTATAGCCCGAGTTTTGAGCAAGATAGCTGCGGCTTCGGCCTGATCGCGCAGTTGGACGACAAGGCCACGCATTGGCTGGTGCAGACGGCGATTTCCTCCCTGACCTGCATGACCCACCGCGGCGCCGTGGCGGCCGACGGCAAGTCGGGCGATGGCTGCGGCCTGTTGTTCAAGAAACCGGACACCTTCTTGCGCGCCGTCGCGGCCGAAAACGGCTTCAAGCTGACCGAACGCTATGCCGCCGGTCTGGTCTTCCTCAATCGCGATGCGGCCAAGGCGCAGCGTGCTCGCGATTTGCTGGCCAGCGAACTCCAGGCCGAAGGTTTAGCGCTGGCGGGCTTCCGTGCGGTGCCGACCGATGAGTCCGTACTGGGCGAATACGCCAAGAAATCGCTGCCGACCATCGAGCAGGTCTTTGTCAATTGCCCAGACAACATCGATGCCACCATCTTCGAGCGCAAGCTGTACATCGCGCGGCGCAAGGTGGAAAAGGCGGTGCGGGCCGACGATGCCACTTTTTATATCCCGACGCTGTCGGGCCAGGTCATTTCCTACAAAGGCCTGGTCATGCCGTGCTACCTGGCTACCTTCTACGGCGACCTGAACGACGAGCGCTTCGCCTCCTCGCTGGCGGTGTTCCACCAGCGCTTCTCGACCAATACCTGGCCTGAGTGGCGCCTGGCCCAGCCCTTCCGCTACCTGGCCCACAACGGCGAGATCAACACCGTGCAGGGCAACCGCAATTGGTCGCGCGCGCGCGAGCGCAAGTTCGAATCGCCGCTGATTCCGAACATGGCCGACGTGCGGCCCATGGTCGGCACCGACGGTTCCGACTCGATGAGCTTCGACAACATGCTGGAAGGCCTGCTCATGGGCGGTGCCAGCCTGTTCCGTGCGATGCGCCTGATGGTGCCGCCGGCTTGGCAGAACGTGACCAATATGGACCCGGAGCTGCGCGCCTTCTACGAATACAACTCCATGCACATGGAGCCGTGGGACGGCCCGGCCGGCATCGTGATGACCGATGGCCGCTACGGCGTCTGCATGCTCGACCGCAACGGTCTGCGTCCGGCCCGCTATGTCATCACCAAGGATCGCTACGTCACCATCGCGTCCGAGGTCGGCGTGTGGGACTACGGTGGCCCCGACAACATCGTGGCCAAGGGCCGTGTGCGCCCGGGCCAGATGGTGGCGGCCGACTTGGAGACCGGCACGTTCTTGCTGCCGGAAGACATCGACAATCTGCTGAAGGGCGCCCACCCCTATCGCGATTGGCTCAATAGCTGCGCGAGCAAGCTGGAGCTGGGTGCCGATCAGGATGCGACAAGCCCGCAGCTGGATGCGCCTAGCCTGAAGACCCACCAGAAGTTGTTCAACGTCAGCTTCGAAGAACTGGACCAGGTCATCCGCGTGCTGGCCGAGGACGGCCAGGAGGCGATCGGCTCCATGGGCGACGACACGCCGATGGCCGTGTTGAGTCAAAAAGTGCGCTCGCCGTTCGACTACCTGCGCCAGCAGTTCGCTCAGGTGACCAACCCGCCGATCGATCCGATCCGTGAGGCGATCGTGATGTCGCTCAATACCGTGTTCGGTCGTGAGATGAACCTGTTCGAGGAAACGCCGGGCCATGCCCATCGCCTGGAGGTGGCCTCGCCGGTGTTGTCGCACGACAAGTTCGTCGCCATCGCCACGCACAGCGATCCCGCCTATGCCTCGATCGCGCTGGAATTGAACTACGACCCGAAGACGGCCGACCTCAAGGCCGCATTGCAGAAGCTCGCAGCCGACGCGGTCGCGGCGGTGCAGGCGGGCAAGGTGGTCGTGATCTTGTCCGATCGCAAGATCGCCAAGGACAAACTGCCGATCCCGATGTTGTTCGCGGTCGGCGCCGTGCACCATGCCCTGACCGATGCCGGCTTGCGTTGCGACGCCAACATTGTGGCCGAGACCGGTGCCGCCCGCGACCCGCACCAGATCGCCAGCTTGATCGGCTACGGCGCCACGGCGGTATATCCGTATCTCGCCTATCAGAGCATCCTGGAGATGATCCGCAGCGGTGAGGTGAAGCTGAAGCCGGAGAAGGCCTTGGCCAACTACCGCAAAGGCATCGACAAGGGCTTGTACAAGGTGATGTCCAAGATGGGCATCTCCGCCATCGCCTCCTATCGCGGCGCCCAGTTGTTCGAAGTGGTCGGCATGCACGA
>JAJZTS010000065.1:0-8169 GCA_021848725.1 Pseudomonadota bacterium
CCCGCGGCCGATTCCCGCGCCGCCCGGCCCGATTGATCCTGGCGTGACGCGATGCCCTGGTTAGATATTGGCCGCTTGGCGGCGGCATTGGCCGTGGCGCTCGCGCATCTGTCTCTGGTGTTCGGCCTGGGCTGGAACGACGCTTGGGCGACGATCGCGCTGTCGTGGTTTTTCGTGTTGTCCGGCTTCATCATGGCACACGCGCACCCGGACTGCCGCCCGACGCGCACTGTGCTGCTCGATTTCTGGCTGCGCCGCGCCATTCGCATCGTGCCGGCCTATTGGTTGGTCTTGGCCTTGGCGGCGGCCTGGCTCGGTTGGGGCGTGGCGCAGCAAGGCGCCGCTTGGCTGCATACGGTCGGGCGGCCGGCGTTTCTGTCGTCCGATATCGCAACGCCAGACTATCTGTCGACCTGGCCGGAACGCTTGGCCGGTCACGCTTTGTTCCTTGGCGTCTTCGACCAGGCATCGAGCGGGCGCTATCTGTTCGCGCCGCCGCTGTGGTCGCTCTACAGCGAGATGTTCTTCTATCTGCTGTTTCCGTTCTTGATGCCGCTGGTTGCACGCACGCGGCCGTCATGGGGCTTGGCCCTGGCCTTGGTGCTTTGGCTGCTGCAAGGTGGGGTCGTCGCGCTCATCCTTGGCGGTCTGCCCAGCCACGATTTCGTTACGGCCCAGGCCAGCGTCTATAGCAATCCCTTGGTACGCTTGGCCGAGTTCATGGTGGGTATTTTCGCGCGACACTGGTTGGACAGTACGGGCGAGACGAGGCGGCGAGCGCTGCGCAGCGCCGTGTCGGTGGCGATGAGTTCGGTCGCCGTGGTCGGCGTGGTTCTGATCGCGCCGAGAATACCGACGCCATTCAACCTGTATTGGATCGCAGTGCCCGTGCTGGTTTGGAACATCTTGGCGCTTAGCCAATTGGCCTTTGCCAAGGTCAAACTCGCCGCCGTTGCGGGCGGGGTGAGTTATCTGGTTTACCTATTGCACTGGACCTTGTGGGAGATGGGCCATGCCGCCGGCCTGGGCAGTGACTCGCCGGTTGCACTCGCCGGCTTGCTGGCCGCGATGCTCGGCCTGAGCGCGCTGTTGTGGTGGGCGGTGGATGCGCCGCTACGCGGTGTGCTGGTTGGCTGGGCGCGCGGGCGCGGCTGGTTGCGCCGAGGCGGTCGGCCGGCAGAGGTGGTGCAATGAGCGATATGGACATGCCGGTGGGCATCGCGGCATTGTTGGCGGCCTTGCCGATGGCGGATTCGGCGGTGCTGATCGGTGACGGTATCCCCCTGGCGAGTTTGCCCGGCAAGGCACAGGCCATCGACGTCGCGACCGTGGAGGGCCAAGCCATTGCGGCGCCCCGAGGCGGGCTGGCGGTGACCGTGCGCCTGCACGATCGCATCGACCCGTTGACCCTGTTCGAACGGGTCGGCGGCTGGCTTGAGGTCGGCGGCCATTGGCTGGTCTGGGACCGGTTCTGGGATGCCGGTCATGCGGATGCGCCGGAAACCAGCTACCGGCAAGAGGATTGCCTCGCCTTTGCCAAGCGCATGGGCCTGGCCCTTGTCGAACAAGCGGAGGCGATGCCGCCGGTGGGGGGCGTGACCGAGGACGGTGCCGCTTGGCGCTGGTTCCTGTTCAAGAAAGAGAAGGAGCCGATCTATAGCATCGGCTGGGCCAGAAGGAGCGACGAGGCCGAGTTGCTGCGGCTGTTCGAGGTCGCGTTCGGCCATGTCATGGACCCGGCCCGTTGGCGCTGGAAATATCGCCATATGGAACGGCCAGGTACCGTGGTGCGTAAGGCAGGCGCGATCGTGGCCTTCTACGGCGGCATGTCGCGGCCGATCCGTTTCTTCGGCGAGCCGGCTTGGGCGGTGCAGATCGGCGACGTGATGGTGCACCCGGAAGAGCGCGGGCGCTTCTTGGCGCGGACCGGGCCGTTTTTTCTGTCCACGACCACCTTCCTGGAGCGTTCGATCGGTTTTGGCCGGCGCTATCTCTTGGGTTTCGGTTTTCCCTCGCGCAATCACATGCGCCTTGCCGAGAAGCTGCGGCTATACGACGAGGCGGATCGCGTGATGGAAATCGCCTGGTCGAGCGCAGGCTACGGCCGTGTTTGGTGGCTGGCCTGCGACGAATATGTGCCGGAGCGCGACACCGGTCTGGTCGAGCGTGGGTGGCGGGAGATGGCGGCCGATTATCGCGATGCCATCATCGCCGTGCGCGATGCGGATCATATCCGCGAGCGTTATCTGCAGCATCCCGAATGGCGCTATCGGGTGCTGCGGGTGCGCAATCGGCTGCTGGGCCGCCACTATGGCCTGATCGTCCTGCGCGAGCGGGAGGCCGATTGCCAACTCGTCGATATCCTGGCGCCGTGCCGGTATCATGCCGCGCTGATCAGGGCTGCTCGCGCGGTCGCCCATGCCGCCGGCAAGGCCCAGCTGAGCATGTGGCTGACCGCAAGCTTCGCCGCTGAACTGGCCGGCAAGACCGGTGGCGGGCTGCGCGATACCGACATCTCCATTCCGGCGAATACCTGGACGCCGCACCCGCCGACCGAGGGTATCCGCGGCAAATGGTGGCTTACCGCGGGCGATGCGGACTTCACCTAGCAGGATACAATACGGGCTTTACGCCGATCGCCGGGTATTTCCGCCATGCCATTCAGTCAAAGTTCCCAACTTTCGACCATCGTCGGGTTCATCGAGCAAGCCAATCCCGCCTCTATTCTGGATGTCGGCACCGGCATGGGCCAGTACGGCTTTCTCGCGCGCAACAATCTGGAGAATGTCAATTTGTTCGTGGTCGACGGCGCCAATGCCTCGCAACGGCCGAAAGCGGGCTGGCGGGTGCGCATCGACGGCATCGAGGGTTATGCCGGCTATCTGACGCCGGTGCACGACTATGTCTACAACCGGATGCTGATCGGCGACGCGCTGAGCGTGCTGTCCGGCATTGCCGACAATGCCTATGATCTGGTGCTGGCCGTGGATATCCTGGAGCATTTCGACAAACCCGAGGGCCTGCGCTTCCTGGCCGAGTTGCGGCGAGTGGCGGGCGAGGCCGCGCTGGTCAGCACGCCCAAGGCGTTTCACAGCCAGGAGATCGAAGCCAATCCGTTCGAGAACCACCGTTCGTGCTGGTCGCAAGCGGAACTGGCGGCGGAGGGGTTTGCCGATGTCCTGCAGAATAACGAGAGCTGGATTGCCGTGTGCCGTCGGCCCGGGCATGGGGCGGCCTAACAGTCGGTGGGCCATGCCCGCATTGGCGGTCGAGACATGGCCGGCCGCCAAGCTGTCCGGCCCGGCAACAAGCGTTGAAGAGGTCTATGGCTGCGATTGAGCAAAATATGGGTGCAGAGCAGAAGCTGTTACCTTATGCGGCGGCGCCCTTGATCCCGGCGGCCCGCGTGCTGGCGCTGGCGCCGCATGCCGACGACGAGGTGTTCGGCTGCGGCGGCGCCCTGGCGCTGCATGCCGCGGCGGGCGCTGCGGTCAAGGTGATCGTGCTGAGCGACGGCGCCTTCGGCGCCGCCGAGGGCGGCCTGCAGGCCGCGGTGCGCGAGGCGGAAAGCCAAGCCGCCGCCGCCGTGCTGGGCTACCCGCCGCCCGAGTTCTGGCGGCTGCCGGATCGCGGTCTCGAATATGGCGAGGCCTTGATCGGCCGTTTGCTCGATGCCGCCCGTGCGCACGCCGCCGACCTGGTTTATGCCCCGTCGCTGTATGAGGTGCATCCCGACCACCGCGCGCTGGCCATGGCCGCGATCGAGGCGGTCCGGCGGCTCGGGCCGGGCGTGCGCCTGGCCATGTACGAGGTCGGCGGACCGCTGCGGCCTAATCTCCTGCTCGATATCTCCGCGGTGTTCGAGCGCAAGCGCGAGGCCATGCGCTGTTTCGTGTCCCAGCTCGCGCGTCAGCGCTACGACGAGCATGTCGCCGCACTGAATCGTTATCGCACTTATACCCTGCCGCCGGAGACGGTCGCGGCGGAGGCCTTCGAGCTGCACGGCGCCGAGGACATCGAGCGTGGGCTGCTGACGCTCTATGCCAGCGAAGGCGAACGCCAGCGCCAGTGCGGCGTGACCGCAAGCGCTGCGCGCGACATCCCGCTGGTCAGCGTGATCATCCGCAGCATGGACCGGCCCACCTTGCAGGAGGCGCTGGACTCCGTCGCGCTGCAGACCTATCCGAACATCGAGGTCGTGCTCGTCAATGCCAAGGGCGCGGGCCACGCCGAGCCCGGCGCGTGGTGCGGGCGCTTCCCCATGCGCATGGTTGGCCAGGATGGCCCGTTGCGGCGCAGCGGTGCGGCCAACCTGGGCCTGGACAGCGCGCGTGGCGAGTATCTGGTCTTGCTGGACGACGACGACTGGTTCATGCCCCGGCACGTGGCCGGTCTGGTCGAGGCCTTGGGCCGCAATCCGGGCCATAAAATCGCCTACGGCTGCGTGACTTGCGTGGATGAAGATAGGCGCGCCCTCGGCAAAACCTTCTGCCGGGCGTTTGATCGGGTCCGCCTGCGCGCGGGGAATTTCATCCCGGTTCATGCCGTGTTGTTCTCGCGTTCGCTGGTCGGTGAGGGTTGTCGATTTGACGAGACGCTGGATCTATATGAGGACTGGGATTTTTGGCTCCAGTTGAGCGAGCGGGGCGATTTCCTGTTTGTGAATGAGGCTAGCGCGGTCTACCGGATCGGCCAAGGCGCTGGCTTCGGCGTGAATTTCGACCTGGAGCAGGCAAAAGCGGCCACTCGGCGGGTCTTGGCCAAGTGGCGGGAACGGTGGGACGAGGCGACGCTGTACGAACTGACGGAGCGTGCGCGGCAGTTGGACGACGTGAGCATGAGCGAGGAGCGCCTCAAGGCCGAGCTTGCCGAAGCGTGTGCCGCCAATCAGGCCTTGCAGGCGGAAACCGAGGGCTTGCGGGCGGAAAACCAGGGCCTGCGGGCGCAGACCGAGGGCCTTCGGGCGGAAATGCGCAAGATAGTGTTGTCCCGGTCGTGGCGTGTAACGCGGCCCTTGCGCTGGCTGGGTGCTAGGTTGAGGGGAATCCGGTGAATGATGCGGCGGCCGTGAAGGCCTCGGTGGTTATCCTCACGAAGAATCCCGGGCCGCTGTTCCGCCAGGTTTTGCCGGCCGTGCAGGCACAAGCGACGCCTTGGCCGTTCGAGATCGTCGTCGTCGATTCCGGCTCGACCGACGGCACGGTCGAATTCGTTCGCGCCGCGCTCGGCGTCCGGCTGTACCAGATCCCGGCCGCCGAGTTCGGCCACGGCAAGACCCGGAATTACGCCGTTGCGCAGGCGCGCGGCGAGTATGTCGCGATGCTGACGCACGATGCCCTGCCGGCCGATACCGACTGGCTGCGCGCGCTGGTAGAGGCCATCGATGCCGTGCCCGATGCGGCCGGCGCCTTCGGCCGCCACCTGCCCTATCCCGGCAACAATCCGTTCGTCGCGCGCGACATCACGTTGCACTTCGACAATTTTGCCGCCGGCCCTGCCGTGGTCCGGCTCGACGACCGGGAGCGGTATGCGCGCGACCCCGGTTATCGTCAGTTTCTGCATTTTTTCTCCGACAACAATGCCTGCCTGCGCCGTGCTGTCTGGGAGCGCATCCCCTACCCCGACGTCGATTTTGCCGAAGACCAGCTTTGGGCCCAGCAGGTTCTGGAGGCCGGCTACGCCAAGGTTTATGCGGACGCGGCCCGCGTTTACCATTCCCACGAATATTCGGCCGGCGATGCCTTGCGCCGCGCCTACGACGAGAGCCGCGCCTTGCGCCGCCTGTTCGGCTATCGCCTGTGCCCGAGCCTTGCCCAGCTGGTGGCGCAAAGCCTCCGTTGCAGCGTGCGCGATTATCGCTACCTGTTGGCGCAACGGTGCGTTTTGCGTTACTCCGGTTGGCTGCTGCGCATGCCGCTGCATAATTTGTATCGGCAGATCGGGTTTTACTTGGGTGAACGGGCACCGAAGCTGGGTGAGCGTGTCGGCGCCGCGTTATCGCTGGATCAAGCAAAGAAAAGCCAATGAGCTACGAAATTCGCACCATCGTCACCAAACTGCGCCAGCTGCACAGAAAGATCGGGACGCTAAAGCTGGCGGTCTATATCGTGCGGCGCCTGCTCGGCAGGCAGGCCGTCGGTTTGTCGCGCGTCGACGTCTTGGGCTTTTATGCCTTCACCCGCCGGCAGCCGTTCGGTCAGGCCCTGCCGGCCGGCCTTCCAAAGAAGACGGTCAATTGGGTGATTCCCGACTTCGCTATCGGTTCCGGCGGCCATGTGAACATCTTCCGATTCGTGGCGGGCCTGGAAGAAATGGGCTTCGAGTGCCGGATTGTGATCGTGGGGCCAAGCCACTGCCAATCGGGCGCCCAGGCGCGCGCGGCCATTTGCGAGCACTTCAATCCGGTGCGGGCGGACGTGGTCCTCGGCGAGGAAGGCATGCAGCCGGCGTTCTTCACGATCGCAACGAGCTGGCAAACCGCTTATTACGTGCGGAACTTCAATGGCACCAGCCGCAAATGCTATTTCGTGCAAGATTTTGAACCCTTCTTCTTCGCGCACGGCAGCGAGTATCTGCTCGCCGAGCAGACTTACCGATTCGGTTTTACCGGCATTACGGCGGGCGACTGGCTGGCCGCGAAGCTGGCGGCGGATTACGGCATGCAAACCCGGGCCATCGGCTTTTCCTACGACCGCCATCTCTATGCCCCGCAGCCGCGCAAGGCAGGCGGCGTGCGCCAGGTCTTCTTCTATGCCCGCCCGCCGACGCCGCGCCGGGCGTTCGAGTTGGGCATCATGGTGCTGGATGCAATCGCCAAGAAATTGCCGGATGTGCATTTCATCCTGGCCGGCTGGGATACCTCGGGCTATGCGCTGCCCTTCCCCCATCGGAATGCCGGCAGCGTCGCATTGGCCGACTTGCCCGCCCTCTATCGCGAATGCGATGCGGCGCTGGTGCTGTCGTTGACCAACCTTTCGCTGCTACCCTTGGAGCTGATGGCCTGCGGTTGCCCCGTGGTCAGCAATCGCGGCCCCAATGTCGAATGGCTGTTGACGCCGGAGGTCGCGGTCTTGGCCGATCCGACGGTCGAGGCCCTCAGCGAGGCGGTGGTGGCCCTGCTCGACGACGAAGGGCGCCGCCAAGCCTTGATCGAGGCCGGGCTGGCGCTGGCCGAACGGACGGACTGGGCGCGCGAGGCGGAAAAATTTGCGCGGACGCTCGAAGACATGATCGAGGAGAAAACCCCGGCATGAAATGCCTAATCCTAGGTGGCGGCGGTTTTGTCGGCGCCCATCTATGCGAGGCCCTGGTTGCCAGTGGTCACGCTGTGACCGTCTTCGAGCGGCCGCGGGTGCAAAGGGTGCTGCCGCCCGACATCGACAGCCGCTTGGCCTGGGTCGAGGGCGATTTCACCAACTCGCGCGACTTGGAGGCGGCTGTTGCCGACAGCGAGGTGATCTTCCATTTGGTCAGTACCACCTTGCCGAAGAATTCGAACGACAACCCGGTCTACGATGTCGAATCCAATCTGGTCGGCACATTGCGTCTGCTCGACTTGGTCCGGGCCGGCCCTAAAAAAAGGATCGTCTTCGCCTCTTCGGGCGGCACGGTATACGGCCGGCCCAGCGTCGTGCCGATCGCGGAAGGCCATGCGACCGACCCGATCTGCTCCTACGGCATCCATAAGCTGGCGATAGAGAAATACCTGAACCTGTATCGCGACCTCTACGGCCTCGATTATGTGGTTTTGCGCCTAGCCAACCCCTTCGGCGAGCGCCAGCGCCATGTCGCCGCCCAGGGCGTGATTCCGGTTTTTCTGCATAAGGCCATGCAGGGCGAGTCGATCGAGATTTGGGGCGACGGCGGTGTGGTGCGCGACTATATCTACATCAAGGACGCGATTCGTGCGTTCGTGCGCGCCATGGACCATGCCGGCCCGCAGCGCATATTCAATATTGGCAGCGGCCGAGGCCTCAGCCTGAATGACATTCTCGACCAGGCCGAACGGCTGCTTGGTCGGCCAATCGAGCGGGTGTATCAGCCGGCCAGGAAGTTCGATGTGCCGGTAAACGTGCTGGATATTTCCCTGGCCCGAGAGCACCTGGGCTGGCGGCCCCAGGTCGGCTTTGAAGAGGGCTTGGCTAACACCTATCGGTGGATGCTCGCCCA
>JAJZTS010000065.1:8269-10114 GCA_021848725.1 Pseudomonadota bacterium
CCGCCAGGGAATGGCGGCTGCTGGGTGGGATAGGGGAGTGAGCTTGCCTTCGTCGGACGAGGTCGTCGTCGTCATCGTTAATTTCGACAGCGGGGACCTGTTGCGTCAATGCTTGGCGGCCGTGGCGCGGCAAACCTATCCGTCCTTCCGGGTCGTCGTGGTCGATAACGCCAGCATGGACGACTCGCTCGACGGCATCGAGGCGGCCTGTCCGACGGTAGAAATCGTGCGCTTGCCCGAAAATGCGGGCTTTGCCGGCGGTTGCAATGCGGGCATCGAGGCGGCCGGCGAGTGCAAGTGGATCGCCTGTTTGAACCCCGATGCCTTTCCCGAGCCCGATTGGTTGGCCAGCCTGATGGCCGCGACGGAGCGCTACCCTGCTTGCGCATCGTTCGGCAGCAAGCTGGTCATGGCCGAAGACCCGGCGCGCCTGGATGGCACGGGCGATGTCTATCATGTCAGCGGCCTCGCCTGGCGCCGGGACTACGGCAGGCTGGCCGAGCGCGGCGTTGCCGAAAGCGACGAGATTTTTGCCCCGTGCGCCGCCGCTGCCCTCTATCGGCGCGATGCGCTCATCGACGTCGGCGGCTTCGATACGAGTTATTTCTGCTATTTCGAGGACGTCGATCTCGGCTTTCGGCTGCGTTTGCAAGGCTATTGCAGCCGTTACGTGCCCGAGTCGCGGGCGCTGCATATGGGCTCGGCGATCACCGGGTTTCGCAGCGATTTCAGTATCTACCACGGGCACCGGAACATGGTGTGGGCCTATTTCAAGAACATGCCGGCCCCTTTGCTGTGGCTCTATCTGCCGCAACATCTCTTGGCGAATGTGCTGACCATCGCACGTTATGCCGGCACGGGGCAGGCGGGCGTCATCCTCAAGTCGAAGTGGCATGCGCTAAAGGCCATGCCCCGGGTATTGCGGGCGCGCAAAGAGGCGCAGTCGAAGCGCAGGGTGCGCGTGCGCGAGATTTGGCGGCACATGAGCCGGGGTTTGCTGGCGCCTTATTGGAAAAAAGGCTGACGCCTGCCGTTGTGGGATTCCCACGCGGCGGGCGTTGGCGCGGCCGATGCGGCCGGCAAAATGCCCAAATCCGCCATGTATCGATTAAGATAGCGTGCGTTTTTGCGCGGAATGGCGGCGCTTCGCAAGGCGAAGCGCCGATCTGCGCGGCTTCTGAGGAAACAGGGAATCCGTTTGTGGGATGGCATTTAATGAAAACGCTGCGTTCGTTATTGCAGGCGTCCGGTTTGTGCGCATGCCTGGTCATGGCGGGCGCGTGGGCGGATGGCGTCGAACCGACGCCGGGTGCGACTGAAAACCCCTTCTTCAAGGCCGAAGCGGGCGCAGCCCCGGCGGCGGATGCCGCCAAACCCGTCGAGACGACAGCACCGGCCGCCGCGGCCGCGCCTGCCAGCTCGTCGCTCGATTTGAAGATCGACACCGGCTCGATCAAGGTGCATCAACCCAATGTGTCGGCCGTGCCGCAGCCCGGCGTCGCGTTGCGGTTCGACAATGCCGACATCTTCGAGGTGGTGCAGACCATCCTCGGCGATATCCTCAAGCTCAATTTCATCATGGACCCGGGCGCCACCGGCAAGGTCACCATCAATACCTCGGGCACGGTGAGCCAGGCGGACATCTACAGCATCCTCGAGCGCATCCTGCAGATGAATGGTCTGTCCATCGTGCGCGAGGGTGGCCTCTATAAGATCATCCGCGACGCCAATGCGCCGCGCGATTCGCTCGGGTTCGAGGCGGCCGGCAACGGTTCGCCGGTCATCCAGATCATCCCGCTGAAGTTCGTCCAGGCCTCGGGCCTGATCAACGTGCTGCGCAACTTC
>JAJZTS010000066.1 GCA_021848725.1 Pseudomonadota bacterium
ACCGAGAGCTGGTCTTCCACGATCATGATTCGATAGGGGGCGGGGGCCGGCTGTTTGAGTGAGCGATCCAGGGTATCGACCAGCTTGCCGATGTCGATGGGTTTGTGCAGGTAGGCATAGCAGCCGGCACGCACCGCTTCCAGCCGGGCGGTGATGTCGTCGCGCGCTGAAGTAAAGATGATCGGGGTATTTTTGTGCCGGTCGGCCGAAAGTTGGCGCGCCACGTCGATGCCGGCCATCGGCCCCTCCTTGAGCATGATGTCGAGCACGATTGCGTTCGGCGCATCGGCGTCGATTTGGACAAGCAGGGGCTCGGCTTCCTGGAAGTGCTTGACCCGGTAGCCGAAGTGGCCGAGCTGCGTGGCGAGAAAGGCGGCCTGCGCCGGGTCGTCCTCGAGCAGGTAGACCAGGGCCTTGCTTTGCAAGGGCAAGGTCGGCGCTTCGGCATCGACCGGTCTGGCCGATTCGGCGGGGCGATGGGCTAGATTGTCGAGCGTCGAGAAATCGGCATCGAATCGGCTGTGGCTTTGGGCAGTGGGGAGCTGTCCAGCTTCGCCGTAGGTTTGCAGTGCCTTTTCAATTTTTTTTGCATGCAGGCCGAGGAGGTTGAGCCCATAGGTGCGGCTGGTGCCGCTGAGGCTATGCATGAGCCGCACGAGTTCTTGCAAATCCGCGAGCTTGGCCTGGCCGGCCTTGATGCGCTGCCACAGCGCATCGATATCCGTCAGGCGCTGAGGGATCTCGGCGATGAATTCCTGGCGCAAGGCCTCGATCGAGGCCTCCAGCGAGAGTTCGGGGTGTGGTTCCGGGGCGGGTTGGCTAACGGTGTTGACGGCCTGATTCCAGTGGCGGCGAACCTCTTCGGCCAGTTTCATCGGGTCGAAGGGTTTGGCGATCACCGCGATCGCGCCGAGCGCGAGGAGACTCTGAATTTCGTGCGTTTGTGCCTTGGCGGTGAGGAAGATGGCTGGCGTGTCCCGGTGCTCGGCGCGTTCGCGGATGCGGCTCAGCGTGGTCGGGCCATCCATGCCCGGCATCATGACATCGAGCAGGAGCAGGTCGGGCTGGCAGTGATCCAGGGCGGCGAGCGCCTCTTGGCCGGAGCTGGCCAGGGTCGTGGTGAAGCCGCCCACCGTATCGAGCGCCAGCTTGATGACTTTCTGGATATCCGGGTCGTCCTCGACCGCCAATATGTGCTTTAGCGTAGCCATCTTTCCCCGTCTGCCGCGCCCCGTTGAAGCGCGCATCCCCTCTGTTGCGCAGAGGGCGATGTGGCTTTATATCGCCCTTATTGCGCTGATAAAGGAACTATAGGGCCGTGGGCGGGGCTTGGAAAGCAGATAGGTAGAGGCCCTAGTGACCCTTAAGTACTGGGGTCAGATGCGGCGCGATGGCCTGCAACAATTGCGCGAAGACCTTGGGGCTGCCGGCGACGACGTGACCAGACTTCAGATAGCCATCGTCGCCGGTCAGGTCGCCGACCAGGCCGCCGGCCTCGGCTACCAGCAGGCAGCCAGCGGCGATGTCCCATTGGTTGAGGCCGAGTTCGAAGAAGCCGTCGGTGCGGCCGGCGGCGGTCCAGGCCAGGTCGAGCGCGGCCGAGCCGGGCCGGCGCAGGCCAGCGGTGTGCTGCACCAGGTCGCGGAACATGGCGACGTAGGCGTCGAGATGGGTGAAATCGCGGAAGGGGAAGCCGGTGCCGATCAGCGCTTCTTTCAACTTGGTCCGCTTGGACACGCGGATACGGCGGTCGTTGAGGAAGGCGCCGGTGCCGCGGCTGGCGGTGAACAGCTCGTTGCGCACCGGATCGTAGACCACGCCGTGGGTCGGCACGCCGTTGTGCAGCAGGGCGATGGAGATCGCATACTGCGGAAAGCCATGCAGGAAGTTGGTGGTGCCGTCGAGCGGATCGATCACCCACTGGAATTCCGAGGCGCCGGTGACGCCGGACTCCTCTGCTAGAATCGCGTGGCCCGGATAGGCCGTCAGCAGGGTGTCGATGATGGCCTGTTCGGCGGCGTGGTCGACCTCGCTGACGAAATCGTTCTCGCGCTTGGCGCGCACGGTGAGTTGATCCAGGTCGTTGGAGGCCCGGTTGATGATGGTGGCGGCACGCCGGGCGGCCTTGACCGCCGTATTGAGCATCGGATGCATGGCTAGTTAATTAAAGAGCATATTGAATCGCCGGCATTTTACCGTGAATCCCGCTTCTACTTTAGACAATCTCCGCATCGTACTGGTCGAGACCAGCCATCCGGGCAACATCGGGGCGGCGGCACGGGCGATGAAGGTGATGGGGCTGTCCCGGCTGTACCTGGTCAATCCCAAGTGCGCGATCGACGACGAGGCCCGGGCGCGGGCCTCCGGCGCGGTCGACGTGCTCGCCGCCGCCGTGGTCTGCACCAGCCTGGAGGCGGCGTTGGCCGATACCGTGCTGGCGGCAGCCTGCACTTCGCGCCGGCGCGATCTGCCGCACCCGGCCCACACCCCGCGCCAGGCGGCGCCGCTGATGTTGGCCGAGGCCCAAGCCGCGCCGGTGGCCCTGGTCTTCGGCTCCGAGACCTTCGGCCTGTCCAACGAGCAGTTGATGCGCTGCCGTTGGCTGATCAACATCCCGGCCAACCCAGACTATATGTCGCTCAATCTCGCCTCGGCCGTGCAGGTGCTGGCCTATGAGCTGCGCAGCAGCCTGGAGGATGCGACCATCCCCCTGCCCGAATTCGAGCCGGCGCGGCACGAGGAGCTTGAGGGCTTCTATACGGAGCTGGAGCGGACCCTGGTCGCCATCGATTTTCTCGACCCGGCCGCACCGAAGCGGCTGATGCCGCGGCTGCGCCGGCTGTTCGCCCGGGCCGGCGTCGAAAAGGAAGAGGTGGCGATCTTGCGCGGCATTCTGGGGGCCATCCAGAGGCTTTCCCGATAGCTATTTAGCCGGGGTCTAAAATTGACCTCTTTAGTCGGGAATTGCATAATACGCGACCCGAATTTGAGATCATCGCATCGTTTTATTCACATGTTCCGGCGTTTACGCGAAGACATCGGCGTCGTGTTCGAGCGGGATCCGGCGGCGCGCACCTTTTTCGAGGTGCTGACGACGTATCCCGGCGTGCATGCGATCCTGCTGCACCGCTTCAACCATGCCCTGTGGGGTTGGCGTTTGAAGTGGCTGGCGCGGCTGTTCGCGATGCTGGCGCGCTGGCTGACCGGGGTCGAGATCCATCCCGGCGCGCGCATCGGCTGCCGAGTGTTCATCGACCACGGCATGGGCGTGGTGATCGGCGAGACGGCCGAGATCGGCGACGACTGCACGCTGTATCACGGCGTGACCCTGGGCGGTACCTCGTGGCAGAAGGGCAAGCGCCATCCGACCTTGGAGCCGGGCGTGATCGTCGGCGCCGGGGCCAAGATTTTGGGGCCGATCACGCTGGGCGCGGGCGCCAAAGTCGGTTCGAACGCGGTGGTGGTGAAGGATGTCCCGGCCGGGGCGACGGCAATCGGCATTCCGGCCCGCATCATCGATGCCCAACGCGACAAGGTGCGCAGCGAACAGGCAGAGCGCTTGGGTTTTTCCGCCTATGCGATCAGCGACGACATGAACGACCCGATGGTCAAGGCGATTCATGGCCTGATCGACCACAGCGCGGGCACCGATCGGCGCATCGACTGGATCGTCGCCGAGCTCCAGCGCCTCGGGTGCAAGGTCGAAGAGGCCAAAGGGCCGGCCGATGGCTTCGACCCCGAGTATTTGAATCGCATTGTCGATTGACCCTGCGCGGTTAATAGTTGACTAATTTTATCGGGCTTTATACACTGCAAGCGTTGGATACCTTCGATAGGGGCGAAACATGAGGCTGACGACTAAGGGACGCTTTGCGGTGACTGCGATGATCGATCTTGGCATGCGCCATGAGCGCGGGCCGGTGACGCTGGCAGGCATCAGTGAGCGGCAAAAGATTTCTTTGTCTTATCTGGAGCAATTGTTCGGTCGTCTGCGTCGGCAAGGCCTGGTCGAAAGCGTGCGCGGCCCGGGCGGCGGTTATTGCCTGGCCAAACCGCTGCCGGAGATTTCGGTGGCCGACATCATTCGAGCGGTGGACGAGCAGATCGACGCGACGCAGTGCGGCGGCATGGGCAATTGCCACGACAATAAGCCGTGCATGACGCATGAGTTGTGGTCGTCGTTGAATGCCCATATTTATCAGTATCTGGAAGCGGTCAATCTGGATCAGCTTGTGCGCGGCCAGACCGAGAAACAGCAGCAAGATGAGCAACAGGAACGCCGGGTCTTAGGTACCGCCGAGATCAAGATGGCGGTCACCGGTTGATGGAGCAGAAGTCAATGGTGCACACCCCGATCTATCTGGACTATTCCGCCACGACACCGGTCGATCCCCGTGTCGCGGCGAAGATGATCCCCTATCTGACCGAGAAGTTCGGCAACCCGGCTTCGCGCACCCATGCCTTCGGCTGGGCGGCGGACCAGGCGGTGGAGACGGCGCGCGAGCAAGTGGCCGCGCTGGTTAACGCCGACCCGCGCGAGATCGTGTGGACCTCGGGCGCGACCGAGTCGAACAACCTGGCGATCAAGGGCGCCGCCCACTTCTACCAGGGCAAGGGCAAGCACATTGTCACCGTGCGGACCGAGCACAAGGCCGTGCTCGACACCTGCCGCGAACTGGAGCGCCAGGGCTTCGAGGTGAGCTATCTACCGGTGCTGGAAAACGGCCTGGTCGATATGGACGTGTTCAAGGCCGCGATCCGGCCCGACACCATCCTCGCCTCGGTGATGTATGTGAACAACGAGATCGGTGTGATCCAGGACATCCCGGCGATGGGCGAGTATTGCCGGGAGAAGGGCGTGATCTTCCATGTCGATGCCGCCCAGGCCGCCGGCAAGGTCGATATCGACCTGGGCAAGTTGAAAGTCGATTTGATGTCGTTCTCGGCGCACAAGGTCTACGGGCCCAAGGGCATCGGCGCGCTCTACGTTCGGCGCAAGCCGCGCGTGCGCCTGGAGGCGCAGATGCACGGCGGCGGTCACGAGCGCGGCATGCGCTCCGGCACCCTGCCGACTCATCAGATCGTCGGCATGGGCGAGGCCTTCGCTTTGGCCCGCGCCGAGATGCAAGCCGAGACCGAGCGCATCCGCATGTTGCGTGACCGCCTGTGGCAGGGGCTGGATGGCATCGAAGAGGTGCACATCAACGGCGACATGGCCAGCCGCATCGCCGGCAACCTGAACGTCAGCTTCAGCTTCGTCGAGGGCGAGTCGCTGATCATGGCGATCAAGGATTTGGCGGTGTCGTCCGGTTCGGCCTGTACCTCGGCCAGCCTGGAGCCGTCCTATGTGCTTAAGGCCCTGGGCCGCGACGACGAACTGGCGCATAGCTCCATCCGTTTCACCATCGGCCGCTTCACCACCGAGGCCGAGATCGATTACGCGGCCAAGCTGCTGCATGAGAAGATCGGCAAGCTGCGCGAGATGTCGCCGCTGTGGGAGATGTACAAGGACGGCGTCGATTTGAAATCGGTTCAGTGGGCGGCCCACTGAACCCGGTTAGGAGATAAAAATCATGGCATACAGCGATAAAGTCATCGACCACTACGAGAACCCGCGTAACGTGGGCGCCTTCGACAAGAGCGACGATCAGATCGGCACCGGCATGGTCGGCGCGCCGGCTTGCGGCGACGTGATGAAGTTGCAGATCCGGGTCAACGACCAGGGCGTCATCGAGGATGCCAAGTTCAAGACCTACGGTTGCGGTTCCGCCATCGCCTCTTCGTCGCTGGTGACCGAGTGGGTCAAGGGCAAGACCCTGGATGAGGCGATGTCGATCAAGAACACCCAGATCGCCGAGGAGCTGGCCTTGCCGCCGGTGAAAATCCATTGCTCGATCCTGGCCGAGGATGCGATCAAGGCGGCCGTGGCCGACTACAAACAGAAGCACGGCCTGGGCGGCGAGGGCTACACGGCCTGCAATCCGCCGGCGACGGCACAGGAGGCTTGACCATGTCGGTGACCCTATCCGAACGCGCCGCCGATCACGTCAAAGACTTCCTGGCTAAACGCGGTAAGGGCCTGGGCCTGAAGCTGGGCGTGCGCACCTCCGGTTGCTCCGGCATGGCTTATAAATTGGAGTTCGCCGATGCCGAGGACCCGGAAGACCTCAAGTTCGAGAGCAAAGGGGTGACCGTCTATGTCGACCCCAAGAGCCTGGTCTATCTCGACGGCACCGAACTTGATTTCGTCAAAGAGGGCCTCAACGAAGGGTTCAAGTTCAACAACCCGAACGTCAAAAACCAGTGCGGTTGCGGCGAAAGCTTTAACGTCTGACCCGGGCTTGGGGCGAGCGGCGATGCCTCTGGCCTCCAGCCTTTAGCCCGAATGCTCGATTTCAATCGCAATCATTTCGAACTCTTCGGCCTGGCGCCGCGGTTTGCCCTCGATACCGGGGCGCTGGAGCGCGCCTATCGCGACGTCCAGTCCCAGGTGCACCCCGACCGTTTTACCCACGCCGGCGAGGCTGAGCAGCGCTTGTCCATGCAGTGGACGACGCGCGTCAACGAGGCCTACCAAACCCTGCGCCAGCCGTTCGACCGGGCGAATTATCTGCTGGAGTTGCGCGGCATCCATGCGCTGGACCCGAACAACACCAAGATGCCGGCCGATTTCCTGATGCAGCAAATGGCTTGGCGCGAGGCCTTGGCAGAGGCCAAGGCCGATAAGAGCCTTGCCGGCTTGCAGGATTTGGAGCGCGACATCGGCGGCTTGGCACAGGCCATGCAAGCGCAATTGGCGAATCTGTTGGATCAACAACAGGATTTTCCGCATGCAGCCGAGGTCTTGCGCAAATACCGGTTCATGCAAAAATTGCTGGCGGAGATCGATGCCGCCTATGAGGAAATAGAGTGAGGCGTGAGGAGTGAGGAGTGCGGCGGCGGCTTCCGTCATACTCCTCACCCCTCACTCCTAACCCCTTACGAAGATCATGGCCCTGCTGCAAATCTCCGAACCCGGCATGAGCACCGCCCCTCACCAGCACCGACTGGCGGTGGGCATCGACTTGGGTACGACCAATTCCCTGGTCGCCTCGGTACGCAATGGCCTGTCCGTGGTGATCAACGACGAACAGGGCCACTCGCTCCTGCCTTCGGTCGTGCGTTATCTTGCCGACGGTTCGGTGACGGTGGGCTATCCGGCCCAGGCCAAGCAAAGTGACGACCCGCACAACACGCTGGTGTCGGTAAAGCGGTTCATGGGGCGTGGGGTGCAGGACATCCGCGACATCGCGGCGCTGCCGTATCAATTTGTCGATGCGCCGGGTATGTTGCAATTGAAGACCGTGGCCGGCAGCAAGAGCCCGGTCGAGGTCTCGGCCGAAATCCTCAAGGTGCTCAAGCAACGCGCGGAGACGGCGCTGGGCGGTGAGCTTGCCGGCGCAGTCATCACCGTGCCGGCCTATTTCGACGATGCCCAACGCCAGGCGACCAAGGATGCCGCCAAGCTGGCCGGTCTCAACGTGTTGCGCCTGCTCAACGAACCGACCGCGGCGGCCATCGCCTATGGTCTCGATAACGGCGCCGAAGGCATCTATGCGGTGTACGACCTCGGCGGCGGCACCTTCGACATTTCCATTCTCAAGCTGTCCAAGGGCGTGTTCGAGGTGCTGGCCACCAACGGCGATTCGGCCCTGGGTGGCGACGATTTCGATCATCGCATCTATTGCTGGGTGTTGGAGCAGGCCGGGTTGTCGGTGCTGGGCGATCACGACAAGCGGCTGTTGCTGACCCGCGCGCGCGAGGCCAAAGAGATGCTGTCGGAACGGCCGACGGCCGGCATCACCGCGATGCTGTCGACCGGGCAGTTGGTCGATCTGCGCCTGGACGAGCAGGCCTTCCGCGCCATGACCGAGAGCCTGGTCAACAAGACCCTGCTGCCGTGCCGCAAGGCCCTGCGCGACGCCGGGCTGACGCCGGCTGAAGTGAAGGGCGTGGTCATGGTCGGCGGCTCGACCCGCATGCCGCGCATCCAGGCGGCGGTCGGTGAGTTCTTCGGCCAGGTGCCGCTGACCAATCTCGATCCGGACAAGGTGGTGGCACTCGGGGCGGCGATCCAGGCCAACGTGCTGGCCGGCAACAAGCGCGACGACGATTGGCTGTTGCTCGACGTGGTGCCGTTGTCGCTTGGCATCGAGACCATGGGCGGCCTGGTCGAGAAGATCATCCCGCGCAACGCCACCTTGCCGCTGGCACGCGCGCAGGAATTCACCACCTTCAAGGACGGCCAGACGGCGATGGCCATCCATGTGGTACAGGGCGAGCGCGAGCTGGTCAGCGAGTGCCGTTCGTTGGCGCGCTTCGAGTTGCGCGGCATTCCGCCGATGGTGGCGGGTGCGGCGCGCATCCGGGTGACCTTCCAGGTCGATGCCGATGGCTTGCTGGCGGTGGCGGCGCGCGAGATGAGCACCGGCATCGAGGCGCATATCGAGGTGAAGCCGTCCTATGGCCTGAGCGACGACGAGATCGCGCGCATGCTGCGCGACTCCTACGATCATGCCCGCTTCGATGTCGAGGCCCGGCAATTGGCCGAGCTCAAGGTCGATGCGCAGCGCTTGGTCGAGGCGACCGAGGCGGCCCTGGCCGAAGATGGCGAGACGCTACTCGACCCAGCCGAGCGCAGCGCGATCTCGACCTTGCTGGCTGCGCTGAAACAGGCGATGCAGGGCAACGACGCGCCAACCGTGAAGCGGGCCTCGGATGCGTTGAATCAAGGCACCTCCGAGTTTGCCGCTCGGCGTATGGATGCCAGCGTCAAGCGGGCATTGAAAGGACAAAGGCTCGAGGAGTTGGATCTATGAGCGGTTTCGACGAAAAATTCATCAAGGGCCTTCAGCATCGGCTGGATAGCCATCCGATCTACGGTGCGCTGCAATCGCTCGACGATCTGCGCGTATTCATGCAGCACCACGTCTATTCGGTCTGGGATTTCATGTCCCTGATCAAATATCTGCAACACGCCGTCGCCCCGGCGCGCTGGCCCTGGACCCCGGGCCAGGATGCCAGCGTCGCTCGCTTCATCAATGAACTGGTGCTGGAAGAAGAGACCGACCAGGCGATGCCGGGCAGCGAGGGCTTCGCCAGCCATTTCGAACTCTATCTCGGCGCCATGCGCGAGATCGGCGCCGATGCCACGCAGATGCAGCGCTTCATCGATACCCTTAAGCAGCAAGGCCTGGAGCCGGCGTTGGCGAGCGCCGGCGTGCCGGTACCCGCGCTCACCTTCACGCGTACCACCTTCGGCTTCATCGATTCCGGCCGGCCGCATGCTGTGGCGGCGGCCCTGGCGCTCGGCCGCGAGCATGTCATCCCGGCGATGTTCCGCGCCTTCCTCGCGCGCATGGCGGTCACCGAACAACAAGCGCCGACGTTCTACTATTATTTAAATCGCCACATCCACCTGGACGAAGATTTCCACGCGCCGCTCTCCCTGCGCCTGCTCGATGCCCTGTGCGGTAACGACGCCGCCAAGCGGGCCGAGGCGCAAGCCGCTGCCGTCCAGGCCGTCGAGGCGCGTATCGTGTTCTGGGATGGCGTGCTGGCTGCATTGCCCAGCCAACAAGTCGAAACGAAGGAAGCCGTATGCCCCAATTGATCGTCCTGCCGCACGAGGAGCTTTGCCCGGGCGGCGCCGTCATCGATGCGCAGAAGGGCGTGTCGATCTGCGATAACCTGCTCGACAACGGCATCGAGATCGAACACGCCTGCGAGAAGTCCTGCGCCTGCACCACCTGCCACGTGGTCATCCGCGAAGGCTTCGATACGCTGTCGGAAGCGACCGAAACAGAGGAAGACCTGCTCGACAAGGCTTGGGGCCTGGAACCCACCTCGCGGCTGTCCTGCCAGGCCTTGATGGGCGGCCAGGACGTGGTGATCGAGATTCCGAAATACACCATCAATATGGTCAAGGAAGGGGGGCACTAAGATGCAGTGGAC
>JAJZTS010000013.1 GCA_021848725.1 Pseudomonadota bacterium
GGGAAAACGGCGTGTTGCGCCGAGAGATCAAACGCTATCGGGATGGCGAGACCATCCTCACCCAGGATACGGCGATGCAGCGCCTGCTCGATACCGCGCGCCAGATCGCGCCGACCGATTGCAGTGTTCTGATCACCGGGGAGAGCGGGACCGGTAAGGAACTGATCGCCAAATTTCTGCACCAGCACAGCCTGCACAGCGAGGGGCCGTTCACCGCGATTAACTGCGGCGCCTTCAGCGAGGAGTTGCTGGCCAATGAGTTGTTCGGCCACGAAAAAGATGCCTTTACCGGGGCGACCAAGTTGAAGCGAGGGCTACTGGAGGTGAGCTCCGGCGGCACGCTTTTCCTCGATGAAGTGACGGAAATGCCTGCGTCCATGCAGGTCAAGCTATTGCGCGTGTTGCAGGAAAAAGAGTTGTTCCGGGTCGGCGGTACCAATCCGGTGAAGTGCGATATCCGGCTGCTGGCGGCGACCAACGCGGACATCGCGGCGGCGGTCAAATCGGGGGGCTTTCGCGAAGACCTGTATTTCCGACTAAACGTCGTCAATCTGCACATCCCGCCGTTGCGCGAACGGAAGGGGGATATCCCCTTATTGCTTCAGCACTTCCTGCTGCGCTATGCCAGCCGGATGAACAAGGATGTGAAACACATCGCCGAGCCGGTGCTGTCGGTGTTGATGGGCTATTCCTTTCCCGGCAACGTGCGGGAGTTGGAGAATCTGGTTGAACGCGGCACGGCCATGGCTCAAGGCGACACCATCGAGTTGGCGCACTTGCCGGAGCCGATGCAGACGCAAGGCTCGACCATTGCGCCGCGTCGCGGCGACGGCCGGCTGCCTACGCTCGAAGAGCAAGAGCGGGCGTATATCCATCGGGTGTTGGACGAGGTGAACGGTAACCAGACCGCGGCGGCGCAGATATTGGGCATCAACCGGGCCTCGTTGTGGCGCAAGCTTAAGGCCTGGCAGGCGGCTACCGAGAGCCGCGATGCCGTTTGAAATGTGCGTACTGTGCGTATGGCAAAGCAATGATTGCTACCGATCTGGCAACCAGATACAATGCCGACCTCTTTAGGCGCGTAGCTCAGCTGGTTAGAGCATCACCTTGACATGGTGGGGGTCGTTGGTTCGAGTCCAATCGCGCCTACCAACATATAGAAAAGCCAGACCCGTTCTGGCTTTTCTTTTTTGATGGTAGCGAACGATGCCTGTTATCCGTCTTCCCGATGGCTCCGAGCGCAGGTTCGATGAGCCGGTGACCGTGGCCCAGGTGGCGGCCAGCATCGGCGCCGGCCTGGCCCGGGCCGCCCTGGCCGGCAAGGTCAACGGCCAGTTGGTCGATACCTCCTTCCGCATTGAAAATGATGCCGACCTGGCCATCGTCACCGACAAGGATGCCGACGGCCTGGAGCTGATCCGCCATTCCATGGCCCACTTGCTGGCCTATGCGGTGAAGGAGCTGTTCCCCGAGGCCCAGGTCACCATCGGCCCGGTGATCGAGGACGGTTTTTACTACGACTTCGCCTACAAGCGTCCATTCACCCTGGATGACCTGGCCGCCATCGAAAAACGCATGGCCGAGCTGGCCAAGCAGGACATCCCGGTCAGCCGCGAGGAATGGGAACGGGACAAGGCGGTCGAGTTCTTCAAGTCCATCGGCGAGCATTACAAGGCCGAGATCATCGCCAGCATTCCGGCCGGCCAGACCATTTCGCTGTACCGCGAGGGCGCGTTCATCGACCTCTGCCGCGGCCCGCACGTGCCCTCGACGGGCAAACTCAAGGTGTTCAAGCTGATGAAGGTGGCCGGGGCCTATTGGCGCGGCGACTCCAAGAACGAGATGCTGCAGCGCATCTACGGCACGGCCTGGGCCAAGAAGGAAGACCTCGATGCCTACCTGCATCGCCTGGAAGAGGCGGAGAAGCGCGACCACCGTCGCCTGGGCAAGCAGCTCGACCTGTTCCACATGCAGGACGAGGCGCCGGGCATGGTGTTCTGGCACCCGCACGGCTGGGTGATCTGGCAGGAGATCGAGCAGTACATGCGGGACAAGTTCCGCGAGTATGGCTACCAAGAAGTCAAAACCCCGACGGTGATGGACCGCAGCATGTGGGAGAAGTCCGGCCACTGGGAGAACTATCGCGAGAACATGTTCACCACCGCGTCGGAGAACCGCGACTACGCGGTAAAGCCGATGAACTGCCCGGGCCACGTGCAGATATTCAACCACGGCCTGCATTCCTACCGCGATCTGCCGTTGCGCCTGGCCGAGTTTGGTTCCTGCCACCGCAATGAGCCGTCCGGTTCTCTGCATGGCTTGATGCGGGTGCGCGCCTTCGTTCAGGACGACGCCCATATCTTCTGTACTGAGGAGCAGGTCCAGGCCGAGGTGTCGGATTTCATCAAGATGTTGCAGTCGGTCTATGCCGATTTCGGCTTCCACGACGTGCTGGTCAAGCTGTCGACCCGGCCGGCGAAGCGGGTCGGCACCGACGAGACCTGGGACAAGGCCGAGGCCGCCCTGGCCGCCGCGTTGACCCAGAACGGTCTGGCCTATGACCTGCAGCCGGGCGAAGGCGCCTTCTACGGGCCCAAGATCGAATTCACGCTGAAAGACTCCTTGGGCCGGCTCTGGCAATGCGGCACCATCCAGCTCGATTTCAATCTGCCGGTGCGCTTGGGCGCCGAATACGTGGCCGAGGACAATTCGCGCCACCCCCCGGTCATGCTGCATCGGGCTATCGTCGGTTCGATGGAGCGCTTCATCGGCATTCTGATCGAGCACTATGCCGGCAACTTCCCGCTCTGGCTGGCGCCGGTGCAGGCGGTGGTGATGAATATCACCGACGGCCAAGCCGAATATGCCGATGAGGTCAAAGAAGCCCTTAAAAAACAAGGATTCAGGGCCATTTCGGACTTGAGGAATGAGAAGATTACCTATAAAATCCGCGAGCACTCCATGCAGCGCGTCCCTTATCAGTTAGTGGTTGGCGACAAGGAACGGGCGGAGGGCAAAGTGGCTGTACGCGTCCGCGGCGGCGAAGACCTGGGCCAGATGGGCCTGGACGAGCTGATCGCCCGATTGCGGCAGGAGCTGAAGGGCGCCTGATTAGGCGCCCTTAGCATTTAGTAAATATTTTAGGAGCTTGGCGATAGCACAGGAAAAAGACCCGCGGATCAACGGTGAGATCGATGCACCCGAGATTCGCTTGATCGGGGGCGACGGCGAACAACTCGGCGTCGTAAGTCTGAGAGAAGCGATGCAGAAGGCGGAAGAGGCCGATCTGGATCTGGTGGAGATTGCCCCTACGGCGGTACCTCCGGTTTGCCGAATCATGGATTACGGCAAATTCAAATACCAGGAACAGAAAAAGCAGCACGAAGCCAGGCTCAAGCAAAAGCAGATCCAGGTCAAGGAAGTCAAATTCCGGCCGGCTACCGACGAGAACGACTACCAGATCAAGCTGCGCAATATGACGCGCTTTCTGGAGGAGGGCGACAAGGTAAAAGTGACCTTGCGCTTCCGCGGTCGTGAAATGGCCCATCAGGAGTTTGGTGTGGCGCAGCTGAAGCGGATCGAGACTGATCTAGCCGAGTTGGGAACGGTCGAGCAGTTCCCCAAGCTGGAAGGCCGGCAGATGGTCATGGTGCTGTCGCCGAAGAAGAAAAAGTGACTTGGCGTTAGCCAGGTCATTCTCGCGCAAGCGGGATCCAGATTTTGAGGCGGGATGCGGGCCTCGTTAATATCCGCATCGAAATAAGTGCCGACAGGTCGGTCAAGCATCTCCGCAGCTGGGGGTCACCTGCAGGCATCCAAGAGTTAGGAGCATTCACATGCCCAAGATGAAGACCAAGAGCGGGGCGAAAAAGCGCTTCCGCGTGCGTGGCAGTGGCAGCGTCAAGCGCAGTCATGCTTATCTGCGCCACATCCTCACCAAGAAAAGCACCAAGCGCAAGCGCAACCTACGTGGCATGGGCGGCGTCGCCGCCGTGGACGTGGGTCATGTTCGTGCCATGCTGCCCTACGCATAAGGAGTTGAACCATGCCCCGAGTTAAACGTGGAACAGTCGCCCGCGCCCACCACAAGAAGGTGATGGACGCGGCCAAAGGCTACCGTGGTCGTCGTGGTAACGTCTTCCGCGTCGCCAAAGAAGCGGTGATGAAGGCGGGCCAGTATGCCTACCGTGACCGTCGCCAGCGCAAGCGTCAATTCCGTGCCCTGTGGATCGCCCGTATCAACGCGGCGGTGCGCGAGATGGGCGTCGAATTGAACTACAGCCAGTTCATGAACGGTCTGAAGAAGGCCTCGATCGACATCGACCGCAAGGTCCTGGCCGATATGGCCGTGTTCGATCAGCCGGCATTCGCCAAGGTGGTTGAGCAGGCCAAGGCCAGCCTGGGGGCCTAAGCACCACCCCCGGACCCGAACGAAGGGAGGCCTCTCACCAGGCCTCCCTTTTATTTTGCAGAGCCCGATATGAGCAAGTTGGACGAGATTCTTGGCGAGGCGCAAGCCGCTTTCGCCGCGGTCGATAGCCTGCCGGCGCTGGACCAGGCCAAGGCCCGGTTTATCGGCAAGAGCGGCCTGATCACCGAGCAGATGAAGGGCCTGGGTGCCCTGGCGCCGGAAGCGCGCAAGGCCGCCGGTGCCCAAATCAATCAGGTCAAGGACCAGGTTGAGGCCTTGTTGAAGGCCCGGCGCGAGGCCATCCAGGCTGCGCAGTTGGAGCGTCAGCTCAAGGAAGAGTCGCTCGACGTCACCCTGCCGGGCCGGGGTGAGGCCATGGGCGGTCTGCATCCGGTGACCCTTGCGCTAGAGCGCATCGAGGCGCTGTTCGCCACAATTGGTTTTGCAGTGGCCGACGGCCCCGAGGTCGAGACCGACTTCTACAACTTCACCGCGCTCAACATCCCCGAGGACCATCCGGCCCGGGCCATGCACGACACCTTCTACGTTGAGGACGGCCAGCTATTGCGCACCCACACCTCGCCGGTGCAGGTGCATTACATGCAGGACCATCAACCGCCGATCCGCATCATCGCGCCCGGCCGGGTCTTCCGCGTCGATTCCGACGCCACCCATTCGCCCATGTTCCATCAGGTGGAAGGCCTGTGGGTGGACGAGCAAGCGAGCTTCGCCAACCTCAAGGGCGTGATCCAGGACTTCCTGCAGCGTTTCTTCGAGCGCGACGATCTGCGCGTGCGCTTCCGTCCCTCCTTCTTCCCGTTCACCGAACCCTCGGCCGAGATGGACATGAGTTGGGGTGATGGCTGGCTGGAGATCGGCGGTTGCGGCATGGTCCACCCCAATGTATTCGGCCACGTCGGCATCGATCCCGAGCGCTACCAGGGTTTCGCCTTCGGCCTGGGTGTCGAGCGCCTGGCCATGCTGCGCTATGGCGTCGATGACCTGCGTTTATTTTTTGAAAACGACCTGCGTTTTCTTAAGCAGTTTGCTTAAGAAAATGCGGTCGTTTCAGTGGAGGCTAATGTGGGCCGCAGGCGCACGTTATGCCGGAACTAAAATGATGTTCGCTTCCTTAAGTTCATCTGAACACACGGGACAAGCAAGATGAAATTTTCCGAAAACTGGCTGCGTAGCCTGTGCAATCCGGGCCTCGATACCGCACAACTGGAACACCTGGTGACCATGGCCGGCCTCGAGGTCGAGGCCGTCGAGCCGGCAGCGCCCGCCTTCGACAAGGTGGTGGTGGCCGAGATTCTCAGCGCCGAGAAGCACCCCAATGCCGACCGCTTGCAGGTCTGCCGGGTCAAGGTGGGCGAGGGCGAGCCCTTGCAGGTCGTCTGCGGCGCGCCCAATGCCCGCGCCGGCCTGAAGACCGCCTGCGCCCTGGTCGGCGCCGAGTTGCCGGGCGAGTTCAAGATCAAGCAGGCCAAGGTGCGCAGCGTCGAATCCTTCGGCATGCTGTGCTCGGCCAAGGAGCTGGGCCTGACCGAGGCCGCCGAGGGCATCCTGGAATTGCCGGCCGACGCGCCGGTGGGCGAGGATTTTCGCGCCTATCGTCGGCTGGACGACAATCTGCTCACCCTCAAGCTCACGCCCAATCGGGGCGATTGCTTGTCGGTCTTGGGCATTGCCCGCGAGGTCGCCGCCCTGACCGGCGCCCAGTTGAACCATATCGATTGTTCGCCGGTAGCGGCGACGATCGCCGATACCTTCCCGGTCACCGTGGACGAGGCCAAGGCCTGCCCGCGTTATTGCGGCCGGGTCATTCGCGGCATCGATGCCCAGGCCGCGACCCCAGCCTGGATGTTGGAGCGCCTGGAGCGCAGCGGCCTGCGCGGCATCCATCCGGTGGTCGACGTGACCAACTACGTGCTGCTGGAGCTGGGTCAGCCCATGCATGCCTTCGACCTGACCAAGCTCAAGGGCGGCATCCGCGTGCGCCTGGGCCAGGCCGGCGAGAAGTTGGCGCTGCTCAACGAGCAGACCATCGAGTTGGCCGCCGATACCCTGGCCGTCGCCGACGACAGCGGTGCACTGGCTCTGGCCGGCGTGATGGGCGGTGCGGCGAGCGCCGTGTCCGAGGCCACGCAGGACATCTTCCTCGAGTCGGCCCATTTTGTGCCAGCGGCCATCGCCGGTCGTGCTCGGCGCTACGGCCTCAGCACCGACTCCGCGCACCGTTTCGAGCGCGGTGTCGACATCGACCTGCCGCGCCACGCCCTGGAGCGGGCGACTCGTTTGATTCTCGACATCTGCGGCGGCCAGGCCGGCCCATTGGTGGAGACTGTGACCGAGCTGCCCCAGCGTCGGCCGGTGGCCTTCCGGCCGGCGCGGGCCTGCCGTTTGCTCGGCATCGATCTCGATGCCGCCGAGATGCGCGCCATCTTCGGCCGCCTCGGCATGCAGGTTAGCGAGCAGGGCGATGCCTTCCAGGTGACGCCTCCTGGTTTCCGTTTCGACATCGAACGCGAGGTCGACCTGATCGAGGAGGTTGCGCGGGTCCACGGCTACGAGGCCATCCCCATCGTCGCGCCCAAGGGCGAGGCACGTTTGCTACCGGTGCCAGAGGCCGAGCGGACGGTCCTTGAAGCGAAGCGCCTACTCAACGCCCGCGGTTATCAAGAGATCATCACCTACAGTTTCATCGCCGCCGAGTTGGATGCCGATTTCCGGGCGAGCGGCCAGGCCGTGGCCTTGCTCAACCCGATTGCCAGCCAGATGGACACGATGCGTGGCAGCCTGATGGGTGGCTTGGTGCAAACCCTGCGGCACAACCTCAATCACGGTCAGGAACGCCTGCGCCTGTTCGAGCTGGGCCGCTGCTTCAATGGCGCTGCCGCCGAGGCGCAGCCTTTGCGCTTGGCCGGTCTGGCTTATGGTCATGCCCGGCCCGAGCAGTGGGGCGAGGCCAAACGTGAGGCCGACTTCTTCGACGTCCGTGGTGATATCGAGGCCCTAATGCATCCGTTGCCGATCCGATTCGAACGGGCCGGGCATCCGGCCCTGCATCCGGGCCGTACCGCCTGCATCGCCCTGGACGGTCAGGTGATCGGCTGGCTGGGCACCCTGCATCCGCGCTTGGTGCAGAAATACGACTTCGTCCGTGCCCCCATCCTATTCGAGCTGGATTGGTCCGCCGTGGTCACGCGCATGGCCCCGCGTTATCTTGGTCTATCCAAGTTCCCGGCGGTGCGCCGTGACATCGCCGTGGTGGCCGATGCGGATGTCGCCGTAGGTGACATGCTGACGGCAGCTCGGGCCAATCTGCCGGCCAAGATGGTGGACATCTCGCTGTTCGACGTATACCAAGGCAAAGGCATGGAGTCTGGCAAAAAAAGCCTTGCTTTCAGCATGTTATTACAAGATACTGAGAAAACGCTTACAGACGTTGAGATCGAGGCGGCCGTGGATAAGATGACGCAGTTCCTGGCCGAACGTTTCAATGCGACGTTGCGTGCCGCTTAATGGAGCCTACTAACAAAATGACGACGCTCACCAAGGCCGAACTGGCCAATTTGTTGTTCGAAAAAGTGGGGCTGAATAAACGCGAGGCCAAGGAAATGGTCGAGGCGTTTTTCGAAGAGGTGCGCACCGCTCTGGAAACGGGGGACAGCGTCAAATTGTCGGGCTTCGGCAATTTCCAATTGCGAGACAAACCTCAGCGCCCCGGTCGCAATCCGAAGACCGGCGAAGAAATGCCGATCACTGCGCGCCGCGTGGTGACTTTTCACTCCAGCCAAAAGCTGAAGGCCATGGTCGAGACGGCTCATGCCGGAACCTCAGTCGCAGAGTGATCTGCCGCCCATTCCGTCGAAGCGTTACTTCACGATCGGTGAGGTAAGCGAACTCTGCGCGGTCAAACCGCATGTGCTGCGCTATTGGGAGCAGGAGTTCACCCAGCTCAAACCAGTCAAGCGCCGCGGCAACCGCCGCTACTATCAGCACCACGAGGTGATGCTGATCCGACGCATTCGCCAGTTGCTCTACGAAGAAGGTTTCACCATCAGTGGTGCCCGCAATCGCTTGAGTAGCGAAGAATTGGCCGAGGTGGCCGCCGCTGCGTCGCCAGTGCATGCTGCATCCGCGGTCAATGCCGGTCCATTGGCCGCCGCCGAAATTAAAAAAGCGCTCGGAGAGATTCTCGTAGTGCTCGGCCAAAATTAGATTCAAGATGGTTTTTTGAATTGCGTTGGTATGGCTGCCGGCTTATAATCCGCGCCGTTCGGGGCGTAGCGCAGCCTGGTAGCGCACCTGCATGGGGTGCAGGGGGTCGGAAGTTCGAATCTTCTCGCCCCGACCATAAATTCCCCAATTTTCTGACTTATAGCCATGCGAATATTGCTCAGTAACGACGACGGCTATTTCGCACCCGGCTTGGCTCAATTGGCCTCGACCTTGGCTACCTTCGCCGAGGTTACCGTCGTCGCGCCGGAACGCGACCGTAGCGGGGCCAGCAATTCCCTGACCCTGGATCGGCCGCTGATCGTGCGCCAGACGCCCAATGGCTTCTATCATGTCAATGGCACACCAACCGACTGCGTACACCTGGCGGTTACGGGTTTACTGCCGGAATTGCCCGATATGGTGATCTCAGGCATCAACCACGGCTCCAATATGGGCGATGACACGGTTTATTCCGGCACGGTGGCGGCGGCGACCGAAGGCTTCTTGCTGGGCATTCCCTCAATTGCGGTCTCGCTGGTCAATGTCGGCGGGGAGAATTTCCAGACTGCGGCCGACTTCGTGGCCGATTTGGCCAAGCGCTTTGCCGCCAATCCGATCAAAGAGCCGACGCTGCTCAACGTCAACGTGCCGGATGTGAAGGCGGAGGCGATTTGTGGTGTGGAAGTCACGCGGCTAGGCAAGCGGCATAAGGCCGAGCCGGTCGTGAAGGCGGTCAATCCCCGGAATCAGACGGTCTACTGGGTCGGCGCGGCCGGTGCGGCGCAGGATGCCGGGCCGGGTACGGACTTCCATGCGGTAGCTCGAAACTACATCTCGGTGACGCCGCTGCAGGTCGATTTGACGCGCTATGCCCAGCTGGACATGTTGAAGGGCTGGATCCAGGCATGAGCGGTACGCATTCCGGCATCGGTATGACGTCGCAGCGCACGCGCGCTCGTATGGTCGAGCGCCTGAAAGAGCAAGGGATTAGCGATCCTAAGGTGCTGGCCGCGATGAACGCCGTGCCTCGGCACGTCTTTTTGGAAGATGCCTTGCAGATTCGCGCCTATGAGGACACGCCGTTGCCGATCGGCCACGGCCAGACCATTTCCAGTCCTTATACTGTGGCGCGCTCCTGCGAGTTGGCTTGCCAGGGCAAGCGCATGGAGAAGGTGCTGGAGATCGGTGGGGGGTGCGGCTATCAAGCCGCGGTTCTGGCCCAACTGGCGCAAAAGGTCATCAGCATCGAGCGCATCGCCGGCTTGGTCGGCAAGGCGCGCAATACCCTGCGCGAGCTGCGCATCGCCAATGTGCAGATCAAGATCGCCGATGGCACGCTCGGCTACAAGGAAGCGGCACCCTTCGATGCCATCGTGGTGGCCGCGGCCATGCCCTATATTCCGGAAGAACTGATCGCACAGCTTAAACCGGGTGGGCGCTTGGTCGCGCCGGTGGGGTCGGGCGACAACCAGCGGCTAAAGATGGTGGAGGCCGGACCGGAAGGGTACGTCGAAAGCGATTTGGAGGCCGCCAAATTCGTCCCTCTCCTGCCGGGAGTGGGTTGAGCCGGGTCTTCGCCCTCGCTGTGCTGGCAGGCCTGTTGTTGGCTGGCTGCAGCCTCACTTCCAAGCTGTTCGCCCCCATTCGAGAGATCGGCAAGGCCGGTAAGCCGGCCGAGCATTACGTCGTCCAGCCGGGGGATACCCTCTATAAAATCGCCTACGAATTCGGACTGGATGTACGCGATTTGGCGGCTTGGAATGCGCTGAACGATCCTAACCATATTCGTGCCGGCGATCGCCTGAGATTGCTGCCGCCCCGCGCCGCGAAGGTGGCGGCAACCAGCCCGGAAGCGGTTCGCAAGGCCGCCAAGCCCCTCTTGAAACCCACGCCTGAACCGGATGCAGAGCCAACGAGCTGGATCTGGCCGCTGCACGGCAAATTGTTGGCTGGTTTCAACGAGTCGACAGGCAACAAGGGCATCGACGTCGCCGGGATCATCGGCGAGCCCATTGTGGCAACTACTAATGGGGTTGTGGTGTATACGGGGGAGGGCTTGCGCGGCTATGGGAAACTCACCATCATTAGGCACAGTCCGACAGCCTTGTCGGCCTACGCACACCAATCACGCATTCTGGTGACCGAGGGCCAGGCGGTAACGCAAGGGCAAAAGATCGGCGAGGTGGGAGATAGTGATGCGGATCGGGTCAAGTTGCATTTCGAGATTCGGCTTCTAGGCAGACCGGTCGACCCGCTGCTCTATCTATCAAAAACCGGATGAGTAGGAGGTCACATGCAGGAAGAAGACTATGTCGAACCTGGCATGGAAGCAGAGCTGGAAGAGGGCAATGAGGTCGCTGCCGAGCGGGTGCAGGCGGAGAGCGAACTCGATCTGGACGAAGTGCTCGATGTCACCCAGATTTACCTCAACGAGATCGGCCGGGAAAGTCTGCTGACCGCGCAGCAGGAACGCGAACTGGCGGTGCGCATGCGCGCCGGCGACTTCGAAGCCAGACAGACCCTGATCGAACGCAACCTGCGTTTGGTCGTCAATATTGCCAAGCACTACCTCAATCGCGGCCTGACCCTGCTCGATCTGGTCGAAGAGGGCAATCTGGGGCTGATGCATGCCCTGGAAAAATTCGATCCCGAGCGCGGTTTCCGTTTCTCCACGTATGCTACCTGGTGGATTCGTCAGAACATCGAGCGCGCGATCATGAACCAATCGCGCACTATCCGGCTACCGGTGCATGTGATCAAAGAACTTAACGTCTATCTGCGCGCCCAGCGCCATTTGGAGATGCACGGTTGTCCCGAGGCTGGGCCGGAGGAGATCGCGGCGCTGACCGGCAAGCCGGTCGACGATGTACGACGAGTGTTAGCCTTAAACGATCGGGTTGCTTCTTTGGATGCGCCACTCGATATCGACCCCGGCCTTTCCATCGGTGAGGCGATCGCCGACGAGAATTCCGTGATGCCCGAGGAGATGTTGGCGAATTCCCAGGTCGAGCATCACGTCCACGAGTGGTTGTCCGAACTGCCGGAAAAGCACCGCTGGGTGATCGAGCGGCGCTTCGGTTTCAACAACCAAGAAATCTCCACTTTGGAAGAACTGGCCGAAGTGCTCAATGTGACGCGTGAGCGCGTGCGTCAAATTCAGCTCGAGGCCTTGCAGACCTTGCGTAAGGCCTTGCGCCGTAAAGGAATGTCGAGAGAGGCCTTGTTGTGATCGATTGGGGTGGGATCGATACCGTCCTGCTCGACATGGACGGCACCCTGCTCGACCTGCACTACGACAATCATTTTTGGCAGGTCTACGTCCCTGAGAAATACGCCGAACGCCATGGCCTGCCGCACGAGGAGGCGCACGCCGAGTGTTTTCGCCGCTACAACGCCAAGGCCGGCACCCTCGACTGGTATTGCGTCGATTACTGGAGCGAGCAACTGCAGCTCGACATCGTCGCCCTCAAGGAAGAGGTTGCCCACCTGATCGCGGTGCATCCCGACGTACCCGAATTTCTCCGGGCGGTACGGACGGCCGGCAAGCGCGTGGTGCTGGTGACCAATGCCCATCACAAGAGTCTCAACCTAAAAATGCGGCGTACCGGTCTCGACGTACATTTCGATGCCGTCTACAGCGCGCACGAATTCGGCCTGGCCAAGGAGAATCCGGGTTTCTGGGCAAGGCTGCAGGCGGTTGTGTTATTCGATCCGGCCCGATCGCTGCTGGCTGACGACAGCCTGCCGGTGCTGCGCTCCGCCCGCGATTACGGCATCGCCCAGCTGCTGGCGATCTATCAGCCGGATACCCGGATGCCGGAAAAAGACGTCGAGGAGTTTGCCGCGATTCGCCGCTTCGGCGAGATCATGCCGGTCCGGGCCCAAGCGGCCTAGACGATCAAGGCCGCCGCGACCCGACGGCCCTCGCCGGCGAGGAGGTTGTAGGTGCGGCAGGCCGCGCCTAGATCCATGACCTCCACCCCGATGTGTTGCGCGACCAGACCCGCATAGAGGGTGGGCGATGGAATGCGCAGCCGACGCCCGGTGCCGAGGAGGACCAGTTCCGGACGATATTCCAGCAAGGTACTCAGGTGTTCGGGTTTGAGGTCGTCGAAGTCGGCGACCTGCCAGTCATGCATCTGGTCCGGCAACAGGACTATGCTGCCGACCAGCCGCCGGTGGCCAACCTCGACGAAGCCCTCGCCATAGGCGGTGATCAGATGGATGCCGGTGGTTTGGGCGAGATGGAGCTTCATGCCTCTTAGTTTGCCGTGAAAATGGGCGGTCGGGTAAAATTACCATCTTTGTAGACCACGGCCACACCCTCATGTCCCGATTTCCGAGTATTTCCTCTTTCTCTCTCCAACGGGACGGTCGCGCGTGAGTGCCGGCAAGCGAAAGTCGAACATGCGTCCGCTCAAGAAATCCGCCAAGCTCGCCAATGTTTGCTATGACATCCGTGGCCCGGTCATGGCCCGCGCCAAGCAGCTTGAGGAAGAGGGCAACCGTATCATCAAGCTGAACATCGGCAACCTCGCGCCGTTCGGTTTCGATGCCCCGGAAGAGATCGTGCAGGACGTCATCCGCAACCTGCCCGACGCGGCCGGCTACTGCGATTCCAAGGGCCTGTTCTCGGCGCGCAAGGCGATCATGCACGAGACCCAGCGGGTCGGCATCAAGGGGGTGCAGATCGAGGACATCTACATCGGCAACGGGGTCTCCGAGTTGATCGTGATGACCATGCAGGCCTTGCTCGATGCCGGCGACGAGGTCCTCCTGCCGGCGCCGGACTATCCGCTGTGGACGGCCGGGGTCACCCTGGCCGGCGGCACGCCCCGGCATTACCTGTGCGACGAGGAGGCCGGTTGGCTGCCTTCCATCGAAGACATCAAGTCGAAGATCACGCCCAAGACCAAGGCCATCGTCGTCATCAACCCCAACAACCCGACCGGGGCGCTCTACCCGGATGCGCTGCTCAAGGAACTGATCGAGATCGCGCGGCAGCATCAACTGGTGGTCTGCGCCGACGAGATCTACGACAAGATGATCTACGACGGCCGCAAGCACACGCCCATGGCCTCGCTGGCCGACGATCTGCTGTTCCTCACCTACAACGGCCTGTCGAAGAACTACCGTTCTTGCGGCTACCGTACCGGCTGGGTGGTGCTGTCGGGCGAGAAACGCCATGCCCAGGACTTCATCGAGGGCCTGACCATGTTGGCCTCGATGCGCCTGTGCGCCAACGTACCGGCCCAACACGCGATCCAGACCGCCCTGGGCGGCTATCAGAGCATCTATGAGTTGGTCGCCCCGGACGGCCGCCTGACCCGGCAGCGAGACCTGGCTTGGGAGATGCTCAACGCTATCCCAGGGGTGTCCTGCGTCAAGCCACAGGCCACGCTCTACCTGTTCCCACGCCTGGATCCCAAGGTCTACCCGATCAAGGACGACCAGCAATTCGTCCTGGATATGCTGGAAGAGGAGAAGGTGCTGGTGGTGCAGGGGAGCGGCTTCAATTGGCCCAATCCCGACCATTTGCGCATCGTCTTCCTGCCCCATGAAGAGGTGCTGCGCGAGGCCTTCCAGCGCATGGCGCGCTTCCTGGCCAACTACCGAAAACGCCATTCGACCTGATTGAACCGTAGAAAAGAAACAACCATGAAACCTATCCATGTCGGCCTGCTTGGCCTCGGCACCGTCGGCGGCGGCACCCTCACCGTGTTGCGCCGAAATAAGGAAGAGATCGCCCGCCGCGCCGGGCGCGAGATTCGCGTGGTGCAGGCGGCCGTGCGCGACCTGGCCAAGGCGCGCGCCTTCGCCGGCGCGGGTCTGGATTTGACCATCGACCCGATGGTCGTGGTCGACAACCCCGAGATCGACATCGTGGTCGAGTTGATCGGCGGCATCGAGCCGGCGCGCACGCTGGTGCTGAAGGCCATCCAGAACGGCAAGCACGTGGTCACCGCCAACAAGGCGCTGATCGCCAAGCACGGCAATGAGATCTTCGCCGCGGCCCAGGCCAAGGGCGTCATGGTCGCCTTCGAGGCGGCGGTGGCCGGCGGCATCCCGATCATCAAGGCCATCCGCGAAGGCCTGTCGGCCAACCGCATCCAGTGGCTGGCCGGCATCATCAACGGCACCACCAACTTCATCCTGTCCGAGATGCGCGACAAGGGCCTGGCCTTCGACACCGTGCTGAAGGAGGCGCAACGCCTGGGCTATGCCGAGGCCGACCCGACCTTCGACGTCGAGGGCGTCGACGCCGCGCACAAGCTGGCCATCCTGTCCGCCATCGCCTTCGGCGTGCCGATGCAGTTCGACGCCGCCTATATCGAGGGCATCTCCAAGCTGACCCAGGAAGACATCCGCTATGCCGAGGAACTGGGCTATCGGGTCAAGCTGCTCGGCATCACCAAGCGGCGCGACGACGGCATCGAGTTGCGCGTGCATCCGACCCTGATCCCGGAAAAACGCCTGATCGCCAACGTCGACGGCGCGATGAACGCGGTGTTGGTCAACGGCGACGCCGTCGGCGCCACGCTGTATTACGGCAAGGGTGCCGGCGCCGAGCCGACCGCCTCGGCCGTGGTCGCCGACCTGGTCGACGTCACCCGCCTGCACACCGCCGACCCGCACCACCGCGTGCCGCATCTGGCTTTCCAGCCGGATCAGCTGACCGATCTCAAGGTGCTGCCGATGGACGAGGTGGCGACCGCCTATTACCTGCGCATGCGCGCCTTGGACAAGCCGGGCGTGCTGGCCGACATCACCCGCATCCTGGCCGACCTCAACATCTCCATCGACGCCATGATGCAGAAGGAGCCGGCCGAGGGCGAGAAGCAGGCCGACATCATCATGCTCACCCATGTCGCGCTGGAGAAACACGTCAACGCCGCCATCGCCAAGATCGAGGCCCTGGGCAGCATCGAAGGCCGCGTCACCCGCATCCGTCTGGAAGAATTGAATTGATGAAGTACGTCAGCACCCGGGGCCAAGCCCCCGCGCAAAGCTTCAGCCAAATCCTGCTCGGCGGCCTGGCGCCGGATGGCGGCCTCTACCTGCCCGAGCAGTACCCGAAGTTCACCGAGGCCGACCTCCAGCGCATGCGCGGCATGGGCTACCGGGAACTGGCCTTCGAGGTGCTGTCGCGTTTCGCCGACGATATCCCGGCGGCCGATCTCAAGGCCATCATCGCCAAGACCTATACCGCCGAGGTCTACGGTTTCGGTCGCGCCGATTCCGACTTCAGCCAGATCACGCCGCTGCGCCGTCTGGACGACGGCCTCTACATCCTGGAACTGTCCAACGGCCCGACCCTGGCGTTCAAGGACATGGCCATGCAGTTGCTCGGCAACCTGTTCGAGTATGCCTTGGACAAGGCCGGCCAGGACATCAACATCCTCGGCGCCACCTCGGGCGACACCGGTTCGGCCGCCGAATACGCCATGCGCGGCAAGAAGAACGTGCGGGTGTTCATGCTCTCGCCGCTGGAGGGCATGACCCGGTTTCAGCAGGCCCAGATGTACAGCCTGCAGGATGCCAACATCCACAACATCGTGGTCCGCGGCGTGTTCGACGACTGCCAGGACATCGTCAAGGCGGTGTCCAACGACCTCGACTACAAGGCGCGCTATCGCATTGGCGCGGTCAATTCGATCAACTGGGGCCGGGTCTCCGCCCAGGTGGTCTACTACTTCAAGGCCTATTTCGCCGCGACGAAATCGAACGACGAAGCGGTCGCCTTCTCGGTGCCCTCGGGCAACTTCGGCAACGCCTGCGCCGGCCATGTCGCCCGCATGATGGGCCTGCCCATCCGCCAGATCATCGTCGCTACCAATGAAAATGATGTGCTCGACGAGTTCTTCCAGACCGGCGTTTACCGGCCACGCACCTCAGGCGAGACCCGGCACACCTCCAGCCCGTCGATGGACATCTCCAAGGCCTCCAACTTCGAACGCTTCATCGCCGATCTCACCGGCCGCGACTATGCCAAGGTGGCCGAGCTGTGGCAGGCGGTCGACCGCGGTGCCAGTTTCGACCTCAAGTCGAGCGGTCTGTTCGACAAGGTGAAGGGCTATGGCCTCAGCTCTGGCCACAGCAGTCATGCCGACCGCATGGCCACCATCCGCCGGGTATGGGAACAATACGGCGTGATGATCGATACCCACACTGCCGACGGCCTCAAGGTCGGCCTGGAGCGGCGCGAGCCGGGCGTGCCGCTGATCTGCCTGGAGACTGCCTTGCCGGCCAAGTTCGAGGATGCCATTCGCGAGGCGCTGGGCCGGGAGCCCGAGCGGCCGCAGGGCTTAGAGAATCTGGAGGCCTTGCCGCAACGTTATGAAGTGCTGGACGCCGATACGGATCAAATTAGGGCTTATATCTCGGCGTGCGTTGTCTGAATCTAACTTATCTATTTGATTATTAATCGATTACTGCTTGTCATATCCGTAATAGGCCTTATGGATTAAGTAACACTACGAAGCTATTTTTTAATAAATAAAACAATATACGAATCATGGGGATATCGCCGTATCCCTGTGCTTATGCGGGTCGGCGGAGGGTTCAAAAAATCTTAGTCTCGGTTTAACGTGACGGTCATATAAAAAACCATGGCAAACGAGTATCGGGATGGTGGAGATTTTCAAGCAGAATCTGGCGATTGAGCCGGATGTGCAAAACTTCGTTCAGCTCGTGCTCTCCGCCGTGGCTGAAATGGGGGGCAATTCCTTCGCAGCTTCGCTGGCGTTGTTGGATGCCGCACGCCGTTTGCGCGGAGCAGGGGCGGGTACCGGCTACCCCTTGCCTGTCGCACTCGTGCTTGAGGACCTGGATGTTGTGATTCGCTGCGACACCGGCCAAGAAATTACCCTGATGCAATTGCGCGAAGCGCCGGCATTACCTCATGTCGAGCGCATTAGCCAAAGATTGCAAAAATCGACCGAAGTCGCCGACCCGGCGCTCTTGCTGCAGCGCAACCAGGAAATGATGCGTTATCTCGATGAAACACGGCAGCGCACCGAACGCGAGTTGGCCGAGCTGCAGGCCTCGTTGCATGCCAGGCAGCAAGAACTGCACGAAACCATGAAGCAGGCCGAAACCGATCCGTTGACCGGTCTCTTTAACCGCCGTGCTTTCGATGTGCGCTTGGATACGGCCTTCCGCCGTGCCATGCGGCAGCGCGACGAGCCCTTGTCCTTACTCTTGTTCGACCTGGACTATTTCAAGGAAATCAACGACCAATACGGCCATCAATATGGCGACGCCTATTTGAATAAGATGGCCCAGGCCATGCTCGGCGTCATTCGGCAGGATGTCGATGCCGCCTTCCGTTTTGGCGGCGATGAGTTTGCGATGCTGGTCGCGGCCGATGTGAGCACGGCCTGCGACAAGGCAGTGCGCGTGCTGGATGCGATGACGGGCAAGGTCAGCATCGGCATTGCTTCGATCAATAGGATAACGCCCGACTCCATGGACCTGGAGAGCTTCATCCGGCAGGCAGACGATGCGCTCTATCAAGCCAAGCGTTCAGGCCGAGGGCGCGTGGTTTGCAGCGCGGAAAAGCGAGGCGATTGCAAAGGAGAGTGCCTGAATAAGGCCGCCAAAGACAGCAAAGCCGCTGCTGCATGAGTTTGCCGATAGACAGTGCCAAAACAGGCCGCCTGTTGTACAACAATGCCGTCCAGCATGAAGCCGCCGGCATATTGGTGCGATCGAAGCTGTTCGCGATTGGACAGAGGCTGGGTTTCAGCGAACTCAAACGCGAGCACATGGCGCTGGTGGCGGCCGAATTGATCACCAACCAAATCAAGTATGCCCAGGGGCGCGGCTTGATTCAGATTTGGGAGCAGCCCGGCCCGACCCTCGATATCTTGGCGCTCGATTACGGGCCGGGCATTCGGAACCTAAGCCTTGCGCAGCAGGATGGCTATTCCAGTCATCAGACCCTGGGTAAGGGCCTGGGCAGCATCCAGCGGCTTGCCGACGAGGCCCATATCTATACCCGGCCAGGAGAAAGTGGCGCCCAGGGCAAGCCCTGGACAGGCACGGCGGTCCTGGCCCGTTTTCATGCCGGCAACAATGGCAAGGCAGCGCATTCGGCCAAGCGGGCTGACGAGGTGGGACTGTTCGCGCGCGCATTGACCGACGAGCGGTTCAACGGCGACCACATCTACCTGCGTCAGCGCACGACCGGACCGCGCTGGTTGCACCTGGACGGATTGGGGCATGGCCAAAGCGCCCAGGAGACGACCTCGAACCTGATGGGCTGCATGGACGATGCCATGCAGGCGACTACGGTGCTGCAGGCGGTCGATGAGCGTTTGCATGGATCGCGCGGCGCGGTGGCCATCCTGGCCGAGATCGACCGCAAGGCGGGCAAGCTGGCCTTGTATGGTGTGGGCGATATGCAGGCCTACGTGATTCAAGAAGAGCAATTGCACCGCTTTTCTTTTTCACCCGGCGTATTGGGCAAGGAATTCAAACTGCCGACCCCGGTTCATGCCGATTTGGCGAACGGGGCCGTGGTCGTGACAGTGAGCGATGGCATTCGCCGCAGTTGGGATGAAAACAGTTTTCCGGGCTTGTTTCGCCAGAACGCCCAATTGATTGCCTACGTGTTGGGCAATATCATGGGCAGGATTTCCGACGATCAATCCTTATGTGCAGTGCGCTTGTCCTGAATGAGTAGGCTAGGGGGAATGAAATGGCAGCAAAAAACAAGACCAGCAGCATCCTGATCGACGTGCTCAAGCTCCAAATGGGGAGCATCTCAGACAGCATCGAACGTGAAGGCAAGACCATCCTGGGTGGCAGCAATCTGCTCAGCTCCGAGGAGATCACCGATTTCTGCCTGGAGTTCCTGCAGCTTTTGATTTCTTTGTTGGAGTCGAAAGACCCGCACGACGATGCCTCGCCGCAGTTCCATGCCTTGGAAATCTTCTTCAACAATCTGTCCAAGCAGTTGTTGGTGCGCGGTGGCCGCGTCGAGGACCTGGTGCGCTACATCCAGTTCATGCAGCGCACCTTGATCGAGGCCCTGGGTACGGCCAAGAATGTCAGCCCGCAGGACATGCGGGAACTCCTGCTGTACCTGTCCGGCCTGTTCAACGAGATGATCCTGTCGGTGTTCCATGCCTACTTGGACGAGAAGGAGCGGACCATCTATGCGCAGGAGGCTGAACTGCGCGAGACCGCCACGCCGATCACCGAGATTTGGGACGGTGTGCTGACCTTGCCGATCATCGGCACCCTCGATTCCAGCCGCACCATGATCATCATGGAGGCCCTGCTCAGCCGGATCGCGGCCGAACGCGCCGAAACCGTGGTGATGGACTTGACCGGCGTGAAGAGCATCGACTCGCAGGTCTCGCACCATTTGATCCAGATGGTGCGTGCGATCCAGCTCATGGGCTCGGCCGCTATCGTCACCGGTATTCGACCTGAGATCGCGCGCGCGTTGACCAGCCTGAACATCGATCTCGGTAACGTCAGCACCCGTGCCACCCTGTCCGACGGCCTCAAGGAAGCCTTCCGGCGTATGAACATCCAGGTTACGCGTGGATGAGCTTGACGGGGCTACACCTCACCGCGATCGGGAGCGGGCGCTTCTTGCTGGAACCTGGGGTCGGGCTGGACATCAGCCAGAAGAATGAGCTGATCGATCGTATCCTCGGCCGTCTCCAGCAAGGTGGGGCCTGTCTGATGTATTACCACCTCGGCGGCCAGCCGGTGATCGAGGAGGCCTATTACGACTGGCTCGATACCCTGGCGCGGGCGTGCACGGCGATCAATGTGCGCATGGTCTGCGTGCACATGCAGCCGACCGCCGCTTTTGCGCTATCGCACATCCTCAAGGCGCCGCCAGCCTTCGACAGCGCGTTGTCCGTCGATCTCTAGTTCGGTCTGGTATTTTTAATCGATGATGCGCATCGACAAGTCGACGGCATGCACATGCTTGGTCAGACTGCCGATGGAAATGCGGTCGACGCCGGTCTCGGCGATGGCACGCACCGTATCGAAGTCGACGCCGCCGGAAGCCTCGAGTTGCGCGCGGCCGGCGGTGAGTGCGACCGCCTCGCGCAGCATGGCGAGATCGAAGTTGTCGAGCAAGACCAACTTCGCGCCGCAGTCCAATGCCTCGCGCAATTGCACCAGGCCTTCCACCTCGATCTGCACGAATACCCCCTCGGGCGCGAGCTGAAAGGCCCGCTCCAGGGCCGGCCGAATGCCGCCGGCCGCAGCGATGTGGTTCTCCTTGATCAGGATGCCGTCGTATAGACCGACTCGATGGTTTTCGCCACCGCCGCAGCGCACCGCATATTTCAGGGCTTGGCGCAGGCCGGGCAGCGTTTTTCGGGTGTCGTAGATGCGTGCTTTGCTGCCGGCGATTGCATCGACGTAGCGGCGGGTGGCCGTGGCTACGCCGGACAAGGTTTGCAGAAAGTTCAGGGCCGAGCGTTCGGCCGTGAGTAAGGCGCGGGCATTGCCCTCGAGCTCGCACAGCAATTGGCCGGATCGGATCGCTTCGCCATCGCGCGCATGCCAGTGAATCCGGGCTTGTGGCTCGATGGCGCGGAAGCAGGCCTCAGCCCAGGCTTGGCCGGCCAGCACCGCTGCGTCGCGGGTGATGATGCGGGCGCGGGCCGTTGTGCCGGCGGGGATCAGCTGGGCGGTGAGGTCGCCCCTGATGTTTGAAAAATCCGGGCCGCCCAGGTCTTCTTCGAGGGCGGCGCGGACGTTGGCGGCGATGATTGGGCTCAGGTCCATGGTCTTTCTGTCGTTCGGTTTTATTCGGCCAAGAGCTGGATGGTCGTCTCGGCGGTGTCCTTGGCGATGTCCAGTTGCACAATGCAATACTCGTTTTCATCGCCCACTGGCGTGGGGTCGTCGGCGCAACTGCAACCGGCGATGACGCTGGCATAGAAGATACCCGCCTTGACCCGCAGGCGGTCGCCCAGGTCGGTGGCGCCGATCAGCACGGCCTCGCGCCGGCCTGCCAGGGCGTGGCTGCCGCGGGCGAGGCCCTGTTGCAGCGGGAGCTGCCAGGCGTCCAGCTGCTCGATCTCCTGCTTCAGGGTCTGGCGGAAGGCCTCGGTGTTCCAGGCCGCCAGGGTGCGGGCGAGTCGAATCATCGTTTCGGTGGGAGATTTACGTCGGCAAGAAGTATATCCCTTGAAATGCTTGGGGGTTCCCCCCAACTACAGTCCCAATAGAAAACCCTGCAAGGAGCAGTCCATGCGCTTCGACAAGCTGACCACGCCGTTCCAGCAGGCCCTGGCCGACGCCCAGAGCCTGGCGGTGGGCAACGACAACCCCTATATCGAGCCGGCCCACCTGCTCGCGGCCCTGGTTAACCAGGATGGCGGCTCGGCCCGGCCCATCCTGGAAAAGGCCGGCGTGCGCGTGGCGGCGCTGATCGACGCCTTGCAGAAAGCGCTCGATCGCCTGCCCAAGGTCGAAGGGGCAGGGGGCGAGGTCTCGGTCTCGCGCGAGCTGAACAACCTGTTCAACCTGACCGACAAGGAGGCGCAGAAGCGCGGCGACAGTTTCATCGCCAGCGAACTGTTCCTGCTCGCCGCCTGTGATGACAAGGGCGAGGCGGGCAAGCTGCTCAAGCACCACGGCGGCAACCGGGCCAATATCGAGGCCGCGATCAGCGAGGTGCGCGGCGGCGAGTCGGTCTCCTCGCAGGAAGGCGAGGGCCAGCGCCAAGCCCTGAACAAATACACCCTGGACCTGACCGAGCGCGCCCGCCAGGGCAAGCTCGACCCGGTGATCGGCCGCGACGACGAGATCCGCCGCGCGATCCAGGTCCTGCAACGGCGGACCAAGAACAACCCAGTGCTGATCGGCGAGCCCGGCGTCGGCAAGACCGCCATCGTCGAGGGCCTGGCCCAGCGCATCGTCAACGGCGAGGTGCCGGAGACCTTGAAGGGCAAGCGGGTGCTGGTGCTGGACATGGCCGGCCTCCTGGCCGGCGCTAAGTACCGCGGCGAGTTCGAGGAGCGGCTGAAGGCCGTGCTGAAAGAGGTGGCGCTGGACGAAGGCCGCATCATCCTGTTCATCGACGAGATCCACACCATGGTCGGCGCCGGCAAGGCCGAGGGCGCCATGGATGCCGGCAACATGTTGAAGCCGGCCCTGGCCCGCGGCGAGCTGCACTGCATCGGCGCCACCACCCTGGACGAATACCGCAAATACATCGAGAAGGACGCCGCGCTGGAGCGCCGCTTCCAGAAGGTGCTGGTCGACGAGCCGACGGTGGAGGCGACCATCGCCATCCTGCGTGGCCTGCAGGAGAAATACGAGCTGCACCACGGCGTCGAGATCACCGACCCGGCCATCGTCGCCGCGGCCGAATTGAGTCACCGCTACATCACCGACCGCTTCCTGCCGGACAAGGCCATCGACCTGATCGACGAGGCGGCCTCGCGGATCAAGATGGAGATCGACTCCAAGCCCGAGGTGATGGACAAACTCGACCGCCGCCTGATCCAGCTCAAGATCGAGCGCGAGGCAGTGAAGAAGGAAAAGGACGAGGCCTCGAAGAAGCGCCTGTCGCTATTGGAAGACGAAATCCGCAAGCTGGAGAAGGAATACGCCGACCTGGAAGAGGTGTGGAAGGCGGAAAAGGCCGTGGTCCAGGGTGCCCAGCACATCAAGGAAGAGATCGACCGTCTCAAGGCCGAAATGGCCGACTTGCAACGCAAGGGCCAGTTCGACAAGGTGGCCGAGATCCAGTATGGCAAGTTGCCGCAACTGGAGAAGCAACTCGCTGAGGCGGCCAACTTGGATCGTCATTCCCGCGAAAGCGGGAATCCAGAAGATAAGGCTGGGCTCCCGCCTGCGCGGGAGCGACGGAAATTACTTCGCACCGAGGTTGGCGCCGAAGAGATCGCCGAGGTCGTCGCACGCGCCACCGGCATCCCGGTCTCGAAACTGATGCAGGGCGAGCGCGACAAGCTTCTGCAGATGGAAGAGCGCATCCATCAACGGGTGATCGGCCAGGACGAGGCCGTGCGCGTGGTGGCCGACGCCATCCGCCGCTCGCGCGCCGGCCTATCCGATCCGAATCGGCCCTATGGCTCCTTCCTCTTCCTCGGCCCCACCGGGGTCGGCAAGACCGAGTTGTGCAAGGCCCTGGCCGATTTCCTGTTCGATTCGCAGGAACACATCGTGCGCATCGACATGAGCGAGTTCATGGAAAAGCACTCCGTGTCGCGCCTGATCGGCGCGCCGCCGGGCTATGTCGGCTATGAGGAGGGCGGCTATCTAACCGAGGCCGTGCGGCGCAAGCCCTACAGCGTCATCCTGCTCGACGAGGTGGAGAAGGCCCACCCGGACGTGTTCAATGTGCTGTTGCAGGTGCTGGACGACGGCCGCCTGACCGATGGCCAGGGCCGCACCGTCGACTTCCGCAACACCGTCATCGTCATGACCAGCAACCTGGGCAGCCAGATGATCCAGGAGATGAGCGGCGACGACTACCAGGTGATCAAGCTGGCGGTGATGGCCGAGGTGAAGAACTACTTCCGGCCCGAGTTCATCAACCGCATCGACGAGGTCGTGGTCTTCCACGCCCTGGACGAGAAGCACATCGCCGGCATCGCCCGCATCCAGCTGCAATACCTGGAGAAGCGCCTGGCCCAGATGGAGATGAGGCTGGACATCAGCGATGCCGCCCTGGCCGAGATCGCCCAGGCCGGGTTCGACCCGGTGTTCGGCGCCCGGCCGCTGAAGCGGGCGATCCAGAGCGAGATCGAGAACCCCCTGGCCCGCGAAATCCTGTCCGGCCACTTCATGGCCAAGGACACCGTCCGGGTCGATGTCGAGGGCGGTCGGCTGGTGTTCGCCAAGGCCTAAGTCGTTTCGCTCTGCCAAGTCCGTCATACCCGCGAAGGCGGGTATCCAGGGTTCATTGAAAAATATGGATATCTGGTCACATGGGTACGGCAGCTGCTAGAACGCGCCCTTCACCGCCGATTCGCCCACACCCTGTAAGGGCCCGAGCGGGTTCTTGTTCTCTTCCTGTTCGTGGATGATCGGCTGGCCGCCGGACAGCTTGTACACCACCACGTTGTCCTTTAGCAGCAACACGCCCTTGAAGCGCCAGCCGGTCACATCCACCTCGCGCTTGAAGTTCAGGAAGTCGGCCAAAAAGCTGCCGATACGCTTGCGCTTGATCGAGCGCTGATCGATCTCCAGCCCTTGGCAGGCGGTCTTGGCATCGATGCAGTCCTTCACCCCGCCGTCCAGATTGCCGGCACTGATCGACGGGCTGGGGATGAAGCGCTGCAAGACATCGGAATAGTTCAGGATGGTGATGTTCGGGTAGGCATGCGGGTCCAGCTTCAACGCCATAAGATCGTTGCGCGTGGTGCGATAGGGCACGATCCGGTCGAAGGCCTGCTGCGCCTCGGCATAGCTCTGCCAAGGGCCTTCGACCACGCTGTCGCCATGCGGCAGCAGGGTGCTGCAGCCGGCGAGGGCGAAGGCAATGAACGTCATAAGTTGTTTCATCATGGCCTCTTTTTCGATATTCCCAATTCGATTTTAGAGACGGCTCCAGTTGAGATGATGGTCAATGACGCCAAACGTGAAGTTATGCATCGATGGCACCCTGCAACATGGTTTTGACCTCATCTATGCTGTAGGGCGGCTGACGAAGGTGAATGACAGCATGACAATTCGGGCAGACAGGGCGCAGATCTTTGATTGGGTCAATAATGTACTCTTCGCCGATGGAGGCCAATGGTTTCAAATGATGGACGTGAACATAGCCATCAGCCGCACTTCCATATATGGCACGAAAATTGAACCCGCAAACCGCGCAACTTGTCCCGTAATGCTTGATGCATTTGTCGCGGGCAACAGGATTTCGCTCGAAGGCGCTGACTTGCACGGTAAAGCTTGCGCCCTCGACCAGCGGTTTTCCAACGCCGAATTCTTCTTGGAATAACCAACTATCTCGACTGGCGATTTCAAGCTCCTTCAAGGCTTCGATAACCGACGGACGAAGAGACAAGCCGTATTCCAAGCCAGACGACTTGTAAGGTCGTGCAAGTACCGCGAGCTTTGTGGCGGGAGCAACGTTCAGTTCGGTGCACAGCTTCCCCGCAAACTTTCCATAGAAGGATATTGCAGTCCTCCAATTAGCAAAGCCAAGCGCATGCGCCAAGTGAGGTGCAGTAACTCTCTGGTCAGGAGCCGCCATGTGGATGCGCAACATTTGCAACTGTTGTTCGGTAGGTCGGACGCGCTTTAACGCGCCAATGTAGTCAGCAGGCGCGAGCGAGTCTATCTGTTCAAGAGCATTAAGCGCCATTGCGATTCCCTGATGCATAACGTACGCCATAGAATGTACTTGGTATTTGACTGGATTGCCGCGGCGGTTTCACCGCCTCGCAATGACGTCATCGCGAGCACCCTGAGGAGCATAAAGCCCACAGGGCCGTGGCGATCCAGGGGATATCAAGTTGATTCGTTTCCCATCAATAGGTCGAGTGGTTAGCCGAAGAAACAGCCGTACTCGTCGGCATCCACGATAGCGAGGAATTGCTCAACCGAGGCGACCTCCGGCTTGGGCTGATAGCCATGCCATTTCAGGTCGGCACGCTTCCAGTACACCTTCCAAAGCCCCTGTGTCTTGACGTAGGTGGCCTTCGCGAACGGGTGGTTGCGGATGACGCTCGGATCGTCCCATTGTGGGCGTATTTCAAACAGTTCGACGCTTTGGTTGGACAGCCGCCATCCGAAATCCAGTTTGTGACGGATATGGGATGGGGGGCGCCGCTTCGCCAGGTAGGCCTCTAGCGCCCGTTCAATTTTTTTCCGCTCGATGTCGTCGAGGGCCATGGTTTCTTAGGCGAAGACCACCGAGACATGGCCGGCCGCTTTGGAGCGCGGGGCAGTCGTGACGACAATTTCCACATTCCGCCCTAGCCGGGTGAGGCATTCGATCATCTTCGTCTCGGAGATGCCGCGGAACTGACCGCGCAGCATGTTGGACAGCTTGGATTGGGGCATGTTCAGCAACTCGGCGGCCTGGGTCTGCGTTAGCTTGCGCCTGCGGATGATCTCGCCGATCTTGGTGGCGAGCTGCGCCTTGACCAGCATCTCGTCCGCATTTTCGATGCCAAGGTCGGCGTAAACGTTGGTGCTGCCCTTTTCGATCTGAGTCATTTCGCGGTTCCTTCCGAATGTTCCTTCGCCAGTTTCAGGCGGGCCATCACGACATCCATCTCGTGCTTCGGGGTCGAGATGCCCTTGCGGGATTTCTTCTGGAAGCAGTGCAGGACATACACCGCGTTCTTGAATCGAACGGTGTAGACCGCGCGGTATGTACCGCCGTCGTCGTTTTCGACGACTTCCAGAACACCCGCAGAGCCGAACCCCTGGAGCACTTTCGCCTGCTCATGCTTATGGCCGTTCTGTGCCAGGTGCAGTGCGTAGCCGACGAGATCGATGACCGATTCGGGCATGGCGAGCAGGTCTTTTTTCGATGAACCGACCCACTCCAGCGATTTGGGAATCTGCTTCGTCATGACCGGATTATATCCATGTGGGTATAAAAAAGGCGGCCTCGGCCGCCTTTTTTGTTTGCCCGAACGGATCAACCCAGCAACTGATTCAGCACGAAGGGCAGGATACCGCCGGCCTGGAAGTAGTCGATCTCGATCGGGGTGTCCAGGCGCAGCTTGAGCGGCACCTCCTGGCTGGAACCGTCGGCGCGGCGGATGACCAGGGTGACATCCTGCTGCGGGGCGATGCCGTTTTCCAGGCCCTTGATGTCGAAGTTCTCGGCACCGGTGAGGCCGAGGTCCTGCGCGCCTTGGCCGTCCTTGAACTGCATGGGCAGCACGCCCATGCCGGCCAGGTTGGCCCGGTGGATGCGCTCGAAGCTCTTGGCCACCACGGCCTTCACGCCCAGCAGTTGGGTGCCCTTGGCCGCCCAGTCGCGGGAGGAGCCGGTGCCGTATTCCTCGCCGGCGAAGATCATCAGCGGCACGCCGTCTTTCTGGTACTGCATGGCGGCGTCGTAGATGCTCTGCTGCTCGCCGTTGTGCAGGGTCACGCCGCCCTCGCTGCCAGGGATCATCAGGTTCTTGATCCGTACGTTGGCGAAGGTGCCGCGCATCATCACTTCGTGGTTGCCGCGGCGGGCGCCGTAGCTGTTGAAGTCCTTCTGGGCGACGCCGTGCTCGACCAGGTATTTGCCGGCCGGCGCGGCGGGCTTGATGCCGCCTGCGGGCGAGATGTGGTCGGTGGTCACGCTGTCGCCGAAGATTGCCAGGGCGCGGGCGTTGCGGATCACCGGGTTGGGCTTGGCCGCGCCCTGGAAGAAGGGCGGCTCCTGGATGTAGGTCGAGGCGGTGTCCCACTGGTAGACCTGGCCGGCCGGGGCGGGCACGGCGTCCCACAGCGGGTTGTCGGCGCCGACGTTCTGGTAGATCGCGTAGGCAGTGGGCTCCGAGGCCTTGGGCAGCAGCGCGGCGACGGCCTCGTTGCTCGGCCACAGGTCTTTCAGGAACACCGGGCCGTTCTTGCCCTGGCCGATGGGCTCGTTGGCGAAGTCGAGATCGACCCGGCCGGCCAGGGCCAGCGCCACCACCAGCGGCGGCGACATCAGGAAGTTGGCCTTGACGTTCTGGTGCACGCGGGCCTCGAAGTTGCGGTTGCCCGATAGCACCGAGCAGGCGACCAGGTCGTTATCGAGAATCTGCTTCTCGATCGCCTCGGGCAGCGGGCCGCTGTTGCCGATACAGGTGGTGCAGCCGTAGCCGACCACAGAGAAGCCCAACTGCTCCAGGTAATTCAACAGGCCGGCCGACTTCAGATATTCGGTCACCGCGCGCGAGCCGGGGCCGAGCGAGGTCTTTACGTGGGCCGGGGTCTTGAGCCCGAGTTCCACCGCCTTCTTGGCCACCAGGCCGGCGGCCAGCATGACGCCGGGGTTGGAGGTGTTGGTGCAGGAGGTGATGGCGGCGATCACGATATCGCCGTGGCTCAACTCGCCGGTCTTGCGCGCGGCGCCGGCCTTGCCATAGCCGCCTTCTTCCTTGGGCAGGGCGAGCAGGGTCTCGAAGCTCTCTTTCAGCGCGTAGAGGTTGATCCGGTCTTGCGGCCGCTTGGGGCCGGCGACCGAGGGCTTGACCGTGGCGAGGTCCAATTCCAGCACCTGGCTGTATTCGCACTGGTCGTCGGTGGCGATGCCGAACAGACCCTGTGCCTTGAAGTAGTTGCGCAGGGCATCGACCTTGGCCTTATCGCGGCCGGTGGCCAGGTAGTACTGGCAGGTGGCCTCGTCGACCGGGAAGAAGCCCATGGTCGCGCCGTATTCGGGCGCCATGTTGGCGATGGTGGCACGGTCGGTCACCGGCAGTTTGGCGGCACCCTCGCCGAAGAACTCGACGAACTTGCCCACCACCTTGGCGCGGCGCAGCATTTCGGTAATGGTCAGCACGATGTCGGTGGCGGTGATGCCGGGCGCGGCCTGGCCGGTCAGACGCACGCCGACCACGTCGGGGGTGAGGAAGTAGACCGGCTGGCCGAGCATGCCGGCCTCGGCCTCGATGCCGCCCACGCCCCAGCCGACCACGCCCAGGCCGTTGATCATGGTGGTGTGGCTGTCGGTGCCGACCAGCGTGTCGGGGTAATAGACCCCGTCCTTCTCCATCACGCCGCGGGCCAGGTATTCCATGTTGACCTGGTGCACGATGCCGACGCCGGGCGGCACCACCTTGAAGGTGTCGAAGGCCTGCATGCCCCACTTGAGGAATTGGTAGCGCTCGCGGTTGCGCTCGAACTCGATGGCCATGTTCTCTTGCAAGGCCGTTGGTTTGCCGAACACGTCGACCTGCACCGAGTGGTCGACCACCATCTCGACCGGGGCCAGTGGCTCGACCCGCTTCGGGTCCTTGCCGGCCCGTTTGGCGGCGCTGCGCATGGCGGCCAGGTCGGCCAGCAGCGGCACGCCGGTGAAGTCCTGCAAAAGAATTCGACTGACGACGAAGGGGATCTCTTCCACCCGCTCGGCGTTCGGCTTCCAGTTGGCCAGGTCGCGCACGTGCTGTTCGGTGATCTTCTTGCCGTCGTAGTTGCGCAGCACCGATTCCAGCACGATGCGGATCGACACCGGCAGCTTCGAGATCGCGCCGACGCCGGCCTGTTCCAGTTGGGGCAGGCTATAGAAGTTGCCGGTCTGGCCGTTGCCGAGGTCGAAGGTCTGGCGGGAGTCGAAAAGATTGTGCATGGCGAAAATCCTGATCGAGCGAATAGCGGAAAGTCTGATATTCTAACCGAGTTCAACCGCCTGTTTCCTCACTGGTTTTTCCAAAATGTCCGATCTCAAAGCCCAAGCCCTTGCCTATCACGAGTTTCCCAAGCCCGGGAAGATCTCAGTCGAATCGTCCAAACCCTGCGCGACCCAGCTCGACTTGTCGCTGGCCTATACCCCCGGCGTGGCCGAGCCGGTGCGCGCCATCGCCGCCGATCCGGAGAACGCCTACCGCTACACCAGCAAGGGCAATCTGGTCGCAGTGATCACCGACGGAACCGCCATCTTGGGCCTTGGTAACCTCGGCCCCTTGGCGGCCAAGCCGGTGATGGAAGGCAAGGGCGTGCTGTTCAAACGCTTCGCCGATATCGACGTGTTCGACATCGAGGTGCAGGCGCCTTCGGTCGAGCAGTTCATCGAGACCGTGGCCAACATCGCGCCGACCTTCGGCGGCATCAACCTGGAAGACATCGCCGCGCCGCATTGCTTCGCGATCGAGAAGGCGCTGAAGGCGCGGCTGGACATCCCGGTGTTCCACGACGATCAACACGGCACCGCCGTCATCATCTGCGCCGGCCTGATCAACGCCGTGCACCTGCAAGGCAAGCAATTGGGCGAGGTGCAGATCGTCTGCCTGGGCGCGGGTGCGGCCGGCATCGCCTCGATGAACCTGTTGATCGAGATGGGCGCCAAGCGCGACAACATCACCCTGGTCGACAGCAAGGGCGTGATCCACGCAGGCCGCAGCGACCTGAACGAATTTAAACAGCAGTTCGCCAAGGAAACGCCGAAGCGCACCTTGCTCGAGGCGATGACCGGCGCCGATGTCTTCGTCGGCGTATCCGGCCCCAACCTGGTGTCGCAGGCGATGGTCAAGGCGATGGCGGCCAAGCCGGTGGTGTTCGCCCTGGCCAACCCCGACCCCGAGATCCTGCCGAAGGACGCCCACGCCGCGCGCGCCGATCTGATCATGGCCACCGGCCGTTCCGATTTCCCGAACCAGGTCAACAACGTGCTCGGCTTCCCCTTCATCTTCCGCGGCGCATTGGATGCCCGGGCCAAGCGCATCACCCAGCCCATGCTGGTGGCGGCGGCCCGCGCCCTGGCCGAACTGGCGCGCGAGCCGGTGCCGGCCGAGGTGCTCAAGGCCTACAATGTCGACAAGATGGAATTCGGCAAGGACTACATCCTGCCCAAGCCCTTCGATCCGCGCCTGATCGAGCGGGTGCCGCAGGCCGTGGCAGCGGCGGCCAAGGGCTGATGCGCGAGCGGCCCCATTACCTGAACCTGCTGCAAATCCACCTGCCCATCGGCGGTTGGGTGTCCATCCTGCACCGGGCGAGCGGGGCGCTGCTGTCGCTCCTGGTGCCGGTGCTGCTCTATGGCCTGATGTTGTCGCTGCAATCGCCCGAGGGCTTCGCCCAGGTCCGGGGTTTCCTGGCCGGTGGCATCGGCTGGCTCGTCGGCCTGCTGGTGTCTTGGGCGCTGCTGCATCACTTTCTGGCCGGCCTGCGTCATCTCGGGCTGGATTTCGGTTGGGGCGAGGGCAGGGCGCGGGCACGGCAGACGGCTTGGCTGGTGTTGGCCCTGGCCCTGGCGCTGACAGCGCTGCTCACTGTAAGGGGTGGGTGATGCCGCACGTCGCCGGCGCCCATCGCGGCCTCAACGCCTGGCTGTGGCAGCGGGCCTCGGCCCTGGCCTTGGCTATCGGCCTGCCGCTCTTCCTGATCTATGCCGCGTGCCAGCCGGTGCTCGACTATGCAAGTTGGCGCAGCCTGTTCGCGCCGCTGTTCGTCAAGGTCGGTGCGTTGCTGTTCATCGCGGCGATGTTGGTGCATGCCTGGCTCGGCCTGCGCGAGGTGTTCATCGACTACGTGCATCGCCTCGGCCTGCGTTTGGCGCTGTATTTCGCCTTCGGCCTGCTCTATCTCGGTTGCCTGGTTTGGGCCGTGGCTATCTTGTGGGGGGTGAGTTGATATCCAATCCGGCAATGGTGCTTGTTTTGCATTCGATTTCCCTCACCCGCCGCTACGCGCCGACCTCTCCCAGAGGGAGAGGCGGTAGTAAGCCCCTCTCCCTCCGGGAGAGGGGGAGGGGTGAGGGAACAGCGCATGCATGGCCCAATGTGTTGGCTTAAGCGACTCCATTTGAGGTTCTTGGAATGATCGAGAAGCGTAGCTTCGATGCGGTGATCGTCGGCGGCGGCGGCGCCGGCCTGCGCGCCGCGCTGCAACTGGCCAGTGCCGAGCAGAAGGTGGCCGTGGTGTCCAAGGTCTTTCCCACCCGCTCGCATACCGTGTCGGCCCAAGGCGGCATCACCGCCGCGCTGGGCAATGTCGACGAGGACAACTGGCACTGGCACATGTACGACACGGTCAAGGGCTCGGACTACCTGGGCGACCAAGACGCCATCGAGTTCATGTGCCGCAACGCCGCCTCGGCGGTGTACGAGCTGGAGCACATGGGCCTGCCATTCTCGCGTCTGGCCAACGGCAAGATCTACCAGCGCCCGTTCGGCGGCCAATCGAAAAACTACGGCGGCGAGCAAGCCACCCGCACCTGCGCCGCGGCCGACCGCACCGGCCACGCCCTGCTACACACCCTATACCAGCGCAACATCGCGGCGCGCACCCAGTTCTTCGACGAATACTTCGCGCTCGATCTGGTGCGCGACGACGAGGGCTATGTCCTCGGCCTGGTCGCGCTCGACATCGCCACCGGCACCCCCATCCTGTTCGAGGCGCGCACGGTGCTGCTGGCCACCGGCGGTGCGGCCCGCATCTTTCGCCATTCCACCAATGCCCACATCAATACCGGCGACGGCCTGGGCATGGTGCTGCGCGCCGGCCTGCCGCTGGAGGACATGGAGTTCTGGCAGATTCACCCGACCGGCATCCCCGAGGTGGGTATCTTGATGACCGAGGCCTGCCGGGGCGAGGGCGGTTATCTGGTCAACAGCGAAGGCGAGCGTTTCATGCCGCGCTATGCCCCGCACACACTCGACCTCGCTTCGCGTGACGTGGTCGCGCGTGCCGTGGCCCAGGAGATGCGTGCCGGGCGCGGTTGCGGCCCGCACGGCGATCATGTCTGGCTCAAGCTCGACCATCTAGGCGAGGCCCGCGTGCAGGAACGGCTGCCCGGCATTCGCGAACTGGCCATCCGCTTCGCCGGGGTCGACCCGGCCAGGCAGCCGATCCCGGTGACGCCGACCGTGCACTACATGATGGGCGGCATTCCGACCAATCTGCATGGCCAGGTGGTCGTGCCGGTGCGCTACGGTCCGGAAGAGCCGGTCCAGGGGCTGTATGCGGCGGGCGAGTGCGCTTGCGTCTCGGTGCACGGCGCCAACCGCCTGGGCGGCAATTCGTTGCTGGATTTGCTGGTGTTCGGCCGCGCCGCCGGCGACCACATGCTCGACTACCTGCGCGAAAACCCTTATCCCAGGCCGGTGCCGAAAACGGCGGTCGAACCCGCGCTGGCCCGCCTGGCGCGCTGGGACAAGCCCCAGGGCAGCGAGACCGTGGCGGCATTGCGCAGCGAGATGCAGCGCATCATGCAAGCGCATGCCGGGGTCTACCGCGATGCCGAGCATTTACAGGCGGGCTTAAGCAAGCTTGAGCAAGTTCGGCAGCGTCTGAGCGACGCCGCCATCGCCGACCGGTCCAAGGTCTACAACACCGCGCGTATCGAGGCGCTGGAATTGGACAATCTCTTGCCCATCGCCCGCGCCACTTTGGTTTCGGCGACGGCCCGGCAGGAGAGCCGCGGCGCCCACGCCCGCGAGGACTTCCCGCAGCGCGACGACGACCATTGGTTGCGCCACACCCTGTATTTCGCCGAAGGCGACCAACTCGACTACAAGCCGGTGCGGCTGAAGCCGCTGACGGGGGACGCGTTCCAGCCCAAGGAACGGGCCTATTGAACCTTGGCCGTCGTGCGCGATCCGCGCGCGATGAGGGCCAGCTTGATCGGGTCGTTGATCGCCAGCGTGCAGACGAGCGCATAGGCGACGACGGCGGCCATCTGGCCCCAGGGCAGGGGGGCGAGTTCGCCCAGGCCATGCGCGCCGATGACTATGCCGATGCCGGCGTCCGCCACCAGCACCAGGCTGAGCACGCCGCTCGGCCGCGATGACCAGAAGGCGCGGCGTTCGCGGATCGACACCAGCGAGAACAGCGCGAAGAACAGCAAGGTCAGGAAGGCGAAGGTCGATAGCCGTCCGCCGTCCGCGCCGAGCTGGAACCGATGCCAGCCGAGGGCGAGCAGGCCGAGCGCCTCGACCAGCATGAGCAGACCGAGGGTGACGGCGAGCCAGACCAGCGGCCCGATGTTCCAGGTCTCCGGCTTCGGCGAGGGGCGCACGCGGTCGGTCGCCAGCGCGATCTTGGCGAAGTCGGTCATGAAGATGAGCAAGACCATCGCCAGCGCCGAGATCACGAATTTGCCGGTGACCAGGAAGGGGATCACCACGAAGCCGGTCTTGAGGATGGTGCGGCTGATCTTGTTGACGATCCAGGTCAGCACGCGTTGATAAATGGCGCGGCCGTTCTTGACCAGATCGACGATGCAGGCCAGGCCTTCGTGCGTCAGCACCACACTGGCCGCGCCCTTGGCCACGTCGGTGGCGCCGCTCACGGCGATGCCGACCTCGGCCTGGCGCAGGGCCGGCGCATCGTTCACGCCGTCGCCGGTCATGCCGACGACATGGCCGGCCGCTTGCAGGCCCCGCACCACCTGATACTTGTCTTCCGGGAAGACCTCGGCGATGCCGCCGATGCCCTCGAGCCGGCCGCTCAGGCTGGCGGCGGCCGCCCCCGGCGCGGCGCGCAAGGCCGGCGCGCGGACTACCTGGCCCAGGCCCAGTTGCCGCGCAACCGCGTCGGCCACGGGCAGCGCATCGCCGGTCAGCATCTTGACCGTGACGCCGAGGGCGCGCAGTTCGTCCAGCAGTTGGCGCGAATCCGGCCGCAGCGAATCGGCCAGCAAGGCCAAGCCGACGAAACGCAGCGGCCCGTCGGCATCGGCGCGGGCCACGGCCAGGGTGCGCAGGCCGCTGGTGGCCGCCTCGGCCGCTTGCTGTTCGAGCGCGGCGAGTGTGGCGGCCGCCATGCCGGTGGCCTCGGCGATCGCGCGCAGCGCGCCCTTCATCACGCGGCGCTGGCTGCCGCCCAGCTCGACCACCGCCTCGGTCCGCCGCGTCTTCGGCGAGAACGGGACGAACGACCGCGTCGTGCCCAGGTCGTCGAGCAAGCGCCGCTCGCGCGCCGCGCGCAGGAAGGCCAGGTCGATCGGGTCCTGGTCGGCCTCCTGGCTTGCCAGTGCGCCGTCGCGGATGACGTCCGCCTCGTCGAAGCCCGGTTGCGGCCGCGTATCGACCAGGCCCAGGCGGTTCATCGTCAAGGTGCCGGTCTTGTCGGCGCAGACCACGTCCATGTTCGCCGCGTCCTCGGCGGCGTTGAGCCGGGTGATCAGCACGCCGTGCCGCGCCAGTTCCCGGGCGCCCACGGCCATGCTCACGGTGAACATCACCGGCAGCGCGACCGGGATCGCGCCCATGAGCACGACCAGCGCCAGCGGCAGAATCTCGATCAGCGGCAGGTTCTCGAACCAGGCCCCGATCAGGGCGATGGCCACCTGCGCGCCGACGATGACGAACAGCCATTGCACGACGCGGCTGACCACCGCCTCGACATGCAGCTTGGGCCGGGCGCTGGCGACCAGTTGCGTGGTGCGGCCGAAATAGGTCGCCGTGCCGGTCGCCACCACCACGGCCGTGGCCTCGCCCTGACGCACGACGCTGCCCGAATAGAGGCTGTCGTTCGCCGTCTTTGCGAGTTCCTGCGATTCGCCGGTCAGGGCGGATTGATCCACGCGCAGCTCGCCGTCCACGATCTGCACGTCGGCCGGGACGAAATCGCCGGTGCGCACGCGCACCACGTCGCCGGCGACCAACTCGCGCGCCGACAGGGCCTGCCAAGCACCGTCGCGCAGCACCCGGCTCATCACCTGGAGCTGCCGCCGCAGCGCGGCCACGGCCGCCGAGGCGCGTTGTTCCTGCAGGAAACCGAGCACCGCATTGACGACCAGCAGGGCCAGGATGATGGCGAGGTCGGTGTACTTGTGCAGGAAGTAAGAGAGGAGGGCGATCAGCTCGAGCATCCAGGCCGACAGGCCCCAGAATTTGCGGGCGAACAGCAGCAGCGGGTGGACATGCCGCTCCGGCACCTCGTTGGCGCCGTCGCGTTCGAGCCGTAACGTCGCTTCGGCGCGGCTCAGGCCGGTTTGGCCGTCGCTGCCGAGCATGGTCAAGGTTTCGGCGGCCGTCTTGCCCGGCGTGCTCGGGCTCTTGTCTGGAGCGGATGGCGTATCTGGAATGGTCATGGCAGGGCCGAAACGGCAAGAACGAATCTTAACTGAGACCTCGGTTCGGCCGAACTTGTTCCGAGAGATCGCCGGGCAGGACGATGAATTCGTCGTCCTTTGCCGGCGGGGCCGCTTAGCCACTGGTGCCGTTTTTTTGCCTAGAGCGTTGCGCGCTCTTCAAGTACCTCATTCAGAATTGGTAGGGCATCTAAAGCAGCGGGATACCCGGCGTAGATCGCAACCTGGAGTAGTGCTTCAGTAATTTCCTCGACGGAAGCTCCGCTACTCAGGGCAATGCCGAACACAATTCGCAAGCCGCCATGGCGACCAAGTGCGGCAAGTATGCCAATACTGCATAGTGAGCGTGCCTTTGGATCAATCGCCTGTCGTGACCAAGTGCGGCCAAACACGACGGACACGGCTTCATTTTCAAAAGAAGGACTCAGTTCCTTGAAGCGAGCGACAATCTTATCCGTTTGCTCTTCGCCAATAAGCTGTCTTAGTGTGTCTATCCCTTTAGCGTATTCGTTCACGATAAGATGTCTCCAATTTCTTTGGCTAACGTTCAAGTTCAGGGGCGCTGCGCGACGCTTTATCGCGCAGCGTCCCCTGCAACGCCGGGTTAGCGCCCATCGCTAGAACATCGTATGCGAGCACAACCCTGCCAACCTCCACGGTTCGTCGCATTCCCAGTGAACGTCGGACTTGCGAGCAGAGTGATATAGCCGCGTAGATGCTGATCCAAACTGGCGAATAGCAGACGACATGACTGCTCTCGATTCCGATGCCGCCAATATACATTCGGCCCTCAAGCGACTAATTGCAGTCTGCATGTTCGCAACAGCCTTCCTAACCGGGCAATCTTGGGCCGTATAGTGAAGAAACGTGCATGTAAGGAAGTCACTAATGTGGTCAAGTAGCTTGACCAAAGCCAAGTCATTTCCCAGATACCGGCTCAGAACACGATTAGCGAAGCGCTGACGTTTGAGTGAACGAAGCTTGCTTTGTGTCTTCCTGAGTTCACGGAATCGACGCCGTCTATTTGTTAGCGATCTGGCAGAAATCATTATGTCCTCCCTAAAGGTAGATCAAATTGCCGCGGCCCGGCTTGCTGTAAATGCTTAAGTAGAACTTCATACTCCGAGAAGTCGTCTATGACAATTAGTTCGGTTCGAAACCGACGCTTGTAGTCGTTAAGAATCCGACCAGCACGTTCCCTTGTCACCACAAGGAAGTTCTTCGAAATATTATTGGTCTGCGGAAAATCGAAGAAATACGCGAACTCTTCGATTAGGTCTTCTAAATGGGGGTCGCTGGCGCCATACCCAACAAACAGCGTCGAATGAGTAAGAAAGAGCGACTGAACCGCGAAGGAGAACCCGGGAACTCCCTTCTTGATCACCCGAACATAGTCTTCACTAGTAAGAACAATCTTGTTCAGGACGACATCCCCGCACTGACCGTGAACATGAATTATCGCGGGGGTTCGAAGGTAGATCGCCTCAGCAATGAGTTCCTTTTGAAAGAAGGACAGAGATGAATACGGTGATCCGATCAGCTTAGCCGCATCTTCGAGCAGAAGGTCGTAATTAGACGTGAGGATATACGGATAGTTGGTACTGGTAATTAGCTTATGCTTGTTATTCGGAATGGCTGCCGCGAAAAGTCCAAAGAACCAGCGCTTAAAGTCGTTCTCTACGTTCGTTCTGATGTTTTGAGGGAGTTCAGTTAGCTTTGACTTAAGGACCGTCGCGACGTGAACTGGATTCTTGAATCGCTCTGTTGTCGCATCTGCAAGTAGATCATGCCCTATTACGCGATCAATCTCATATCCCTTGTACTGCGAGGAGAGCCCCTTGCAGAAGTCAATATATTTGTCGAGAAACCCATCCCATGTGGGTAGACCGGAATCAACAGAGATGCCAGACCCAACAAAAACAATCAGGCGCCCACTTTGAACCAATGGGGTGAGTTGCTGTTTGGCTTCCTCTAGTGTGAGCATAGGCAGTATTCCATAGGGCTAAAGTGTGGGCGCGGTGATGGGCGCTAACGTGGAGTTGAGGCGCCTGCGCGGCTTTTCGCGCAGGTCGCCTCGAACGCAAGGTTAGGTTTCTTATTCATCGAAGCGTGATGAAACCGAGGTCTTCAACCTGAACATACTTCTTCCCACCTTGTGAGGTGCGAAGCGTTCCGAGTACGAGGGCATAAGTGCCGGCCAACTCCTCTTCGTCTGTTATGCGGAACCGTTCGTAAAGTTCATTAACGAACTGCTCTGGCACACAAACGCTCATATCGTCACGACCGCCGGAATTTAGCCACAGTGCGCCCGTTTGACCGAAGCGAGCAGAAACAACCATTCCCCAATAGCCGCGATACTGGTTGTCATGTGCGGCGGCAACAGCACCAAACGGCACAAAGAAGTTCGCAACGGTGAACTCGCCAACGCCAGCGATTTCGACTATTTGCCGAGATGTCCGAAACTGCCCCGACATCATAAGATTACGAAGGATCGTACTCAGGCGGCGGTGCATTGCTGCGTCCGGGCGGACGCCGCCGCCAACGAAGCGGCCACCGCGCCCCCCGGCGTTTACTGGAGCATCGGGGTCGTTGTGTCTGTCGTCAGGCGCGCCAAAGTTGAAATCGAGGACGATGCGCTGTCCTGGATTCTCAAGGACGTCTTGATCGTCGCCAGGGCCGATGTCGTTCTGTTCGTACTCAGAGGCAGCTAACGTGCAGCCATCCTCATGAGGGCGGGCACCAAAACATGCAGCCTGACCACTGCGGGAAGCCTTCCGAAAGAAGGCGGGGCCGCGACACTCCGGACACACCAAGAATCTCCGCTTTCTCGCCAGTTCATTTGGTGGTAAAGCCGCGAACCGCACCGCTTGGTAAATTGCATCGTCTAGCGTACAGCGTGCTGCATCCATAGTGGGCGCTCCAAAGAAACCTAACGTTTGAATTGAGCGGCCTGCGCGGCTTTTCGCGCAGGTCCGCTCGAATGATGGGTTAGGCACATGATTGCTTCGATATGACGAGGTTAACGACATGCTCCAAGAGAAACAGTGCCTTCACTCGACTGTGAAGCTGATTCATCACAAGAGCCCGCGCGTTTTCCGCCTCAAGGGAGCCCTCTAGCTCTGCCCAAGCGGCAGCCTTCTCTTCATCAGTGTGGTACTGAGTACCATTAAGCCACATGCGAAGCAGCGATCCGTCAAAGAGCGGTTGCCCTCCGACGGAGATCTGCATGTATGAACTCAGCTCGCCGTTTTCAAATAGGTTCCGAAGTGCCTTTAGATGGTCGCTGAACTCCCTGTTTTTGAAGCACCTACCTAACAACGCGGCGACTTTCTCGAATGATGTCGCCTCCTGGGAGAGGATGACGTGTCTAAGTACGTGGAGTAGCTCAAACAGTTCTGAATCGGTGTAGGGCTGGCAAGAGAAGGACATTCCAGTTGCCGACCAATGAAAGTTAGTTATGGCCGGTAGGCCACGCTGCAACAATGCTGTATTCCGGACTCGCGCCATTGCGTCGACAAATCGTTGAAGCAACGCAATATCGTCAGAGCTAAAGTTGCCGCTGATGGTTGCAACGACATTGTCTTCAGCATCGCGGAGGGTGAGTGAGATTGAGTTCATGTGCCTAACGTAATGTAGACACCAAATGCCCAGATAAAAGTTTTATTGGACACGGTGGATAATCTCGGTGCATTTTGTAACCCCCTGATTTCTATACTATGGTGTGTCTTATATTCTGCCCATGGGTCAGGCCATGTCAAATAGCGAACCGTCTTCGCCTTCTCAACCCAAATTACTGGATCAGGTACGAGATCGGCTGCGTGTAAAGCATTACAGCAAGCGCACCGAGGCCGCTTATATTCACTGGGTCAAACGATACATCTTTTTTCACCACAAACGCCATCCCATGGAGATGGGCAAGGCCGAGGTCGAGTCTTTTCTGACTTCGTTGGCGGTGGACCGCAATGTCAGTGCGTCCACTCAGTCGCAGGCGCTGTCGGCCATTCTGTTTCTTTATAAAGAGGTGTTGGAGCAGCCCTTGCCCTGGCTCGATGAGGTGACGAGGGCGAAGAAGCCGGCGCGCCTGCCCACGGTGTTGACCCGGGATGAGGTGGGGCGGCTGCTTAAACACGTGGATGATCCGCTGATGGATTTGGTGGTCCGTTTGCTTTACGGCACGGGCATGCGTTTGTTGGAGTGCCTGCGCCTGCGGGTAAAGGATGTGGATTTCGCCCGGCACGAGATTGTGGTGCGCGAGGGCAAGGGCGCCAAGGACAGGGTGACCATGTTGCCGGCCACGCTGACAGACCGGCTCAAGGCGCATCTGGCTCAGGTAAAGGCGCAGCATGTTGCTGATTTGGCGATGGGCAAGGGGGATGTCTGGCTGCCGGATGCGCTGGCGGTCAAGTACCCAAATGCCAACAAGACCTGGGCCTGGCAGTATGTCTTTCCTGCAGCGGGTTTTTCAACCGACCCGCGCTCCGGCGCCGTGCGCCGCCATCATATCGACGAGAAACGGGTTCAGCGGGCGGTGCGCCGGGCAGCTGAGCGGGCCGAGATTGCCAAACCGGCGAGTCCGCATACCTTGCGCCATTCCTTCGCCACGCATTTGCTGGAAGGCGGCTACGATATCCGCACGGTGCAGGAGTTGTTGGGCCACTCGGATGTATCCACCACCATGATTTATACGCATGTGCTTAACAAAGGCGGACGCGGCGTGGTTAGCCCGCTTGATCGGTAGTTTTGCCGGACTCGCCTTTGACAAACGTAACGCTACACTATACAGTCATGCCGTGATCAAGTCATTCCTGCACAAGGGGCTCAAGCTCTTTTTCGAGACGGGCAAGAAGACTGGTATCCAGCCGCATCATGCCGGCCGGCTGAGTCGGCAGCTTGTGCGTCTGGATTTGGCCAAGGGGCCTGCGGACATGAACGTTCCCGGTTGGGATCTACACGCTCTGGCCGGCAATCTGGCAGGCCATTACTCGATCACGGTGAATGGCAACTGGCGCATGACCTTCCGCTTCGAAGGCGAAGACGCCGTGCTGGTGGATTATCAGGATTATCACTGACAGGTTTGCTTATGACGCGTATGTACAACCCGCCGCATCCCGGTGAAACCTTGCGCGACGATGTGTTGCCGGCATTGGGCCTGAGCGTGACCCAGGCGGCCGAGCAGTTAGGTGTGACGCGTGTCGCCCTCTCCAGGGTGCTCAACGGTCGCGCCGCGATTTCGCCGGAGATGGCTCTGCGTTTGGAGGCTTGGCTCGGTGTGGAACACGGTGGCCGTGCCGATGCTTGGATTGCCCAGCAGGCCGCCTATGATCTGTGGAAGGCGCGCAAGGCGGGCAAGCCGAAAGTGACACCGTTGAAGCTGGCGGCGTGAAGATTGTGCGCATGAAGAAATTGAAACTGCATTCCCTCACCGCAGCCCTCTCCCGGAGGGAGAGGGGGGGTTAAGTGCAATGTGAAGTTAAGGGGGGCTGATTAGGTGGTCATGCCCGCGCAGGCGGGCATCCAGTTCGTTGATTTTCTGGGTTCCCGCCTTCGCGGGAACGGCGATATTGGGCTTTTGCAGAGCTTTCTTAACACTTCATCGAGCCGGATCACTCTTGCCACTCCTTCGCTAGGAAGGTCTATGCGTTTTGCGATCTACCGTTACGACCCCGAATCCACCGCCGCGCCGCGTATGCAAAGCTATGAGCTGGACATCGACCCGCGCGGCAAGATGGTGCTCGACGCCTTGCTCGCGCTGAAGGAGCAGGACGACAGCCTGGGCTTTCGCCGCTCTTGCCGCGAGGGGGTGTGCGGTTCGGATGGGGTGAACGTCAACGGCCGCAACGTGCTGGCCTGCGTCACGCCGCTGGAAGACTTGAAGCAGCCGATCGAGATTCGGCCGCTGCCGCGCTTGGCGGTGGTGCGCGACTTGATCGTGGACATGGCCGAGTTCATGCGCCATTACCGGGCGGTGAAGCCCTATCTGATCAACCTGGAGCCGGAGCCGGAGAACGAACGGCTGCAAAGCCCGGCCGAGCGGGCCGAGCTGGACGGCCTGTACGAGTGCATCCTGTGCGGTTGCTGCACCACGGCTTGCCCGTCGTTTTGGTGGAACCCGGACAAGTTTCTCGGCCCGGCCGCCTTGCTTCAGGCCTACCGTTTTGTCGCCGATTCGCGCGACCAGGCCACGGCCGAGCGGCTGGACTTTCTGGAAGACCCCTACCGGCTGTTCCGTTGCCACGGCATCATGAATTGCGTGGAAGTTTGCCCGAAAGGCTTGAACCCCACGGCCGCGGCCGGCAAAATCAAGGCCCTTCTGGTGAAACGCGCGCTTTGACCGAGGAACTCAACCGCCTGCGCTGGCGCTGCCGGCGCGGCATGCTGGAGCTGGATGCCTGGCTGGGCGGCTTTCTCGAGACGGGTTACCATGGGCTGGATCAAGGGGAACGCGCTATTTTCGGCCGGCTGATCGAGCACGAAGACATGGACCTGTTTGCCTGGTTGTCGGGCCAAGCGCCAGTCCCGGCCGAATTTCGGGCCGTGATTGCAAAGATTAGGGAACCTCTGAAAAAGTCCGATTTCGTCGTTCCCGCGCAGGCGGGAACCCAGAAAGATCAATAAACTGGATGCCCGCCTGCGCGGGCATGACGGCTTAATCAGACCTTCCTTAGAAAAGTGATGCAGAAATGAGTAAAAAGACCGCCACCCTCCAGTTCAGCGACAAGGACAAGGCCATCGAGCTGCCGGTGCTCGACGGCAGCATCGGCCCCTCGGTCATCGACACCCGTGGCCTGGGCCAGCATGGCGTGTTCGCCTACGACCCGGGCTTCTTGTCGACGGCGAGTTGCGCATCCAGCATCACTTATATCGACGGCGACAAGGGCCTGCTCTATTACCGCGGCTACCCGATCGAACAATTGGCCGAGCATTCCGACTTTTTGGAGGTGGCCTATCTGCTGATCAACGGCGAGTTGCCGACGGCGGAGCAAAAGGCGAATTTCGTCGGCACGGTGAAAGAGCACACCATGCTGCACGACTTGATGGCCAACTTCTATCGCGGCTTTCGACGCGACGCCCACCCGATGGCGGTGATGGTCGGCGTGGTCGGCGCGATGTCGGCCTTCTATCGCGATTCGTCCGACGCCTTCGACCCGGCCCAGCGCGAGATCGCCGCCTTCCGCCTGTTGGCCAAGGTGCCGACCATCGCGGCCTGGAGCTACAAGTACAACATCGGCGAGCCGTTCATGTATCCGCAGAACCGTTTCAGCTATGCGGAGAACTTCCTGCACATGATGTTCGCCACGCCGTGCGACGAATACCAGCCGAACCCGGTGCTGGCCCGCGCGTTGGAGCGCATCTTCATCCTGCATGCCGACCATGAGCAGAATGCCTCGTCGTCGACGGTGCGGGTGGCCGGATCGAGCGGCGCCAACCCCTTCGCCTGCATCGCGGCCGGCATCGCCTCGCTCTGGGGGCCGCTGCACGGCGGCGCCAACGAGGCGACGCTGACCATGCTGGAGCAGATCGGCGACGAGAAGCGCATCGGCGAGTTTATCGAGCGGGCCAAGGACAAGACCGATTCCTTCCGGCTGATGGGCTTCGGCCACCGGGTGTACAAGAACATGGACCCGCGCGCGGCGATCATGCGCGAGACCTGCCACGAAGTGTTGAACGAACTGGGCCTGAACGACGACCCGCTGTTCAAGCTGGCCTTGAAGCTGGAGACGATCGCGCTGGAGGACGACTACTTCGTCAAGAAGAAGCTGTATCCCAACGTCGATTTCTATTCCGGCATCGTCATGCGCGCGATGGGCATCCCCAACTCGATGTTCACCGCGATCTTCGCCCTGGCCCGCACCGCCGGCTGGACCGCGCAGTGGATGGAGATGATCTCCAGCCCCGAGCACAAGATCGCGCGGCCGCGCCAGCTATACGTCGGCGCCGCGCGGCGCGACTTCGTGCCGGTCGACAAACGGAAGTAAGCATGGACCCGCGCGGCGAGGCCTATTACGCAGGCAGCGCCGAATATCTGGCGGCGCTGGAGGCACGCGAGCAGGCGCCGCCGCCCACGCGCAAGCCCGCCGGCCCGGCCGTCGGCGACCTGGCCCTGTTGCCCTGCAACGCCGGCCAGGTCGGCGTGCTGCAACTCATCAACGCCTATCGCTTTCACGGCTTTCGCGCCGCCGACCTCGACCCGCTCAAGCGGCTCAATCAAGACCCGTTGCCCGAGCTGGACCCGGCCAACTATGGCTTGACCGCGGCCGACCTCGACCTGGAATTCGACACCGGCTCACTGGCCGGGCCGCCGCGCGACACGCTGCGCGGCATCCTGGCCCGGCTGCGCAAAGCGTATTGCGGCACCTTGTCGGCCGAGTACATGCACATCCGCAGCACCGAGCAGAAGCGTTGGCTGCAAGCGCGGCTGGAATCGGACGCGGAGGCGCAGGTGTTCTCGCAGGAACGGCGGCATTGGCTGCTCAAGCAACTGACCCTGGCCGAGACCCTGGAAAAGCTGATTCACACCCGTTTCGTCGGCCAGAAGCGGTTCTCGCTGGAAGGCGGCGAATCGCTCATTCCGCTGCTCAACTTCCTGGCCGAGCGCGCCGCCGGTGCCGGCATCAAGGAGATCGGCCTGGGCATGGCCCATCGCGGCCGGCTCAACGTGCTGCACAACGTGCTGGGCCGCTCCGCGCTGGCCTTGTTCGCCGAGGAGGCCAATCTCGTCTCGGAGGGCGCTT
>JAJZTS010000014.1 GCA_021848725.1 Pseudomonadota bacterium
CTCGGTCCCCGGCGTGTTCGCCGCCGGCGACTGCACCACCGTGCCCTACAAGCAGATCGTCATCGCCATGGGCGAAGGGGCCAAGGCCAGCCTGGGCGCCTTCGATTATCTGATCCGCGCTTCGGCGGCATGATTCAGATTACGCTACGTCCTGTTGCGGTGGACGATCGTCAGCTTGCCCACGACAGCCAGCGCTGGGCCTTTTCCAAGGACTGCAAGCCGCGGTAATCGCTGATGTGCCGAGACTGTGCCATGGGCAGTACGGCTAGAAGCAATTGTGCAGTGGCAAAGGCATCGGCTAGCGCGTTGTGGCGGGCATAGTTGCCGATCCTGAAGTGTCCAAGCCAATGATCCAGGCTTTTATGGCTTCGAGAGAACTCCGGCTTTAGGGCGGGCAGCACATAGGCCAGATCGAGCCAAGGTTGGCGAAAATCTACGCCGAGATAGGTCTGGAAGGCATGTCGGATCAGGGTTGCATCGAAGCTGACGTGAAAAGCGACTAATGGGCTTTTGCCTAAGTAGTCGAGGAATTCGAGCAAGGCCTGGGCTTGTGGTAAGCCGCTGCGCTGCGATTCACCGCCGATGCCGTGGATCAGGATGTTGTCCGTGCTGCTGACCTGCTCTTGGCGGAGGATGATCTCAAAGCTGTCGGACAGCTTGATCTTGCCTTCGCATACGGCTACAGCGCCAATGGCGACCAATCGGTCCCGCGTCAGGTCGAGGCCGGTCGATTCCACGTCCACCACGACGTAACGCGCGTCGCTGAAAGGCGACGCGCGGTTTGCATTCGGTTGTGCACGCCACGCGGCCAGCCGCTGTCGGCTCTCGGCATCGAGTGTGGCATGGCGCAACCAACGCGAGAGCGGGTTCATCGTGCTCGGTTCACTGGCGCATCGTCCGTGCCGTCGCCTGCGACGATGCGAATCGTTCGGTCCGGGAGACAAATTTGGGTGGTGTCTGCCTTGCTCATGGCGCGGTTGCCTAGGGCAGTCGAGGCGAATGGAGATATTAGAAACGAAACCCCCCTGGTAAGCCAGGGGGGTCGCAAAGTTCGCCACTAGGGCGAGGCGTGCTTGGTATCAGTGCGCCACGACACCTTCGGCATGGATGCCGGTGTTTTGGCGCACATACAGCTCGTCCCACATCTCCTCGGAGCGGCGGTCGCGGGTGAACAGCGAAAGCAGTACCACCACCAAGAAGCCAAGCGGAATGGAGATCAGGCCGGGGTTCTTAAGCAGGAAGAAGGGCTTCTCCAGTCCGACCATGCTGGTGGTCTGACCTTCGAACTTCTTCAGGTCACCCTCGGCCTTTTTGATGTCCTTCTCCAGCTTGGCGGCATCGCTTTTTGCCTTCTCCAGTTCTGCCGGGTCGGTCAGTGAGGCCATTTTTTCGTTCAACTTGGCCAGTTTTTCCATAGCACCGGGCTTGGCAGCGATGGCGGGTTTCGCCGGCTCGGCCTTCTGGCAGACCGTGAACAGTTCGCAGATAAAGCCTTCGCTGGCCTTGGCCTCGACTGCATCTTTGGCCGGTGTGCCCTCCAGTACGGCCTTGGCGTCCTTGATCACGGCCTGCGGGTAGGTCATGTTAGGGGAAACCATCACCAGCGCAATGGCGGTTGTGGCACCGACCAACATGCCCCAGACCACGCCGTTGGTGTTGCAACGCCGCCAGTACAGGGTCAGGAAGACCGCGGGTAGGTTGCTTGATGCCGCGACCGCGAAGGCCATAGCGACCAAGTGGGCGACGTTCTGGCCTTTGGCCATGATGCCGATGACGATCGCGATGATACCGACGATCACCGATGCGATGCGCGCGGCGGTCACTTGTTCTTGCGGCGTGGCATGGTCGCCCTTGACGACGCCCACGTACAGGTCGTGTGCCATGGCCGAGGCAGAGGCCAGGACCAGGCCGGCGACCACCGCGACGATAGTGGCGAAGGCCACGGCGGCGACGAAAGCCAGGAAGAAGTTACCCAGCATCGAGTCTGCGCCCCCGCCCAGGTACTGAGCGAGCAGCGGACCGGCCATGTTGCCACCCTTGTCTACCGCGGTGATGTTGGCCGCGCCGACGTTCATGGCTGCACCCATGCCGAGGAACAGGGTGAGCACGTAGAAGCCGCCGATGATGGCCATGGCCCAGATCACCGACTTGCGGGCTTCCTGGGCGGTGGGCACGGTGAAGAAACGCATCAGGATGTGTGGCATGCCGGCAGTACCGAACACCAAGGCCATGCCAAGGCTGATCTGGTCGATCGGGCTCTTTAGGAACAGGCCGGGTTCAAGGAAGCGCTGACCAAGTTCTTCCGGTGTCATGTTGGTCGCTGCGTCGCCCAGGAGCTTGGCCACCTGTTTCTGCACATCGGCGTCACCCACTACCGCGGTCAGGAAGGCGGGTAGCGAGAAGCCGTAGGGCGCCCAGGTGAAGACCACCAGCAGGATGGAGGCGGTCACCAGCAGGGCAGCCTTGACGATCTGTACCCAGGTGGTGGCCACCATGCCGCCGAACACCACGTAGGCCAGCATCAGTATGCCCACGGCGATCACCGACACCTCGTAGTCGATGCCGATCAAGGTCTTCACCAGGATGCCGCCACCGACCATCTGTGCCGTGAGGTAGAAGATCGACACGGTAATCGTGGATACGGCGGCAATGGTCTTCGCCTTCTTCGGGTCGTTGCGGAAGGCTAGCACGTCGCCCAGCGTGTATTTGCCGATGTTGCGGCACGGTTCGGCGATTACCAGGAGCACGGTGATGTAGGCCACCAGCCAGCCCACCGAGTACATGAAGCCGTCGTAACCGTAGAGCGAGATCAACCCTGCGATTCCCAGAAAGGAGGCGGCGGACAGGTAGTCGCCTGCGATCGCCCAGCCGTTCTGTATGCCGGTAACGGATCGGCCGGCAGCGTAAAACTCGGTAGTCGAGTGCACGCGTTTTGCGGCCCACCAGGTGATGTACATAGTCACGGCAATGATGGCGCCGAACACCGCGAAGGTCAGCCACTTGTATTCCTCGGCGACGGCGCCCTCACCGGCGAAGGCCGTCATGCTGGCCAGTGCCATGGCGGCAGCACCGCCAATCAGTTTCAGATTCATGTCGGTGTCCTTATTTGATGTTGTGCGCGTTGCGGACAATCTCCGCAGCCATGGCGTCGAACTCGCGGTTGGCCCGTTTGGCATAGATGCCGGCAACGCTCCAGGCCACGACAAACTCCGATAAGGCGAACAGAATGCCCACGTTCACCGGTCCCCATACTTTCATCTTGAACAGGTCTTGGTAATAGGCGGCCCCGACGGGCAGAAGGAAGTAATAGATTACAGAGAAAATCATCAGCCCCCAGAGAAAGCGGGTTTTCTTGGCGTGCAGGGCCTGAAATCTCGGATCGGTGTCGATCGCTGCCCAGTTTGGTTTTGTTTGGGTCATACGGGTTCTCCTCCTACAAGTGAGCCGCACCATGCGGCGGGTGGAACAACCTTGCGATGTCAGTAGAACTGTTGACGTGCCATGGACACTGATTGATTGTCACGATTCTGACAAATATACCTAAAACTGGAAATAGTTTTTCAGCGTCGCCTGCAGGCTTTTGGCTTGGCGGAAAGACTCTTTGAGAATGCGTCGATCGAGTGCGCTCAGGCTGTTCGGGTCGAGATGGCTAGTCAGGGGTAGTCCCTGCGCCAGTTGCTCTTGGTGCAGCTTAAGTCGGAGCGTCTGAATGAACAGAAAGGCGCTGATCCAGCCACCTACCTTGGCGGTGTCGATTTTCCAGATGGCGGCAGCTGCCCGAAGCCTGGGCACAGTGCCGCTTTCCGACAGCCCGGCGCTGAGGGCGAAAATGCGGGCGGCGTCGATAAACGGCGTGATGCCATTGACCTTGAGATCGATCGTGTTGGGGTGCTTGCCGCCGGAGTCGATGACGAAGTCGCGCACCAAACCGAGTGGCGGCGTGTTGTACAGCGCATTTTGCATCATCAGCTTCAGGAACGGACGCTGGTCGTGTATGTACCGATTGAGCCAGTTGCGTAACTCTCGCGCCGGTTGGGTAGGCCCATAAAGCGGCCGGAAATCGAAGAAGATGCTGGCATTGAGCAGGGCCTCGGGGTCGCCGGCATCGATCCAGCGGGCGAACAAGGCCTTCCATTCGTCGAGCGACAGGCACCATTTCGGGTTCATGGCCATGATTTGGCCACGGCACAGCGGGAACCCGCAGGCATCGAGCGCCCGGTTGATCCGCTCGGCCAGGACCAGGCATTCGGCACGCACGGCCTCGGGGTCTTCGCCCGCGTGGACCTCGAAGATGATCCCGTTGTCCTGGTCGGTCGCCAGGGTTTGCTCCAGCCGGCCTTCCGAGCCGAAGGCCAGCCAGCAGATTCGGTCGAGCGCGCTATCGGCGCATTCCAATTCGATGACCCGCTGGGTGAGCAGGTCGTTCAATGTGGACAGCAGCAGGGTCAACTGCTCGGCGCCAACGCCCTGGGCCAGCATATTGTGACCGAGCTGGCGGATGTCCTGCGCGGCTTGTTGCAGCTGGCTGAGTCCGTTGGCGGTGCGGATTGCCGAGGAGATTTGGGTGACGCCAATACGCTGCAGCGAGAACAGATCTTTTTCCGAGATCACGCCGACCAGCCGGTTGTCATCGACCACCAGGACATGGCGAAAGCCGTGTTTGGCCATGGCCAAGGCGGCTTCGAAGGCGTGGGCGCTAGGCGGCAGGCCAAGCGGTTGCGGACTCATCAGCGCATGTATCGGGGTATCGAGCGGCGTATTGGGCAGGATGACCCGGCCGATCAGGTCGCGCACCGTGAAGATGCCCAGCGGTTGCGCATCGGCCTGAGTGACGACGATGGAGCCGATGCCCTGCTCGCGCATGATTTCCAGGGTTTGGCGCAGCGGTGTATCCGGGCTGCAGGTGATCGGATCGCGGCGAGTCAAGCTGCCGAGGCTGCTTTCCAGCGATTGTTGTTCGGTGCTGGCCGATAAATAGCGGGCTTGGGTTTGACGCTGCGATTGGGCCAGCAGGTCGGCCAGGCGCAGGGTGCAGAAGGCATGAAACGGCGGCGACAGATCGAGCAGGCTGTGGAAATCGGCGGCCGGTAGTTCATAGCAGAAGACATCGGTCTCGGCACGGAAGTGGCTGATGGCCGCTCGACGCGAGAGCAGGGCGCCGATTGGGAAGCATTCGCCCTCGTGCAGCTCAAGCCAGGCCGCTTCGCCTTCGCGTTCGCCGCGAACGATACCCTGTTTGATGATGTAGAAGGTTTGCGCCGCGCCGTGTTCCGGCGCCAGCACGGCTTCGCCTTTGCCGTAATAGCCGATCTTGAGGCGCTCGGCCAGCCAAGCCAGATGCGTCTGGGCCATGCGGTCGAACGGGGCATGGCGCGATAAGTGGTCGACGGTGGCGGCGATGAGTGCGGCGTCAATAGGCATGCTCGGCTCCGGCTAGACCCGAATACTATAGCGGCAAGCCGGCCCGGCCGGCCGGGGGTACTAGGCCAAAAGTTATAGACGCCTAGACCTTTTGGCCAATTGTTTAGCCAAATCAGGCGGTTATGATTGACCCTGATTGCAGCGAGTTGATTTCGAGACTCGCGGTGGTCAGGGAGAGAATTCCAGAAAACTCCTCCAGAGTTTTTCGCCGGGCCCCGTGCCCGGCTTTCTTTTTTATAGCCCCAGTCTTTGCCACAAGGCGCTGGTCAGCGCGGCCTGGTTCAGCGTGTAGAAGTGCAAGCCAGGCGCACCGCCGGCCAATAGGCGGTCGCACATGCCGGTCACGAAATCCAGGCCGAAGGCCTTGATCGAGGCGGTGTCGTCGTAATAGCTCTCCAGCTTTTTTGCCAGCCAACGTGGGATGTCCGCGCCGCACATAGCCGAGAAGCGCGCCAGTTGCGCATAGTTGGAGATCGGCATGATGCCCGGCACGATCGGGATGGCGATGCCAAGGGCTTGGCAGTCGTCGACGAAGTTGAAATAGGCGTCGGCATTGAAAAAATATTGCGTGATGGCGGCATTGGCGCCGGCCTCGACCTTGCGCTTGAAATTGGCCAGGTCGTCGGTGTAGCTGCGTGCCTGCGGGTGCATCTCGGGATAGGCCGCGACCTCGAGCTCGAACCAGTCGCCGGTTTCCTGCCGGATGAACTCGACCAATTCGTTGGCATAGCGGAACTCGCCGGGGTCGGCCACGCCCGAGGGCAGGTCGCCGCGCAGGGCGACGATGTGGCGAATGCCGTGGGATTTGTAGATATCGAGGATTTCGCGGATGTTGGCGCGGGTCGAGCCGATGCAGGACAGGTGCGGCGCGGCGGCTAGCCCTTCGCCTTGGATCTCCAGCACGGTCTCCAGGGTGCGGTCGCGGGTGGAGCCGCCGGCGCCGAAGGTGACCGAGAAGAACTTGGGTTTGAGCTGGGCCAATTGCTTGCGCGTCTCGCGCAGCTTGACCACGCCCTCGTCGGTCTTGGGTGGAAAGAACTCGATACTGAAGGTGGCTTGTGTCATGTCGAAGGGGTCCCGTTTAAGTTTTGGATTTTAACTCAGTGCCACGCCGAGGCCCTTGCCGATCAGCCAAGTGGCCGTGCCGGCCGCGCTTCCGATCAGCAGCATGCGTAGGCCGCCGAGGAAGGCGCGATTGCCGGTGAATAGGCTGAGGGTGGCGCCGATACCGAATAGGCAAATGGCGGTGACGACAGCGGTGCCGAGCAAGGCCATGTGGCCGGAGAACAGGAAATAGGGCGCGAGCGGCAGCAGGGCGCCGACGGCGAAGGCCAGGAAAGAGGCGGTGGCGGCCAACTGCGGCGAGCCCAGCTCCGCCGGGTTCAGGCCCAATTCCTCGCGGGCCAAGGTGTCGAGCGCCTGGTCCGGGTCGCGGATCAGGGCCTTGGCCACCCGCTCGGCCTCTTCCTTGGCGATGCCCTTGGCCTCGTAGATCAGGGCCAGCTCGGCCGCCTCTTCTTGCGGGTAGTGGTCGAGTTCCTCGCGCTCCAGCGCGATTTGGTATTCGTAGAACTCACGCTGGGCGCGCACCGAGACATATTCGCCGGCCGCCATCGAAAAGGCCCCGGCCAACAGACCGGCAATGCCGGACAAGATGACGATGCCCGGCTCGGCCCCGGCCCCGGCCACGCCGAGGATCAGGCTGGCGTTCGACACCAGGCCGTCGTTCACGCCGAACACCCCGGCGCGCAAGCCGCCGCTGCCCGGCATGCGGTGGCGGCCGACATCGATCTGATCGGTGCGGGTCGGCATGGCGTGCGGCAGCGGCGCGTTGTACAGGCTCATGCCGCGGACCTTCATCGCGGCCAAGATGCCACGCAGCGGTGCGACGCCCAGCCGCCCGACCAGCCAAGCGACCACGCGGGCGCGCAGATCGGGGCGATAGCCGGTGGGCACCGGTCCGCCCGCCTTGCGCAGCTCCACGGCCCAGAGCTTGGCCTGCTCGTCGGCGGCCTGGGCCAGTTCTAGAAACAGCACTTGGCGTGGCGTACCGGCCTCGGCATCGGACACGATGCGGTAGAGGTAGGCCGAGCGCTTTTCTTCTTTCCAGCTATCGAGGGCGTGCACGATGTTCAGCGGTGATGGGTCAGTTGCGATTATCGCGCACGGCTAGTCCTTCGCCTCAATTTTGCCGTCCTTGAGGAAGAGCGAATTGAAGAGCCAGAGATAGAGGCCAATGCCGGCGGATAGGACTATGGTCCCGACCAATGCGACCAAGTGCACGACTTGCTCGCCCCCGTTCAGGCGCAGCGCCCGAAATATCGGAAGGCCCTTTAATTCGTTTTGGAAGCCGCTGCGGCTGAGCAGCAAACCGAGCAGGAAGACGGCAACGGCACGGAGCGCGTCGTACAGCGTGAGCGGGCTGGCGACCAGAACCCGATCGCCATAGTGGACGCAGCCAAACCCGATCAGGCCGGCCACCGGCAAAAGATAGACCAGGCTGCGCAGGGTGGCCTGCCAGGGCGTCAGGAAGAATGGCCGGAAGAACTGGCGCGCGCCGACCTTGATCCGGCGATGCAGCCAGATCAAGCGCAGGTTGTCGCTCAGATAATGGCGAATCGCCAGGAACCGCCAATTTTGGCGCGGCCATCGACCGATGGAGAGCGTGCGCAATGGACCTTGTTCAATCCGCTCGTGCGCGAGGTTGTAGCCGTCATACATCAGGGCATAGGCCTCGGCATCGCTAAAGGCATCGAGATCGGTGCGAATGTTGGACAGGCGATAGATCGTCCCTTCGGGCCGATCGGCCGGGCCGGGAAAGTTGGGGTAATCGACGCTGTTGGCAAACGATTGGCGGGTATGGGCCAGGGCGTAGCCCTGCATGCCGCTTTCCCGGCGCAACTCGGCAATGGCCGGGTCGTTCAGGCTGCAAGTCGCCTGCAGCAGGGTATGGCCCGAATCCACCCGATACAGGATGTCGCTGCGGATCTTGTCCATCATCACTTCGTTGGCGCGTTGGGCCACCTGGAAAAACTTGGTGCCGAGGATGGGCCGGTCGTCGAGCTGGCCGCTGGCGTCGCTGATTACAAAATGCGTGCAGCGTTGACCGTACAAGGCGTCGACGCCCTGGTTGTCGTAGACGCCGCCATCGCACAGCTCGACGACGATGTCCTGGTTGGCGCCGATTTTATAGAGGTCGTGGATGGCCAGCGGCGGAAAGATGCCGGGCACGGCGGCCGAGGCGGCCACGGCGTCGGCCAGGGTCAGGCTGTTGAGCACGCTCTGCCGCTTCTCGGGGACCGGCCACGTGTCCGCCGGCGGCGGCCGGCGGCCATCGAACCGCAAAATCGGCAGATAAAAACCGGCGTCGTTCTGGCGGGTGAAGGCGCACAGCGGCTCCGCTTCACCGACGTAGGAGCCGGTGAAATGCCAAGAGTGGCCGGTGTTCAGGCAGGTCGCGTTGATGACCAGAATGGGGATCTTGTATTCCTGCGCGGCATTGTAGGTGTCGACCTCGACCGGATCGCCTTCCGGCGCGATGTGGATGTCGCGCAAGGCGATGTTGGGCTCGCCGCCGGCATCGTCGTAAAAATAGTGGTTCAGCAATTCGGCCAGGTGATCGCTGCGGGAATAGTTTTCGCGCAGCATCTTGGCGTTCTTCCATGGGTTGAGGAACAAGCGCAGGCGGATATTTTTTTGCACCGCGACCAGAAAATCGCGCTCGATCTCCGCCACGATCTGGCGATAGATCGCCGGCGTCGGTTGCGGGCTGCCCGGCCGCCGGCCTTCGAGCAAGCGCTTCACCTTGAGGTAGTAATAGGCGCCGATGATCGAGCCGCCGGAAACGGTGGAGATCACGTCCACCTTGTGCAGCATTTCCCGTTCCGCCAGTGCGGCGAGCACGCCGATGTGGAACAGCGAGGCGCGAAAGCCGCCGCCGGAAAGGCAGAGGCCGAGTTTGTCGGGTGTCGTGGCGGTCATGGTGCCCCCCTTGTGTCTACCAGCCGTGCAGCGCAAAAAAGCCGGCGCGGTTCAGCGTGTCCTTGCCGTAGTCGCGGCCGGCGGTGTAGTAGTCGATATCGAGTTGGTTTTGCACCGCCTTGATGACATTGCCGGCACCGCAGTTGTAGGCGGCGAGCGCGGCCTGCATCAGGGCTTGGCCGGAGAGTTGCAATTTGCGTGCGAGGAGATCGCGGTTTTGCGCCAGCACCTGGCAGCCGTAGGCGATGTTGGCGGCCGGGTCTTGCCAGTTGCCGGTGCGGGCGAACTCGTGGGCGTCGTAATCGATCTGCATCAGGCCGCGGCCGAAGCCGCCGCCGTCGGGCGGCAAAGGCCCGGTGCGGTAGGTGGTGGGAAAGCGGCGTTGGGTAAAGTCGCCGGTACCGCCGGGGCCGATGGGTTTCAAGATCAGCCCCCAGTGCGATTCGCGCGAGCCGATGCCGCCGACGACGGCCGGCGCCAGATCATATTGTTGGGCGCTGGTTTGAAGGCTGCCGCGATACTTTGTGGCCTCGTTCAATTGGGCGAGCAGGTCGGGGTCGTTCGCGGCGTAGGTGGTGCCGGGCTGGCGGGTGTCCGGTGGGGGGGCGCCCAGCAGCTTGGCCCAGGTTTGCGGGCCGGCGATGCCGTCGTCGACCAGGCCGTGTTCGCTTTGGAATTGCGTCACGGCGGCCTCGGTGCCGCGGCCGAACAGACCGTCGACGTCCATGGCGTAGCCATGCTGTTTGAGCTGGGTTTGTAGTTCGCGAACCGCGCCCTGCAGGTCGGGCCGGGTATGCGGATAGCCGTCGAACAGGCGTAGCGTTGGATGTGGCATGTTGGCCCCCTTGGTTTCAAACCATTCTCGGTACGGCACGCGGTGCTGCAAACCGAAGCCGCTCCGTGCCTAACAGGTGTCGAGCGCACGCGCCGACTAATGCTCCTTGGTCATCTCTGCTGGCGCGATCTTGACGTCAAAAGGCGCGCGGCTATCGTAGTCGGTCTTCCAATAGCCATCGGCGTCCGGGTAGAGGATGCGTAGGCTGTCTTGCCAGCCAAGACTGAGGCCGAAGCAATCCTGGCCGCCGCGCAGGGCCAAACCAATCCCGCTGGCGTGGTGCAACTGAGGCCCCTCGCCCGGCAGGTAGGAGGATCGAACCAGGCCAAGGTGGTTGCTGATGCCGTCGTCGTCTCGCCATCCGCCCGGTAGGCTGTGCGCGGATAGCTCGGGGCTGGCCGCCGCCAGGTCGGTTTGCTCGACGCCGATGAATAGTCCGGCGCAGCTCGCGTTGAGCCGGGCGACAAACCCCAACTGGTTTGCCTGCACCATCGTGCCGGTCGGGCGTTGTTGGTAGCGCAGCCACATCAGGCCGGCGCGCTGTTGGCGGCCATCCGCGCCAAGCCAGGATACGGCGCAGCCTTGCAGGCTGGCGAGCAAGAGCGCGGATGCGGCCCACCGGCAAAACGCCATCAGCCGGATTTTTGTAAAAACACCAACAGCCCGTCGTCGACCTCGGCGACGTGATAGGCCTGCCAATCGCTCTGGCCTTCCGCATTCAAGCGATCCAGATATTCGTTGATCTTGTTTTGGTCCGTGGCCAGATCGTCGAGTGAAATCTGGAGCTTGATAATTTGGTGCACCGTGGCCATGTTGTCCTCCCTTTTTACTTCAACATCTGCTTTGCCTTGTCGCTGACGCTGAGGATATCCGCGCTGGTGAGACGAGGCATGACGTGGCTGCTGAAATAGTCACCCGCCTTGCCTTCCTTGTAATCGCCGGCCTTGCTGTTCGGATAGGTGGCTTGCACCCAATCGAAGAAGGCCTGGACCTTGCCCGTGCTCTGTTCGGTATTGAGCAGTTGCCGGAGGTCGTTTTTTGCCTGGGAGACCTTGGAATCCGTATAGCCGGGATCGCTGCCTTGGGCGATCTTGGTCAGTTTGGCTTTGATGTCGTCCCGTTTCACCAGTTTTTCTGCGGCGCTGCCGGTGGCGAAGCTCTGTACGATGCGGACCCCGGCCCGATCGAAACGGGTGGGGTGCTCGCCGACCTCTTTTTCGATCCAGCTATACCCGCCATCCGGCTTGTTCTGGTCTTTGCCCGAGGTATCGATCGAGATGTCGGCGTAGACCGAGGCGACTTCGTCTTGGCCAGGCTTGATGGGAATGAGCGTGGCCTCGGATCGTCGATAGAGCGTGGAGCCGGAGCCGGGTAGGCCGTTATTGTCGATCTGGATGTTCAGTAGGCTGAAGCTCGCGTCGGTGGCGAACACGATGGGTTGACCCAGCTTCTTGCCTGCGGCCGCCCCTGGCGCGGCCGGCGCTGAATTTGTGCTTGGCGCGGCCTTGCCGACATTATTGTCCGCGGCCAGGTCGGCCGCCTTGCCGGTGGCAAAGATTTGCTTGATCCGCACATCGAACAGCGAGAGGTCGGCATCCAGGCCACCCAGGACCGAATGGGCGCTGCCATCCGATTTGGCCGGCACGATGGCGGCTTCGGTCCGGTCATAGCCGATGTTGCCGCGAGGCGAGCCGTTGGTGGCGGAGATGTCGATGCCGACCGAAGTCTTGGTGCTAAAGAACAGCGATTCCGAGGCGCAGCCTGCGGTGAAAATGAGCGGCGTTGCCAGGAGATAGGTCAAATGGCGTTTCATTGCTTCCCCCCGTTTGTTGTGGCATGCATTGATTGCATCGCGACCAAACCGTTCGTGTTATTGGACTGGTGTCGGCCGGACGGTCGTGTTTGTCTGCATTATCTCCCCGGGCCTCGAACAGTGCTCGGGCTGCCATCGCTTTGATTATCGGGAGCGCTTCAATTATCGCCGAATCTTGTCGATATCCGTCAAGTGGCGGCGGCTTGTTTATTAGCGCTCTTGGGGCGCATCGATTATCCTCCGGGGCTTGCCGCCCAAGGGGCGCTGGTTTGTTTTTACTTGAAAATCAATAAGACATGCGATTTAGAGCGCTGCTGAGTTGGGTCATCTTGTCGTGCTGGCTCCTGCCGGCACAAGCAGTCCAGGCGGCGCAAGCTCCCAATGGCGGGCCGGCGGTCGATGCCAGCGTGGCCGAGGCGGCGCTGGTGCCTTGGTCGATCATTACCAAAGACCCCAGCAATGAACTGACTGCCGACGAGGTGCTGCAACTTGCCGGCAATGGGCAGCCGGCGCAGGGTGGGGCCTTCGCCAATTTCGGTTTCACTCGCGCCAGCTATTGGTTCTCGGTTGTGCTCGATAACCCCGGGGCATCCCCGCTCAAAAGGCTATTGGTTGTCGAGCCGAGCTGGCTTGATGACGTTCAAGTCACCTTGATTTATCCCGATGGCAGCAGGCAGATTTATCAAGGCGGCGACAATTTCGTGTTTGGGCAACGCGCCGTGCCGAACGAGAACGCCAATTTCGATCTGACGCTGCCATCGGGCAAGAGCCGCTTGTTGGTACGCACGCAGACGCGCGATCCCTTCCAGGTTGGGATGACGCTTTGGGAGCGCAGCGCCTTCTTCCAGGCGGACGGTAAGTTATCCCGCTACTTTGGCTTGCTCTATGGCGCAATCGGCGCGTTGCTTTTATTTAATCTGGTCTTGTTTTTTTCGGCGCGCGACAAGGTCTATGCGGCTTACGTCGGCTACTTGATCGCGTTTTTGGCCGGCCACGCCACCTACAACGGGCTCGTATATCCACGGCTCTGGTCGAACTCGCCGGAATGGAGCAACTGGATACATTCGATCACCATCTATTCGTTCGCGCTGGCCGGGCTGTATTTTGCCACTCAATTTTTGGAGTTGCGCACCAGGCTCCATCGGGTTTATCGCTGGGTGCAAGTGTTGGCGCTGACGATTGGCGGGTCTTTTATCCTGACCGCGCTGGGCGGCTATGGCCTCCATGTGGTCAGCGCGATCCTGTGGGTTGCGATCTATGCGCCGCTCGTGCTTTTGGCGGGTGTGTTATCGCTGATGGCGGGTAATCGCGCAGCCAGATATTTTCTAACGGCGGCGGCGGCAGGTTTTGTCGGCGCCTGCATTACCGCCTTGACCGCCGCCGGCTTCATCCCGTTCACGTTCTATACCTTCCGCGCGCTCGACTTCGGCATGTTGATCGATGCCGTGTTGTTGTCGCTCGCCTTGGCCGACCGCCTTCGGCTATCCCGTGCCGAGGCAGAGCAGGCGAAAGCCAAGCTGATCGAGACTACGCGCACCTATGCCCAGAAATTGGAAGAGACGGTGGCCGTGCGCACGGCCGAGTTGCGTCAGGCCAATGCGACCAAGGATAAATTCTTCTCGATCGTTGCGCACGATTTGCGCGGGCCGATCGGTAGCTTGTCGGTGATGTTCAACGATGTCGTGGCCTCCAAGGCGGAGATGACCGACGAGATCTTGGACATGGCCCGGGCTACGACCAAGAACACCAGTCTCTTTCTGGAAGAACTATTGACTTGGGCGCGTAGCCAGCGAGGCGAGATCGACTGCAATCCCCAGGCGGTCAATGTGAGCAATGTGTTGCTGGAGACGCAAGCCTTGTTTGCCACGCAGGCTCGGGCCAAGGATGTGCGGCTCGACTTCGGGGTCGGCGGCGCGTGCTGGGTCTATGCCGATCCGGCGATGGTCCACACGGTCTTGCGCAATCTGACCCACAACGCCTTGAAGTTCACCGGTCGCGGTGGCTCTGTGCGTGCCGGTCTGAGCCGGGAAGGGGATCGCTGCGTGGTGTCGATCATCGATAGCGGCGTCGGTATGGACGACAAGACGCGGGAGCAGATATTCCGCCTCGACGTGAAAGCGCATTCGTCGCGCGGTACGCAGAATGAATCGGGTACCGGGCTCGGTTTGATCCTGTGCAAAGAGTTCGTCGAAAAGAACGGCGGCACGATCGGTGTGCGCAGTCAGTTTGGCCGGGGCTCGACCTTCTGGTTCAGCTTGCCGGCGGCCAGCGCGGACAAGATCGTCGACCCCCAGTTGGCCTTGGAGAAGATCAAATCTTTGAAAGTGCTGGTCGTGGAAGACGATCCCTTGCACCGCGAAGCGAATGCCAAGGTCTTGCGCGATTTGGCGTGCACCCCCGCCTTCGCGGCCAATGGCGACGAAGCGGTTCGCATGGCGGCGGTGGGCGGTTTCGATCTGATCCTGATGGATATCGACATCCCGCAGATCGATGGCATCGAGGCGACCCGGCGTATCCGAGAACAGGCCGGCGACAGTCTGATCGTGTCGTTGTCTTCCTATTCCCGGCAGGAATTGAACCGTTTGGCCGAAGGCGTGCAGTTCGATGCCTGTCTGGATAAGCCGCTGTCCAAAGACGCTTTGCTCGGCGTGATTGCCAATCTTTTCCGTAACGCCTAAGCCCGGTCGAAGCGCCGGTATTGCACCGCCTCGGCAACATGGCCGGCGTGGATGGCCGGCTGGCCGTCGAGGTCGGCCAAGGTGCGTGCGACCTTGAGGATGCGGTGGAAGGCGCGTGCCGACAGGCTCAGCCGCGCGATGGCCTGCTTGAGCAAATCTTCTCCCGCTTGGTCTGGCCGGCAGTGCCGGTCGATCTGGGCATTGTCGAGCAAGGCGTTCGCCGTGCCCTGTCGTTCTCGTTGCCGCGCATGGGCCGCGGCGACGCGCGCGCGCACGATGTCGGAGGTCTCGCCTGACGGCGCCTGGACGAGGTCGCGTTCCGACAGGGCGGGGACCTCGATCTGCAGGTCGATGCGGTCGAGCAAGGGCCCCGAAATGCGCGCGCGATAACGCACCACCTGTTCCGGCGTGCAGCGACACTTGCCCGAGGGGTGGCCGAGCCAGCCGCATGGGCACGGGTTCATCGCGGCGACCAATTGGAAGCGGGCGGGGAATTCGGCCTGGCGCGCTGCGCGCGAGATCGTGATGTGGCCGCTCTCCAGGGGTTCGCGCAGCATCTCCAAGGCCTTGCGATCAAACTCGGGCAATTCGTCGAGAAAGAGTACCCCGTGATGGGCGAGGCTGATCTCGCCGGGCCTCGGCACACTCCCGCCACCGACGAGGGCCACGGCCGAGGCGGAGTGGTGCGGTGAGCGATAGGGCCTTTGGCGCCAGCGCTCGGTCTGGAACACCCCCGCGAGCGATTGCACCGCGGCCGCTTCCAGCGCCTCTGGTTCGGTCATGTCCGGCAGGATGCCGGGCAGGCGTTGCGCCAGCATGGACTTGCCGGTGCCGGGCGGGCCGCTCATCAACAGCGAATGGCCGCCGGCCGCGGCGACTTCCAGCGCGCGGCGTGGGCCGGCCTGGCCTTTCACGTCGGCCAGATCGGCCTGGACAGCGAGGCCGGACGCCAGCGGCTCGGCCCGCGCGCGTGCCAATTCGGCGCGGCCGCTCAAGTGGGCGCATACCTCCAAGAGCGAGCGGGCCCCGAGGATGTCGGCGGCCTCGGCCAGGGCGGCCTCGCGTGCGCTGGCCTCGGGCAGGATAAAGGCGCGGCCGGAACCGGCGGCGGCCAGCACCATGGCCAAGGCGCCGCGTACCGGGCGCAAGCCGCCGGTCAGTGCCAACTCGCCGGCGAACTCGTAGCGGTCGAGCCGATTGCCGGGTAGCTGGCCCGACGCAGCGAGCAGGCCGAGCGCGATCGGCAGGTCGAAGCGGCCCGATTCCTTGGGCAGATCGGCGGGCGCCAAATTGACCGTGATCCGGCGGGCCGGGAATTCGAAGCCGGATTGCAGGATGGCGGCACGCACGCGGTCGCGCGCCTCTTTCACCTCGGCTTCGGGCAGGCCGACCAGCGTGAAGCTGGGCAGGCCGTTGGCGAGGTGCGTCTCCACCACGACCTCGGGTGCATCCATGCCGGCGGCAGCGCGGCTGTAGAGCACGGCTAAGCTCATGCAATCTCCCTATGTTTTTATCTGCCGGCGTTGCCGGCTGCGCAGCGATTATCGCGCCGGTGCGCTTATTTTTGAAACGGCTCGATCAGTTTGCGCACGGTGTCGTAGTCCTTGTCCTGGATCGGCACGAAGCCGTCGTAGCTGACGTCGAAGGCTTCCAACACGTTGGTCTTGTCCGGGCCGTCTTTCTTCAGGGCAAGGAAGGCCGCGCGTAGTTTTTTGCGGGTGCTGGCTGGCAGCTTGGGGTGCACGGCGAAGACATAGGAGGGCAGCGGCGCCGTCGTGCCGATCACGGCCAGGCCTTTGTATCGAAACTCGTCGGCGATGGAGTCCTTGAGGATGCCGCCGTCGAAGTCGCCGGCCAGGACGGCCTTGGCGATATTGTCGTAGTGCTTAAGATAGGCGAAATCGGAGAAGTCGCCGGTGGTCAGCCCCATCGAGGCGACCGCGGCTTTTTGCAGCAAGGCCTTCTCGTCACCGAAGGCGAAACGCTTGCCCTTGAGCTGGGCCGGTTTGTCGATGCCGGAGCCGGTCTTGACCACGATGACCAAGGATAGGTGGGGCTTGCCGTGGGTGGTCGGCGCCACCAGCGGTACGGCGCCATATTTCTTATGCGCCTCGATGTAGGCCACCGGCGTCAGGTAGGCGATTTGGGTATGGCCGGCCCCCATGTCGTCGACCGCCGAGCCCAGATTGGGCGAGGGCCGGAAACGCACGTTGAGACCGGTCTGCAAGGACAAATAATTGGATAACGCGCTCATGCGCTTGATCATTTCGACCGGGATGTCCATCGCGACCGAGCCGAGGGTGACGCTTTCCGCCGTCGCCGCGGTCGTGCCGGCGGCCCGCGCGAAGAGCAAAAAACCGAGGAGCATGGCAGCGAGTGGGCGGGTCATAGCGCTTCCTTCGAATCGGTGAGCGCGGAATACAGCGCGTATTGATCGCGACCGCAGCGTTTCGCCGTGTACAAGGCGCGGTCGGCCGCGAAATAAAGTGCCTGCGGCGAGGTGTTGGCGCCACCGTATTCGGCGGCGCCGGCGCTGATCGTGACAGGTATCCTGGCGCCGTTGTAGTTGAAGGCGTGGTCCTTGATCTTGTCGATGAGCTGGCGCATGAAGACCTCCGCTTGCGGCTCCTCGGTGTGGTACAGGAGGGCGGCGAATTCGTCGCCGCCCAGCCGGGCCGGCAGGTCGGCCTTGCGTACGATGTCTTGGATCAGATTGCCGATTTGATGCAGCACCTCGTCGCCTGCGGCATGGCCATAGTTGTCGTTGATGTGTTTGAAGTGATCGATGTCGAACAACACCAAGGTCAGCGGTTCGCCGAAGCGCTCCGCCTGGTGCGCCAGGCGGTCGAAGGTTTCGTCGAACTGGCGCCGGTTGGGCAGCTTGGTCAGCCAGTCGGTGGTCGCCATCGAGCCGAGTAGTTCGAGGGTGTGCTCCAGCTCCTCGGTGCGCGCGACCAGTTCGATGTTCTTATCTTTCAAGGCTTGGTCGGCGGCCTGCACTTTGCCTTGCAATTGGGCGTAGTAATCGGCGAGGGCGCGGTTGAGTTTGTTGAATACGGTGATGAGGCGACCGATTTCATCGTCGCTGTTCACGGGCAGCGCCTCGGCGACATAGGGGGCCCCCTTCGCCGTGGCGGTTTCCATGGTCTCGGTCAGTTTGTAGATGGGGGCGACGATGCCGCGCGAGGTGATGACGAATAGGATCAGCCCGAGGATGCCGGCGAAGATGAGCTGCTCGATGAAGATACGCAGATACAGGGCGGTGACGGCTTCGTCCTCGGCCTCGCTCGACAGGTCGACGCCGACCTCGCCGATGTTCTTTTTGTCGAAGACGATGGCCGCTTGAAAGTGATGAAAGGGCACATCGGTCCGTTTTTCCATCTGGGTCACGATCCGGCCCGAGGCATTGCGGATGACGACATGAACCACGCCGGCCTGTTGCGCGACGTTGTTGGCCAGGATTTCCAGGTTGCCGTAATCGTAGCCGGCGACCAGGCTGGCCGCGCCGGCGGCGGCGGTATTAGCGATGCTTTGGCCGGACTGCCGCAGCAATTCGCTCAAATGGGCGTGCTCGGTATGCACGCGGCCGATACCGATCGCGGTGGAGGTCAGCACGACCCCGGCTGCGACATAGCCGACGAGCTTGACGCCCAATCCGCGTTTTGACGCCACAGTCTCTCCTCTTCCTCTATTGGGCTTACGTTGGAGCCGTCCCCATCGAACTATAGCTCGGCCAAAAGGGCGAGCGGTCGGCGGTGGGCGGTTCTCGCATCAGCGTTGCCGCAATTTGGCCAACCTGGCCAGGGCTTGCTCGGGCAGTTGCACGCCGCCGCACTGGTCTCCGGCCGGCGTATGGCAGGCACTATCGGGGTTTTGTGCGAGTTGCACGGCCAGTTCATAGTAATGGCGCGCCGCAGCGGGCCAGCCCAAACCCTCCGCCGCTACGCCTAGATAATACCAAGCGATGTCGCGGGGATGGCCGATCTCGCCGACCAGGGTGGCCAAGGCTTGCCAGTCGCGCGTTCGATAAAGCTGGGCCAGCTGCGCCGCATGGGCGTCGAACTTGGGCCCGCATTGTGTGCAGTCCAGGAACAGCTCGCCCCGTTTGAACCGGTCGAAGCGCGCCGGCGCGGTTTCCGGCACGGGTTTTCCCGTCGCCTTCGATTCGGCATCGGCCAGGGCGAAGCGTATGGGCGGATGCCGCGTGGCTTCGAGATAGAGCGGCGCCATCTGCGGGGCGAGCGCGGCCAGATAGGCCATGCGTTTCTCCGAGGCGGGGTGGGTGGATAGCCAATCGAAACGGCCGCCGCCTTCCGCGGCCAACATCTTTTGCCACAGGGCGGGGGCGGCCTTGGGGTCGTAGCCGGCACGCGCGGCGAGTTCGATGCCGATCTTGTCGGCCTCGGTTTCCGCCTCGCGGCTGTTGGGTAACTGCCAGGCCAACAGCGCGGCGAGTTCGCCGACTTGCTGATTGCGCCGGCCGTTGTCGCCCGAGGCGACACCGATCAAACCGGTCAGCACGTTGGCGGCCAAGCCGATCGACATCTTCTCGGCGCCGTGATTGGCCAGCGCATGGGCGATTTCATGGCCCATGACTTGCGCCAATTCGTCGTCGCTGGCGTGGAGTTTTTCCGTCAGGCCGCTATAGATGGCCATGCGTCCGCCCGGTAGGCAAAACGCATTGAGCGTCTTCGGGTCGTCGATGACCGCGACCTGCCAGGCCCATTGCGCGGTGTCGGGTCGGTAGCGGATGGCCTGGGCGATCAAGCGACTCGTTATCTCGTCGATGCGGGCCTTGAGCGCGTGGTCGTTGTCGATCTTGCCTTGCTTGGACCACGGCGCCAGTTCTTGCCGATAGGCCTGGGCCGATTCGGCGATGACCTGCGATTCGGACAGCAAAATCAACTGCGAACGCCCGGTCATCGGGTTGTTCGCACAACCTGCCAGGCCAACAGCCAGCACCAGGCTGCCGAGGTGCAGCTTCACGGCGTGTCGCTGTCCGGCGCCTGGGTTTGCTCCAGTTGTGCCACGCGCTGTTCCAACTGCGCAAGCCGCTCGCGCGTGCGGGCCAAGACATGGGCCTGCACTTCGAATTCCTCGCGGGTGACCAGATCCAGCTTGGACAACAGGCCGGTCAGCGTGGCGCGCAGATTTTTCTCGACATCCTTGGCGGGGCCGGCCGCGATGACTTGCGAGATGCGGGCGTTGATCTCATCAAGCAGTTTGTTGGCAATCATGGAGACTCCTTGGACGGTGGCCGCAGTCTAGCAAAAAGCGGCGCCGCCTTTTGCACCAGAATGATGCGCCGCCTGGCAAGGATCGCCCCATTGCGGGGCGGTCTTGTGGCGCACGGCGGCGGATGTCCTATATCGTATTGATATACATGGATTAATTGTGTTGGCATGGCTAATGCTAGTAGTTTTGCGTGCGCTGTTGCACTTCCATTCGCAATTTAGAGGAGAAAGTAATGAAAAAACTGTACGCCTCCCTGGCCCTTGCGGGCATGGTTAGTGTGCCTGGCCTGGCTGCGGCTGATGGTAGCCCGCTGACCGGCAATATTGGGGTGACGACCGATTACATCTTCCGCGGGGTCTCCCAAAGCCAGCACGAGCCGGCGATTCAAGGTGGCTTCGATTACACGCATGCCAGCGGTCTGTACGTGGGCACTTGGTTGTCCAACGTGAGCTGGGTCAACACCGGCGGCTACAAGACCAACAACAGCCTGGAATGGGATCTGTATGGCGGCTATCGTGGTTCGCTCCCGGCCGACGTGGGTTATGACGTGGGTGTGATCCATTACGAGTATCCGGGCAATTCGGTTGCGGGCATCGCCACGCCGGACACCACCGAGGCCTATGCCGGCCTGAGCTGGAAGATTTTGTCCCTCAAGTACAGCTATGTCGTTTCCGACTACTTCGTCGGCTGGACCGGCGCGGCCAATGCCAAGACCCGCGGTACCGATTACATCGAGGCGGCAATCAACTATGACCTGGGCAGCGGTTGGGGCGTGCTGGCCCATATCGGCCACCAGTCGGTCAAGCATGACGATATCAATCGTGCCTCCTATACGGACTGGAAGCTGGGTCTGTCCAAGGATGTCGGTTTCGGTACGGTCGGCTTGGCATACACCGACACCGATGCCAATACCGCGGCCTATACCTGGGGTGGCAAGAAGGTGGCTGACGGACGGCTGGCGCTGTCTTTCACCAAGGCCTTCTAACCGAGTCTGATACCGCTTGCTGTTTTTGCTTACCGGCAGGCAGCAAGGAAACGGGCTGTTTATTTAGGAGACTGTTATGAAGTTAGTCACCGCCATCATTAAACCCTTCAAGCTCGACGAGGTGCGTGAAGCCTTGTCGGCCATCGGGGTGACCGGCGTTACCGTGACCGAGGTCAAGGGCTTCGGCCGGCAGAAGGGGCACACCGAACTCTACCGCGGTGCGGAATACGTGGTGGATTTTCTGCCCAAGGTGAAGATTGAGGTGGCCATCAAGGCCGATATTCTCGATCAAGTCATCGAGGCGATCATGAAGGCGGCCCAAACCGGCAAGATCGGCGACGGCAAGATCTTCGTATCCGACCTGGAGCAGGTCGTGCGCATTCGTACCGGCGAGTCCGGCGACGCTGCGATCTAAAGGAGGCGAGCATGCGACGTTTGTTAGCTGTATTGAGTGTGGTGGGTCTGCTGGGCTGGTCCGGCATGGCTCTGGCCGAAGATCCGACGCCGGCCCCGGCGCCGGCCGCAACCGCCGAAGCGGCCCCGGCGCCTGCCGCCGCGGCCCCCGAAGCGGCTGCCCCCGCGCCTGCCGCCACGGCCGCGCCGGCCCCGGTGCCGAACAAAGGCGATGTCTCCTGGATGTTGGTTGCCACTTTGCTGGTGATCATGATGTCCATCCCGGGTCTGGCCTTGTTCTATGGCGGTTTGGTGCGCAGCAAGAACATGCTGTCGATCTTGATGCAGGTGTTCTCGATCTTCGCGCTGGTCACCGTGTTGTGGGCGATCTATGGCTACTCGATCGCCTTCACGCAGGGCAATGCCTTCTTCGGCAGCTTCGACCGCTTGTTCCTCAAGGGCATCTTCGATCCGCAGACGGGCGCCGTGGCCAACGCCGCGACCTTCAGTAAAGGCGTGGTCATTCCCGAGTTCGTCTTCGTGGCCTTCCAGGCGACCTTCGCGGCCATCACCGTGGCCCTGGTCGTCGGTGCCTTCGCCGAGCGCATGAAGTTCTCCGCGGTGCTGTTGTTCTCGGCGCTGTGGTTCACCTTCGCGTACCTGCCGATGGCGCACATGGTCTGGTTCTGGCCCGGCCCGGATGCGTTCACCGACGCCAAGGCCGCCGAGGCCGCGGTGGCCGCCTCGGGCTGGTTGTTCCAGAAGGGCGCCTTGGATTTCGCGGGCGGCACCGTGGTCCACATCAACGCCGGTATCGCCGGTCTGGTGGGGGCCTATGTGGTCGGCAAGCGGGTCGGTTACGGCAAGGAGGCCTTCACGCCGCATAGCCTGACCATGACCATGATCGGCGCCTCGCTCTTGTGGGTGGGCTGGTTCGGCTTCAACGCGGGTTCCGCTCTGGAAGCCGGCGCGACCGCGACCCTGGCCTTCATCAACACCCTGAACGCGACCGCTGCCGCAACGCTGACCTGGGTCCTCGCCGAGTGGCTGCTCAAGGGCAAGCCCTCCATGTTGGGTGCGGCCTCCGGTGCCGTGGCGGGTCTCGTCGCGATCACCCCGGCCTGCGGCTGGGTGGGCGTGGGCGGCGGCCTGGTCATCGGCGCGTTGGCTGGCGTGGTTTGCTTCTGGGGCGTGAGCGGGCTGAAAAAGCTGCTCGGGGCCGACGATGCGCTGGATGTGTTCGGCGTGCACGGCATCGGCGGCATCCTCGGCGCGTTGCTGACCGGCGTGTTCAACACCTGGTCCCTGGGCGGCACGGGCATCATCGACTATGTCAACAACACGGTGGTCGATACCGCCATCACCTCCCAGCTCTGGATCCAGGCCCAGGCCGTCGGCACGGCCATTGTCTGGTCCGGTGTGGTGGCCTATATCTGCTACAAGCTCGTGGATCTGACCATCGGTCTGCGCGTGCCTGAGGAACAGGAACGCGAGGGCTTGGACACCACCTCGCACGGCGAGCGGGCTTACAACATCTAAGTTTTCTTCAACGACTCTCCTCCGCAAGGATTTGGGCGCCCTCTGGGCGCCCTTTTTTATTGCGCGGCGGGCCAGTCGCGCCGTTATAGTGGCAGGCTGTGACAGGAGATCGACAGTGAGGCTGATTATCATCGCCGTGGGCGACAAGATGCCGGCTTGGGTGGATGCGGCCTGCGCCGAATACATCAAGCGGATGCCGCGCGAGGCGCGGATCGAGCTGTGCGAGGTCAAGCCCGAGAAGCGCCCGGACCGCTATGGCGGTCCGCTGGCCGAGAAGATCAAGGCGGCCGAGGCCGAGCGGATGTTGGCCCGGGTGCCGAAGGACGCGCGCCTGATCGCGCTCGACGAGCATGGCCGCGAGCCGGACAGCAAGGGCCTGGCGGGGCTGCTCGACGGCTGGCTGCACGACGGGCGCGATGTGGCCTTCTTGATCGGCGGCGCCGACGGCCTGGCCGAAGACCTGCTGGCGCGCGCCGAGGCGAAACTGGCCCTATCGCGGCTGACCCTGCCGCATGGCCTAGCCCGCGTGGTTTTGACCGAGCAACTGTATCGGGCGAGCAGCCTGTTGCGTGGCCACCCTTACCACCGTGAATAGTCGGCTCGCCACGGCCCGCGCTCGAATGTCATAATCGGCGCATGCAGAAGCGCGTCTACCTTGCCTCCCAGAGCCCGCGCCGGCTCGAACTGCTGCGCCAGATCGGCGTCGATGCCATGGTGCTACCGCTACGCCAGCAAGGCGGCCGGGCCGATGTCGACGAGTCGCCGATCAACAGCGAGAAGGCAGTCGATTATGTCGTGCGCGTCGCGCGGATGAAGGCCGAGGCCGGCGTGATGGCGGTGGCCGGCCGGCGCTTGCCGCAGATGCCGATCCTGGCGGCCGACACCGCGGTGGCGGTGGATGGCATGATTCTGGGTAAGCCCGCTTCGGCCGAGCAGGCGATCGCGTGGTTGCGTGGCTATTCCGGCAAGACCCATAAGGTGTATTCCGGCGTGGCCCTGGCTTGGGAGGGCCAGATACGGGTGGCGCTGTCGACCAGTTCGGTGCGCTTTCGCGCGCTGAGCGAAGAAGAGATTGCGGCCTATGTCGAGAGTCGCGAGCCGATGGATAAGGCCGGCGGCTATGGCATCCAGGGCCGGGCCGCTGTGTTCATCGAGCACATGACCGGTAGTTACTCAGGCATCATGGGCCTGCCCTTGTTCGAAACGGCGACTTTGCTGGGCGAGGTGGGCATTTCCGTTCTGTAGCGTTTCTGTAGCGTTCAATCGGCGGCCGGTTGTGGCGCCGGCCGCCGATTGGATACTGCGAAACGAGAACATGAGCGAAGACATCCTCATTAACGTCACCCCGCAAGAGACGCGGGTGGCGGTGATCTACTTGGGCGCCGTGCAGGAGCTGCACATCGAACGCGAAGGGCAGCGCGGCGTGGTCGGCAATATCTACCTGGGCAAGATCAGTCGCGTGCTGCCCGGCATGCAGTCGGCCTTTGTCGATATCGGCATGGACCGGGCGGCCTTTCTGCATGTGGCCGACATCGGGCAGGCGCGCGATAGCGACGGGATCTTGCGGCCGATCGAGCGGGTACTGCATGAGGGCCAAAGCCTGATCGTGCAGGTGATCAAGGACCCGATCGGTGCCAAGGGCGCGCGGTTGTCGACCCAGATCAGCATGGCTGGCCGCTTTCTCGTTTATCTGCCGCACGAAACGCGGATCGGCATTTCGCAAAAAATCGAGGACGAAGCCGAGCGCGAAATGCTGCGCAGCCGGTTGCAACAAGTGCTGCCGGAAGACGAGCACGGCGGTTTCATCATCCGCACCGTCGCCAATATGGCGGAAGACCAGGAATTGGCCGCCGACGTCGAATACCTGCATACCCTGTGGGACGCGATCCAGGCCCGCGCCGAGAATTCTCCGGCCCCGCTCAGGCTGTATCACGAACTCGATCTGGCGCATCGCGTGCTACGCGACATCGCGACCACCGATACCTCGCGCATCCTGGTCGACTCGCGCGAGACCTTTCAAAAGCTGCATGGCTTCGCCAGTGAGTTCGTGCGCAATGTGGCCGACAAGATCAGCCACTACGCCGCCGAGCGGCCCCTGTTCGACCTATATGGCATCGAGGAAGAGATCGAACGTGCCTTGTCCCGGCGGGTCGATTTGAAATCGGGTGGCTATCTGATCATCGACCAGACCGAGGCCTTGACCACGATCGACGTGAACACCGGCGGTTTCACCGGCGGCCGCACCTTCGACGAGACCATCTTCAAGACCAATCTGGAGGCGGCCCAGGCGATCGCGCGGCAACTGCGCCTGCGCAACCTGGGCGGCATCATCATCCTCGACTTCATCGATATGGAGAGCACCGAGCATAAAGAGGCGGTGCTCAATGAACTGAACAAGGCATTGGCGCGCGACCGCACGCGCATGACCATCAACGGTTTCACCTCGCTCGGCCTGGTCGAGATGACGCGCAAGCGCACGCGCGAGAGCCTGGCCCGGGTGTTGTGCGAATCCTGCCCGACTTGCCAGGGCCGCGGCCAGATCAAGACCGCGCAGACGGTCTGCCATGAGATCCTGCGCGCCATCCTGCGCGAGGCGCGCCAGTTCGATGCGCGCGAGTTCCGCATCATGGCGGCACAACCGGTGATTGATCTCTTCCTGGAAGAAGAATCGCAGAGCTTGGCGCAATTGTCCGATTTCATCGCCAAGCCGATCTCGATGCAGGTGGAGAGCCTGTTCAGCCAGGAACAGTACGACGTCGTGCTGTTGTAAGCGTTCGCCGCCTGTCAGGCGGGGTCGATCGACAGCGGTTCCCAGCCGTCGTCGGCCGGTTTGCTCGGGTTGGCCTTGCTCGTCTTGCCGGGGGTCTTCTTGGCCGCCGGCTTAGGCTTGGCCGGCGTCTTCTTCGGCGCGGGCGCAACCGGTTGCATCGAACCGAGCAGGCCGATCAGCAAGGACTTGGCCACTTGGCTGGCCAGCTTGAATTCGTAGGCGCACTTCTGGCAGCGGAATTGCTTGTAGGGGATCACCTCGACCAGCGCGAGCAACTGGCCCACGCTCAACTGGGCGCCGACTTTATCCGGCTGGTTGATGTCGATCTCCGGTGGGCGGACGCCGGCCGAGATCGGTAACCGTGCCTCCGCCGTGGCCGGGCCGCCGCACGCCGGGCAGACCCTGCGCAGAACGGAGACGTGTTTGGCGGAGAGGGCGGGATTTTCGTCGCGCATAAATCAGCCTAAAACTTTTTTGTGACTTCTTCTACCGTTAGGGGCACCCAAACGGTCTTGCGCCGTGCCGTGTCGCCGCGCAGCAATTTGACCTCGCGCTTGGCGAGGCCGAGATGTGCCGCAATAAAGGCGAGCACCGCCGCGTTGGCCGCGCCTTCGACCGGCGGCGCCTGGATGCGCAGCTTGAGGGCGTCGCCGTGCAGGCCGGCCAGCTCGGTTTTCGAGGCGCCGGGCTGAATGTGCAAGGTCAACTCGCTGCCGCCCTGGCTGCCGGGCCGTAGCCAGACGGGTATCACTTGGCGCGCCGAGCATACAGTTGCTCCCTCTCCCGCAAGCGGGAGAGGGTTGGGGAGAGGGCGGTCATGTCGCGAAGCGGCATGACCGTCACCATATCAGGCCCGAGGCATAGCGCTCGAGGCCGGTCACCACGGTGATCAGCACGAGCTGGATCACGATAAAGGCCGCGATGGGGCTGATGTCGATGCCGGCGATATTGGGGATCCGCCGCTGTAGCGGGGCTAATACCGGCCGGGCCAGGGCATAGAACACCGGCGCCAGCGGCGAGAACGGATTGACCCAACTCAAGATGGCCTGCAGAAAGATCAGCCCCATCAAGATATACAGCGCCAGTTGCAGTAGCATCGCTAGCGCGTGTAGCAAAAAGCCGGGCACCACGGCCCAGCCGGCTGCGGCAAAGGGGTAACTGACCAGCCAAAGGCTGCCCAGGGTGACGAGCAGCTCGGCGAGATAGCACAACAGCAGGCTGGCCCAGTCGAGGCCGAACAGGCCGGGAATGACGCGGCGTACCGGCCGCACCGCGAAATCGGTGACCTTGACGATGAATTGCGCGAAGGGGTTGTGGAAGGGCACCCGTGCCCATTGCATGTAAAACCGCAACCAGAAGGCCGAAGCAGCCAGACCGAGCAGTACGCGCAATAGGAATTGCAAGGCATCGACCACCATCACGCATCCTCCCCGAACAGCTCGCCCATTTCATGGGCGCGGGCGGCGGCGGCCTCGGCGGCACGCATGATGGCTTGGCGAACGTTGGCCTGATCGAGCGCGAGTAGGCCGCGCTCGGTGGTGCCACCCTTGGAGGTCACGCGCATGCGCAACTCGGCCGGGCTGACGGTTTCGCTCATTGCCAGCCGCGCCGCGCCGTGGAAGGTGTGCAGAACCAGGCGGCGCGCCGCCAGCGGCGGCAGGCCCAACTCGATGGCGGCTTCTTCCAGGGCCTCGATAAAATAGAAGACATAGGCCGGGCCGCTGCCGGAGATGGCGGTGACCGCGTCGATCTGCTGCTCCGTGTCCACCCAGACCGCGGTGCCGACCGCTTCCATAATCTGTTGCGTCTGCCCACGTTGTGTCTCGCTGACGTTGGGCGTGGCATACAGGCCGGTGATGCCGGCGCCGATCAAGGATGGGGTGTTGGGCATCGCCCGCACCACGGTTGGGTGGCCGCCCAGCCAGCGGGCGATGTCCTTGGCCCGAATGCCTGCTGCGATCGATAGTACCAGCTGGTCCAGCCGCAGCTTAGGCAAGCCGTGCAATACCTCGCGTAGCTGTTGCGGTTTTACCGCCAGCACGATGGCGTCGAGCGTGGCGAAGTCGGCGATGCCTTCGCAGGCTTTGACGCCGAACTGCTGCCTGAGCCAGGCACACCGTTCCGGGTCGAGTTCGGCGACCGTGATGTCGGCGGCGGCGAAGCCCTGCTTGAGCATGCCGCCGATCAATGCGGCGGCCATGTTGCCGCCGCCGATGAATGCGAGTTTCATGGCTGTCCTTCTGTTGTCGTTTTGCTGCGCGCGCCGAAGATCGCGCTACCCACGCGCACGATGGTCGCGCCCTCCATGATAGCTGCCTCCAGGTCGTCGGACATGCCCATGGACAAGGTATCGATGGCTAGGCCGGCGGCCCTGGCCTGTTCGAACAAGACACGCAGCTGCCGGAATTGAGCGCGTTGCGCCTGGGTATCCTCAGTCGGGCGCGGAATGGTCATGAAGCCGCGCAGTTTCAGACCGGGCAGTGCGGCGATCCGGGCGGCGAGGGCGATGGCCTCGGCCGGCATCGCGCCGCCCTTGCTGGCCTCGCCACCGATGTTGACTTGGAGGCAGACATTGAGCGGCGGTAGCTCGGCCGGCCGTGCCGCCGATAAACGCTCGGCGATCTTGAACCGGTCGACACTGTGCACCCAGGCGAAGTGTTCGGCGATGGGTCGGGTCTTGTTGCTCTGGATCGGGCCGATGAAATGCCATTCGAGTTCGTGCTCGGCCAGCTGCGCGATCTTGGCCAGCGCCTCTTGGACATAGGATTCGCCGAAGGCGGTTTGCCCCGCAGTGTGCGCCGCGCGAATTGCCTCGGCCGGAAAGGTCTTGCTGACGGCGAGCAGACGGGTCGCGGTGGCCGGCCGGCCGGCGGCGGCGAGGGCGTCGTCGATGCGTCGGTGGATGTCTTGCAAGGCCTCTGCGATTGCACCCATAATGCCCGCGAACCCTCTGGAAACCGCGATAAATGGGGAGATTGTAATGGATATCAGCGATCTGCTGACTTTCGTAGTCAAGAACAAGGCCTCCGACCTGCATCTCTCCTCGGGCTTGCCGCCGATGATTCGCGTGCATGGCGATATCCGCCGCATCAACCTGCCGGCCATGGACAACAACGAAGTGCGGGCGATGATCTACGACATCATGAACGACGGGCAGCGCAAGGCCTATGAAGAGCATCTGGAGACCGATTTCTCGTTCGAGCTGCCCAACGTCGCCCGTTTTCGGGTCAACGCCTTCAACCAGCATCGCGGTGCCGGCGCCGTATTCCGAACCATTCCGTCCAAGGTGCTTACGCTCGAAGAATTGGGTGCGCCGGCCATCTTCAAAGAGATCTCCAACCAGCCGCGCGGCATCGTGCTGGTGACCGGGCCGACCGGCTCGGGCAAGTCGACCACGCTGGCCGGCATGGTCGACTACATCAACGACAATATGTTCGGCCACATCCTGACCATCGAGGACCCGATCGAGTTCGTCCACCAGAGCAAGAAGTGCCTGATCAACCAGCGCGAGGTCGGGCCGCATACCCTGGGTTTCGACGAAGCCTTACGCTCCGCCCTGCGTGAAGACCCGGACGTGATCCTGGTCGGCGAGATGCGCGACCTGGAGACTATCCGCTTGGCCTTGACCGCGGCCGAGACCGGTCACCTGGTGTTCGGCACCCTGCACACCAGTTCCGCGGCCAAGACCGTGGACCGGATCGTCGATGTGTTCCCGGCGGCGGAAAAGGACATGGTCCGCGCCATGCTGTCGGAATCGCTCAAGGCGGTGATCTCGCAGAGCCTGATGAAGAAGAAGGACGGCAGCGGCCGGGTGGCGGCGCACGAGATCATGATCGGCACCCCGGCCATCCGCAACCTGATCCGCGAGAACAAGATCGCGCAAATGTATTCCTCGATCCAGACCGGGCAAGCAGTCGGCATGCAGACCCTGGATCAGTGCCTGGTCGATCTGGTCAAGCGCAATATTGTGGATTCGGAAGAGGCGCGGCCCTATGCGGTTAATAAGGATGCGATCCCGGCGCACTGAACGGCGCCGCCGTTCTCATAGGGTCTTGTCGAGGTAGCCGCGCACCGCCTCGAGCAGGGCCGCATCCTTGCCCTCGAAGAAGTGATTCGCCCCCGGTATCTGTTGTTGCTGCGAAGCGGGACGGCCCTTGAGCAAGGCCGCGCGCTTGGGCGCATTGTCGAGCACGGCCGGTAGGTCGTGCGCGCCGTAAAGATCGAGGATGGGCATCTTCAACTGGTGGGTGTCATTGACGGCCGAGTTGCCGATCGCGACCCACATGGCGATCGGGGCATCGGGCCGGCTCTTGAGATAGCGGTAGCTCATCGGGCAGCCCATGCTGTGCGAGACCAGCGCGATCTTGCGGTAGCCCTTCGCTTGCAAGAAAGCGGCCGCCTTTTCCAGCCGTCCGGCGGCTTCGTCGAAGGTGGCCGGATAATCGCCGGGCTTGGCCTCGGCCTTGAGAATGGGCATTTGCACCGACAGCGTCGTATAGCCGGCCTCGGGCAGCTGCTGGCGCAGCGTGCCGATCAGGCCATGATCCGGATGCACGCCCATGCCGTGGGCGATGATTACGGCCGCCTTGGGCTGGACCGCTTCGGTAAAAAGTGTGAGGAACCGGTGTTTGTCCGCCTGTTCCAGATAGATCGGCTCGCCGACCAGGATGGCAGGCAGGATCTCGTCGGCCCAGCGTTTCTCTCTAGCGAAATCCGAGGCGAAAGCGGTCGTGGTGGCGAACAACAGGGCCAGGATGGCAAGCGGTTTTTTCATTAAAGAGGCTCTCTGTGGCTGACGGTCAAAACAAACTATAGGTCATGCGCAGCGCCAGGATATAAAGCAGGCCGGCAAAGATCTTCTTCAGGCGCGCCACCGGCAGGCGGTGGGTCAGGCGGGCACCCCAAGGGGCGCTGAGCATGCTGGTTGCCGCGACGGCGGCCAGGGCCGGCAGATAGACGAAGCCCAAGCTCCACGCCGGCAGATTGTCGGCGGTCTGGCCGGACAGGGCATAACCGAGGGCGCCGGATACGGCGATCGGAAAGCCAATCGCGGCGGAGGTACCGATGGCCTCTTGGAAGCGCACATTGCACCAAGATAGGAAAGGCACCGACAGGGTGCCGCCGCCGATGCCGACCCAACTGGAAATCAGTCCGATCACCACGCCAACGGCGGTCATGCCCGGCCAGCTCGGCAATTGCCGGTGGGCCTGGGGCTTGAAAACGGAGTTTCGGTGAAGGCTAACATCGGCGGAGCCGTTGTTAAGTCCGCGCGAGCGGGCGGCCGGAGCCAAGCCGAACAGCATTTGGCTCGCAGCGTAGAACAAGAAAACGGTGAAGAAGAGGCGCAGGCCGAAATCGGGCAACCCGGCTGCGGCGACCGCACCGGCCAGGGTGCCGAGCACGATACCCGGCGCGATGCGGCGCACCGCCTGCCAGCGCACCGCGCCATGCCGGTGGTGGGCGCGCAGGCTGGCGATCGAGGTGAGGACGATGGTGGCGAGTGAGGTCGCCAGCGCCATGTGGATGTTGTATTCGGCTGGAAAACCCTGGTGGGCGTAGACCCAGGATAGTACCGGCACCAGGATCAGGCCGCCGCCGACGCCGAGCAGGCCGGCGATGAAGCCGGCGATCAGGCCGAGACCGAGATAAATCGCGAGAAAACTCACGCCTTCTTGCCCAGCTTGCTCAAAATAAACTTCCACTCGGCTGGGTCGACCGGGGTGATCGATAGCCGATTGCCGCGTTGCAGAATACGCATATTGGCCAGCTCGGGGTAATCGCGGATCTCGCTCAAGGGCATCAGCCGGGTCTTCTGTTTGATCTTGACGTCGACGTTGAACCAGCGTGGCGCATCCGGCGTGGCCTTGGGGTCATGGTACTTGGCCTTGGGCTCGAACTGGGTGGCGTCCGGGTAGGCCAGGGTGGCCACCTCGGCCAGGCCGGCGATGCCCGGCTCCGGGCAGGACGAGTGGTAGAACAGCACGCCGTCGCCCACCCGCATTTGGTCGCGCATGAAGTTGCGGGCCTGGTAATTGCGCACGCCGAACCAGGGCACGCTGCCGTCGCGGGCCAGATCGTCGATGCTGTATTCGGCGGGTTCGGATTTCATCAACCAATAACGCATGCGGGTTCCTATAGTAAAAATGCAAGGGCTATAATCCCGAGTGATTTTGTCGGATATGGCAGGAGTCTAAACCATGGCTGGGTTAAATGCAGCGGAATGGAATTTTGGCGCGGTCGTCAGCGCAGTGCAAAAAAACTGCCACATCTCCGATGCCCAATTCGCCGGCGACCTCACGATGTGCACCTTCCTGCTCAAGATGCGCGAGCTTTATCGCTGGGAACACGATATCCCGCTCGATCGGGCCATGCCCAAGGCCGAGGTGGGCGACTGGATGAATGCGCGCGGACTGTTGTGGGACGATATCGAGGCGGCGGCCTATGAGCCTTTGCCCCTGCCCCAAGGCGAGCTGGACCCGTTCGAGGTGCGCGCGGTCAACCGCGAGTTGACGCCGCGCGGTCTGGTCTATTCCGGCGGCTATGGCCGCCAGTGCAAGCCGCACTTCTTTCTGGGGCAGCTCGATCGCCACGAACGGCGCGACGGCTTCGACGTCTATGTCTCGTCCTGCGAATATGCCCGCGATCTGGATGCGCCACCCGGCATGATGCTGGACGAAACCATCTTCGTCCGCACCGAGGCACTGAAAAGATGGCTTTGGGAGCGCTACGAGGAATGGCAGTGGAACCAGCGTAACCAAGCCATGGGCCGCGCCATCGCTTGCTACCCGTTCGAGCGGGATATCGGGGCGGCGCTGCAGGCGATGACCGAGACCGAAGTCGAGTCGGTCATCCTGCACGAGTTGGGTGAGGCGCGGGCCGATGCCGCCCTGGGGCCAGAGTGGCCCTTGCTGCTGGCCGCGGTGATGCGTAGCCGGGCCGAGATCATTGTGCGCGCGGTGCGCGATCTCTATGCCGATTGCCTGTCGACCTTGCCCGGCCTGATCGAACGGGCCGAGCCGGCCGCGATCCACTTTTACCTGGCGAATCTGGTCGGCATGCGGCGCAAGTTGTTTCCGGAATTGCCGGCGGCTTATCGCGCATGGCTGGCCAATGGCGATCTGTCGGCCCTGCGGGCAGCCGCTAGCGCAGGGCGACAGCGCTGGGGCGACACGGCGCAGCTGCTGCTGCAACTCTATCGCGAGCGCGGCGACGCGGTGGGATTGGACATCGAGGCGCGCCTCGCGCCACGGGAGGCGCGGGAATAAGCCGGGCAGCCGCTAAATCGCAATCTCGTAGGCCGTGAGCCTCATGTGCTTGAGCACTTGCTTGATGTCCGCTCCCGCCTGGAATGCCTGGATGGCGTAATAGAGGGTGAGCACGGAGGCTGCTCCGGGGTCGGCACCGCCGGCAGCCGGCAACGCGTTGCCGGCTGCCGCGAAAACATCGATATCGTCCAGGCCGGTGCCATCGTCCAGCATCTGTGAGCTGACGAGCAGGGCATGCTCGGTCGCCTCTTTGACGGTATGGAACAGCAGGTCCTTGATCCGCTCGACCTGGTTGGGCGCCTTGTCCGGCAGGCAGATGATGAAGTCGCCGCCGGTGTGGCGGTAGATTCGGTCCAAGTCGGACAGGGCGGCCTTGAGTCGGCCCAGGCAGGTGCTCAGCACCCGATCGCCCGCCTCCCAGCCGTGGTTCTTATTGATGTTGCCTAGATCGAACTGCAAACGCAGCAGGCTGCAGGGTTTGCCGCGCTCGTGTTGCTGCAGTGAGATCCGCTTCAGGTCCGGCGCCAATTCGGCGCTGCAGAAGACGCCGGTCAGGGCATCGATCTTGCGCAGGGTGCCAAAGACGCGGCCACGGATCTGATGCAGTTCGTCGCGGAACTGTTGCAAGGCCCTGAGAAAGGGGTCGTATTCGTCCGGGCCGATACCGGCATTGTCCTTGACCGTGGCGCACAGCAGCCGGGCCTGCTCATGCATGTCCTGGTGCAATCGCTCGATATTCTTGAACATCGGCAGGGCCCGCAGGGCGGCATTCTGCGCGCTATAGAACCATTTGCCGAATTCGCAACGTTGGTCGGCATCTTCGGCCAAATCATCGTCGGCCGGGTCGAGGTGGCAGATGAGCGTGCGGTGCAGCTGGTCACGCCATGCCTCGTGCAGGCGCAGTTCCTTATTGAGGATCTCAGCGATGGCCTCGAGTTCCTGCACTCGGACATTGATCATGGGGGCTCCTGCCGTTACCTATTTTTTAATGATAGATACCGGCAGTGGTTTTGCGATTTAAGGCCTTAGCTCGATTTGATCAGCGTGCCGACACCCTGGTCGGTCATGATCTCCAACAGCAGGGCGTGTTCGACCCGGCCGTCGATAATGTGCACGGCCTTGACCCCGCTCTTGGCCGCGTCCAGCGCCGAGCCGATCTTGGGTAGCATACCGCCTGACAGGGTGCCGTCGGCCACCAGTTCGTCGATTCGCTTCGGCGTCAGGCCGGTCAACAGCTGGCCGTCCTTATCCAACACGCCGGGGGTGTTGGTCAGCAGCACCAGTTTTTCGGCCTTGAGCACCTGCGCCAGCTTGCCGGCCACCACGTCGGCATTGATGTTGTAGGTCTCGCCCGCGTCGCCGACGCCGATCGGGGCGATCACCGGGATGAAGTCGCCGGAGTCGAGGAAGGCGATCAGCGTGGGGTCGATGCCGGTGATGTCGCCGACCTGGCCGATGTCGATCACATCGCCCGCCTTGTCCTTCGATTCCATCATTAGTTTCTTGGCCCGGATGAAGCCGCCGTCCTTGCCGGTCAGGCCCACCGCCTTGCCGCCGGCCTGGTTGATCAGGTTGACGATCTCCTTGTTCACCTGGCCGCCGAGCACCATCTCCACCACGGCCATGGTCTCGTCGTCGGTCACCCGCATGCCCTGGATGAACTCGCCCTTCTTGCCCACCCGTTTCAGCATCTCCTCGATCTGCGGGCCGCCGCCGTGGACCACGACCGGGTTCAGACCGACCAGCTTGAGCAGCACCACGTCGCGGGCGAAGGCCGCCTTCAGTACCGGGTCGGTCATGGCGTTGCCGCCGTATTTGATGACCACGGTCTTGTCCCAGAAGCGCTGGATGTAGGGCAGGGCCTCGGCGATGACCTTGGCCTTGTCGGCAGGGGAAAGTTGGGATACGGGCATGGCGGACTCCGATGGCGATGCCGCGAATTTTACAAACAAAAAGGGCGGCCTGGGCCGCCCTCGACGAACAAACGCTGACTTAATCGATGGTCAGCCGCTTGGTCGCGCTGGCCATCTTCTTGGGCAGGGTCAGGTCGAGCACGCCGTTCTCGAACTTGGCCTTGGCCGCCGCCTCGTCGATGTCGTGGCCCAGGGTGAAGCTGCGGTAGACCTTGCCGTAATAGCGCTCGCTGCGCAGCAGCTTCTCGCCTTCCTTTTGCTCGGTCTCGCGCCTGACCTCGGCGCTGATCGAGACGCTGTTGCCCTCGATGTTGACGTGGATGTCTTCCTTCTTCACGCCGGGCAGGTCGGCATGCACGGTGTAGGACTTGTCGTCCTCCTTCACGTCGACCTTGACCTGGCCCAGGGCCCGGGCCTCGGCCGGCATCGGCATGGGACGGACGAGGAAGCCGCGCATCAGGTCATCGAACAGGTCGTCGATGGCAAAAGGGTCACGACGGATGATGTTAGCCATTTTGTTTACCTCCTTAAGGGACTGGCGGGAAAGCCGGCAGTGCCGGCCAGGTTAGCTTAAACATGGGATAGTCCGCCGATATTTCAAGGGAGCGGTGCACGCTATCCCAATACATTGTTTTTATAACTGCAGTTTCCCCGTGTCAGGAATTTTGGCCGCCAGCGACTAAGGGCGGCCTGGCCCTGAATCGGCTGTACCATGGCCGGCGGACAGATCTGGATCGACAATGGCGAAAATCGAACGCGTGGCGGGAAGAATATGAGCGGGGCACACCAACTCGAGCCGGACCTCTGGCTGGAACGTTATGGCACCTACCTGTTTCGCTATGCCCTGAGCAATCTGCGCGACGAGCGCCTGGCCGAGGACGCCGTACAGGACTGCCTGTTGGCCGCGCTTCAAGCGCAAGGCGGTTACACCGGTCAGGCCAACGAGCGCACCTGGCTCGCCGGCATTCTCAAGCACAAGATCGTCGACACCGTGCGTCGGGACAGCCGGGAAAACCGTTGGACACGGTCGATATGGAAAACCCGTATGGCGAGTTCGAGGCCGGCTTCGACGAGGCCAACCACTGGGCGGCGGCGTTGATCGAATGGGGCGATCCGGCGAGCGCTTTCGAGAACAAGGTGTTCTGGCAAGTGCTGGAGGCCTGTCTGTCGGCCATGCCGCGCCGGCTGGCCCAGCTGTTCATGCTGCGCGAGGTCGTCGGTGCCGACACCGAAAAACTTTGTCAGGAAATGGCGATCACCCCGACTAATCTGTGGACGATGCTGTACCGCGGCCGCATGAGCCTGAGGCGTTGCCTCGAGCGCAATTGGGCTGGCGGAGAGGAGGTGCAATGCTGAATTGCAAGGAAGTCAGCTTGTTGGTTTCGCAGTCGCGCGACCGACGCTTGAGCTGGTCCGAGCGGTGGGGCGTGCGCCTGCATCTCTGGATCTGCGAGCAGTGCCGAAGGTATCAACGCCAGATGGCCTTTTTCGGTTGGTTGGCGCGGAAACTGGAGGCGGATCCGAGCCCGATGACGGGCGCCGAGTTGCCCCCGGATGCGCGCGAGCGGATCCAGAAGGCGATCGAGGCCCACCGGCATGACGGCTGCGCAGGCGGTGGGCATTGCCATTCGCATGAATAGAAGCACTCAACTTAGTCATTATCATTGGAGATCGATATGAAGCGTAAGCAAACCACCTTGACCCTGGCCCTCGGTTCCGCCATTGCCGCCGCCATGGTGGCTACTCCGGCCGCAGCCGGCAGCGTCTTTTCCGCCCAGGCCCTGAACGGCGGCTACATGGTGGCCGAGGCCGGCAAACCGGCCGACAAGGCGCAGGAAGGCAAGTGCGCTGGCCAGGCCAAGGCCAAGGAAGGCAACTGCGGCACCAAGGTGATGGGCAAGGGCAAAGAAGGCAAGTGCGGCGAGGGCAAGTGCGGCAACACCAAGCCCAAGGCCAAGGAAGGCAACTGCGGCACCGGGGCCAAGGCCCAAGAAGGCAAGTGCGCGGCCAACAAGAAGTAAGAAGCGGCAAGCATGACGGTTAAGCCGACTCTGCAAGGAGCGGGCCTCGGCTTCAGGCGGGAACTCATCCCCGCGTTGAAGGCCGGGGTGCCGTCTGCCATCGATTTCTTCGAGATCGCGCCGGAGAACTGGATCGATCTCGGCGGCAGCTATGCCCGCGACCTGCGCGCCTTCACCGAACGCCACACCTTCGTCTGCCACGGCCTGTCGTTGTCGTTGGGCGGCCTGGCGCCGCTGGACGAAATGCTGCTGAAGCAGATCAAGGTCTTCATGGCCAGTCACCAGATTTCGCTCTACACCGAGCATCTGTCCTATTGCTCGGACGACGGTCATCTCTACGACCTGCTGCCCATCCCCTTCACCGAGGAGGCGGTCAACTACGTCGCCGGCCGCATCCGTCGCGCCCAGGATATTTTGGAGCGGCGCATCGCGGTGGAGAACGCCTCGTATTATGTCGCGGCTCCGCTCGCCGAGCTGAGCGAGGTCGAGTTCATCCACGCCGTGCTGGCCGAGGCCGATTGCGACCTGCACCTCGACGTCAACAATGTCTACGTCAACAGCGTGAACCACGGCTTCGACCCGGTCGCATTCCTGCGCCAGATGCCGGCCGAGCGCATCGTCTACATGCACATGGCCGGCCACTACCAGGAGGCGCCCGACCTGATCATCGACACCCATGGCGCCGCGGTGATCGAACCGGTCTGGCAATTGCTCGATACCGCCTACGCGCTGCTCGGTCTGGCGCCGACCCTGCTCGAGCGCGACTTCAACATCCCGCCGCTGGCCGAGTTGGCGGCCGAAGTGGCACGCATCGCCAAGTTGCAGGCCGGGTATGCCAAGGCCGCGGCGGCCGCCTGACGCCATGGCATTCCAGGATTATCAACGCGCCTTCACCGGCCACATTCGCGACCCGCAAGGGACGCCGCGGCCGAACGGCGTGCCGGCCCGGCGGATGAAGGTCTACAGCGAACTGTTGTTCAACAATATCGAGAGTTTTCTGCTCGCCTGCTTCCCGGTTTGCCGCGCCATCCTGGGCCAGCGCAAGTGGACCCGGCTGGCGCGGGCATTCTTCCGCGACCATCGCTGCCATACCCCGTACTTTCGGCAGATCCCGGACGAATTCCTGACGTACCTGCAAAACGGCTGGCAGCGGCCGGACGACGTGCCCGAGTTTCTGCCCGAATTGGCCCACTACGAATGGGTGGAACTGGCGCTGTCCACCTCGGCGCGCGACGAGCAACTGCCCCGCTACGACGCCGGGGGCGACCTGCTGACCGGCTGTCTCGTGCTGAACCCGGTGCTGCGGGTGCTGGCCTACCACTACCCGGTACACCGGATCGGCCCGCGCTATCGGCCGCAGGCCGCCCCAGCCTTGCCGACCTTTTTGTTGGCCTACCGCAATGCCGAGTTCGAGGTGCGTTTTGTCCAGATCGACGCGCTGGCGGCGCACCTGCTGCAAACGCTGGAGGAAACCCCGGCGCTGACGGGACACGCCGCCATCGAACAGCTAGCCCCGGCCGGGCAAAGCCCAGTCGAGGCGGCGTGGCAGGCGGCGGGTGGGGGTTTGCTCGACAATTTGCGTGATGCTGGCGCCATTCTTGGCCGGCGGGTCTGACGGCTTTTCACAAAAAGTTCATGAAAGCGTCATAACATGCCCCCAACGTGCAAATTTTAGGGGGAACGCCGTGTCCGCAACCATCCTTGTCGTCGAAGACGAACCGGGTATTCAAGAGCTGCTGAAATTCAATCTGGGCCAGCAGGGCCATGACGTGCTGGTGGCCAACGATTCGGAAGAGGCGATGCACAGCCTGCGCGGCGCGCTGCCCGACCTGATCTTGCTCGATTGGATGCTGCCCGGCCTGCCCGGTGTCGATTTCGCCCGGCGCATCCGCGGCGACCAGCGGCTGAAGGACATCCCCATCATCATGTTGACCGCTCGGGCCGAGGAGCGCGACAAAGTGCTCGGCCTGGAGACCGGGGCCGACGACTACATCACAAAGCCGTTCAGCCCGAAGGAATTGATGGCGCGGATCAAGGCCGTGTTGCGCCGGCGCGCGCCGCAGATGACCGAAGACGTGGTCGAGGTCGCCAGCCTCAGGCTCGACCCGGTCAGCCACCGCGTGTTCGGCGGCGAGCAGGCGCTCGACCTGGGGCCGACCGAGTTCCGTCTGCTGCATTTCTTCATGACCCATCCCGAGCGGGTCTATTCGCGCTCGCAATTGCTCGACCAGGTCTGGGGCGACCACGTCTTCGTCGAAGAACGGACCGTGGACGTGCACATCCGCCGTCTGCGCGGGGCGTTGGAGCCGAGCGGGCACGACGGACTGATCCAGACCGTGCGCGGCGCTGGCTATCGGCTGTCGGCCAACTAACATAGAATTTCCTTCCCTTTAGCAACCGGCCGGGTTATCGCGCATGCTTGCCTTTTGGTGGCGGCCCCTGAGTTTCGTGGCGCTGCTGGCCTTCTTCTCCTTGTTCATCGGCGCCATCCTCGGCCGGGTCAGCGGTTTGGTGGTGCTCAGCATCGGCCTGGGCTGGGGCCTGTTCCTGCATCTGCATCAGCTTGCCCGCCTGTATGCCTGGCTGGGCAAGCCGGGGCGCTCGCTGCCCAATGCCGAAGGTTCGTGGGGCGAGGTCTTCTACCGCTTGAACAAGCTGGTGCGCAGCCATTTGGATGCCGAGCATCGCGTCAGTGCCGAACTCGAACAGATGCAGCAGGCCACCGGTTCGCTGCCGGATGGCGTGGTCATCCTCGACGGGCATAACAGCATCCTGTGGCTGAACAACGCGGCGCAGGGCATGTTCGGCCTGAGGCCGGAACGCGACATCGGCCAGTTCGTCAGCTATCTGGTGCGCAATTCCCGTTTCAACGAATGGCTGGTGGCCGAGGACTACAACCAAACCCTGACCCTGACCGCGCCCGGCGCCCAGGAAAAGACCTTGGTGCTACGGCTGGTGCCGCTGTCGCGCGAGCCGCAGATGAAGATGTTGATCGCGCACGACATCACCGAAATCACTCGGCTGGAAGCGGTGCGGCGCGACTTCGTCGCCAACGTCTCGCACGAGCTGCGCACGCCGGTCACCGTCATCGTCGGTTTTCTCGAAACCTTCGCCGAGATGGATCAGCCCGACCCGGTCCAGTTCAAGCAGCACATCGCCCTGCTGCGCGAGCAATCGGACCGCATTCGCCGCCTGGTCGACGACCTGCTGACCCTGGCGCGGCTGGAAGGCGACAGCGAAGTCAGCGACGAGCCGGTGAACGTGCCGTCGCTGGTCGAGCGGCTGCTCGGCGAGGCGCGCGGCCTCAGCCATGGCCAGCACGAGATCACGGCCGAGGCCGATGGCCGGGCTTGGCTGCTGGGCAGCGAACATGAGATCTACAGCGCGTTCACCAACCTGGTCAGTAACGCGGTGCGGTATACCCCGCCGGGCGGCCGCATCCGCCTACGCTGGCTCGAACGCGAGGACGGCGGCGTCGAGTTCGCGGTGACCGACAGCGGCGAAGGCATCGAGCCGCAGCACATCCCGCGCCTGACCGAGCGTTTCTACCGGGTCGACCGCGGCCGCTCGCGGGCGTCCGGCGGCACCGGCCTGGGCCTGGCCATCGTCAAGCACATCATCCAACGGCACCAGGGCCGCTTGCGCATCGAAAGCACGGTCGGCAAGGGCAGCACCTTCGCCGCCTGCTTCCCGCACGAGCGGCTCATCCCGCCGCCGGTGGCCCCAAGCGTCGACGCAGAGCCTCAAGCAGACGCGGCCTGAGGTCGGCGCCGACCTTTACCGAGCCGGCCCGTTTCTCCGGCGCCCAAATCGCATCGGGAAAGTGCGGGTCCCCGGCAAAACGGGGGATCACGTGCCAGTGCAGATGCGGCACCATATTGCCCAGGCTGGCGAGGTTGATCTTGTCGGGCTGGACGACTTCTCTGACCGCGGCCTCCGTCGCGAATACCACGGACATCAAGCGTTGCCGATCTTGTTCGGGCAGGTCGGTCATTTCCTTGATGTGGGCATTGAGGATGACGCGGCAGAAGGCGGGGTAGGCGGGGTCGTCGACCAGGATGACGCGGCAGAAGTTGTTGTGCCAGAGGATGGCTTGGGAGGAGGGGGTGCAGAGGGGACAAGTCATGTGCCGGTGTGGTTGATAAGTTCAGTTATCCAATATTCCAGCAGTTAGCTCCAGAGAATATTGGCCATCTGGAGTTGAGAAAATTTGTTTTTTTCCATGCTCAAGTTTGATGGATCGTTTGTTCACATTGAATTTTTCAATTTTGCCTTGAGCATTGAGCCAAGATGCGCGGATTTCGATAATCGCTTCAAATGCATCGCTACCAATACGTGCAGTAGGCGTCATAAAAGCGATCAAACCGGTTTCCAGTTGCGCATTACCTCTGGTCTGTGAGGCTTGGCTTTCTTGATTCAAAACCGACACAAGCGTAATGGTGCGGTCGATTATGTCGCGGTGAATCCAGGCTATCTTTAGGATGTAATTTGTACTGTATTGCCCAAGGAGGAGCGAATTGCTGTTATTGGCAAAGCATAACGAGGAGAGGCCTAATGCCAGTATTCCTAGTAAAAATAGTTTTTTCATCTTTTGCTTCATGGCATTTCAGACCGTCAATGACGAGTGACCTAAAAAAGAAGTGAAACCCAATCTTTGGATTCGTGCAACTCTAAGTTTGTCCGGCGTTGGCATTGACTAATTCTGCTTCGAATTTGCCAATGCCATTGGCCGGGGGCGCCCGGCGGCGCGTTACTTTTCTTGCGCGGCCAAGAAAAGTAACCAAAAGAAGGCCGCCCACCTTCCGCCGAAACCCCGACACCGCTGCCGTCATGCTGGCGGCGAAAGAACTCGCTTCGCTCAGACAGCTTTCGCCGGCCTTCGGCTTCCCTGCATGACGCCATCGTCACCGGCGGCGTCAGAGGGGGGTGGTAAAGGCAAACTTCAAAACCTAAAGCCCAGAGTGTCGGCGCAACGCGCCGACACTCTCTCTTAGATAGTGAGCATTCCCGCTTGCGGGAATTCACGCGTTTGTTGACTTGCCCATCCCCTCTGAGCCGCCGAGCTTGAGCGAAATGATTGGGGGAATTCGGCGAGTACTGTTTGAGCCCGAAGGGCGAGTTACGCAGCCGCCCAATCATTTGGCTCAAGATCGGGGAGCCGAAGGCCGGCGAAGTGGGGCGTGCTTTCTTTGGCTAGCTTTCTTTGCACGAGCAAAGAAAGTAGCGCGCTGCCGGGCGCCCCCGGCCTACTGCGCAACGCTAACAAATGTTCTCCATTATCTGTAGTGCCTAAGGACAACAAAGCTTCATTGTTCTGGATTCCCGCCTTCGCGGGAATGACGGGCTGGGTTACAGCAAGACCCGCTCAATCCCGCCCTGATTCGCCCGCTCAATAAACCCCTGCATCCACTCTTCCCCAAACCGATGCCGCGCCATTTCGATAATGAGATAGTCGGCCTCAATCCCGGCCTCCGCCTCATAGCGGGACAGGCCTTGCAGGCAAGACGGGCAGGCGGTCAGCAGCTTGACCGTGGCCGCGCCCTCGCCGCGCAGTTCGCCGGCGACCCGCTGGATCTCCTCGGCCTTGCGGAAGCGGACCTGGGTCGCGATGTCGGGCCGGGCGGCGGCGAAGCTGCCGGCCTCGCCGCAGCAGCGCTCGGACAGCTTGACCTCGGCGCCGAGCAGGGTCTTGGCCGTGGCGATCGGGTTGTGCTGTTTCATCGGGCTGTGGCAGGGGTCGTGGAATAGGTATTTGGTGCCGCTCACGCCTTCCAGTTTGACCCCCTTCTCGAACATGAACTCGTGGATGTCGAGCAGGCGGCAGCCGGGGAAGATCTTGTCGAACTGGTAGCCCTTCAACTGATCGAGACAGGTGCCGCAGGACACGATCACGGTCTTGATGTCGAGGTAGTTCAGGGTGTTGGCGACGCGGTGGAACAGCACGCGGTTCGATGCGGTGATGGCTTCGCCCTGGTCGCGCCGGCCGCTGGCGGTCTGCGGGTAGCCGCAGCAGAGTTGGCCCGGCGGCA
>JAJZTS010000067.1 GCA_021848725.1 Pseudomonadota bacterium
TTGTTGACCACATACGGCGCGAACAGCGTGAGCCCGGCGAGCAGGTAGTTGACGACGTTGTCGATGGACTGCGGCATGTTGCCGGTGACGGCGAATTCGTACAGGGCGAAGGTGCCGAAGCCGAGGAACATCATGATGATGACGATCATGCCCATCAGCGCGACGACTCGGCTGGTGCTGGCGCGCATCTCGGTGATCGCCAGCGGTTTTTGCGCGGCGTCCAGCAGGGGCTTCTCGACGCCGTTCACAGTTTCGACGGCAGTCACTTCGACCTCCTCCGACAAGGCGTCGCTCAACGACCACTTGGAATTGACCAGTGCGGCGCGGATCAGGATCAGCGCGATCAGCGAACCGGCCAGCACGACGATGACGACGGTGTAGACGAACCACGATTTCGGCGCTTGCCAGGCGGGTTCCGCTTTTGCAGTGCCGTTCTTGCCGGCCGTCTGCGCAGTAGCGCTTGGGGGCGAGGCTGTTTGTGCGGCAGTGGGCGGCGTCGATGGCGCGGTTGCGCCGGGGGTTGGCATCGGGTCTGCCGACCAGACCGGGGTCGCGCACAAGAGCGGCAGGCAGAGGGCGAGGGCAAACCGGAATCGGCGGAAAAAAAGATGGGCTAAACGCATGGTATGTCTCCCTGTTGATGTGTGAGCGTGCAATCCGCGCCATGGGCGCGAGTCTACGGGCCTTCTGTCGTGCCCCGATTTCTTATGGGCGTAAAGCTAGTCCAACTGCGCTGGCGGTGCAAGCCCAAGAAAATAGGCCCACGCAACGGGTGCTGCGGCGGGCCGGTTATCATTGCGGCTGAATTCGATGCCATGCCCGACACGATGCCCGCTGCCCCCGCCCTGCCACCCGCCATCTGCTTGATGGGCCCCACCGCCTGCGGCAAGACCGAACTTGCGGTGCATCTGGTCGAACGCTTGCCGTGCGAGATCGTCAGCGTCGATTCGGCCCTGGTTTATCGCGGCATGGACATCGGCACGGCCAAGCCGGATACCGCCACGCTGGCGCGGGCGCCGCACCGCCTGCTCGACATCGTCGAGCCGACCGAAACCTATTCGGCCGCCCGGTTCCGGCAGGATGCGCTGCGCTTGATGGCCGAGATCGTGGCGCACGGCCGCATTCCGCTCTTGGTCGGCGGCACGATGCTTTATTTCAAGACGCTGAAGGAGGGGCTGAACGCCCTGCCCGAGGCGGACCCCGAGCTGCGCGCGGAGATCGAGGCACGCGCGACGCAATTGGGCTGGCCGACGCTGCATGCCGAATTGGCCCGGTTGGACCCGGGTACGGCGGCGCGACTGAAGCCCAACGACTCGCAACGCATCGAGCGGGCGCTGGAGGTGTGCTACCTCAGCGGCCAGCCCATGAGCGCGCTGTTCGCCGAGCAGAAGGCCGAGCCGCCGCCGTATCGGCTGATCGAGATCGCGTTGGTCCCGTCCGACCGCGCGGCGCTGCATGCCCGGATCAACGCGCGGTTCAAGGCCATGCTCGATGCCGGCTTGGTCGACGAGCTGCGCCACTTGCGCGAGCGTTATGCCTTGAATGTGGACATGCCTTCGATGCGTTGCGTCGGTTACCGCCAAGCTTGGCAGTTCCTCGAAGGCGAGATCGACGCGGCCGGCCTGTACGAGACCGGCGCCGCGGCGACGCGGCAGTTGGCCAAGCGCCAGTTGACCTGGTTGCGGTCGTGGCAGGGGACGGCGGTGTTCGATTGCCTACGGCCGGATTTGGCCGAGGCGGTGCTGGCTTATTTGGCCGGACATTTGGTTGAGTAAGACCACCGTTATTCCCGCGAAAGCGGGAATCCACACGCCATAGAAAACCTGGATTCCCGCCTTCGCGGGAGGGGTTGGGGGAGCGGGAGGGGTTAAAGCTTCGATTGGCTAGCGCAAGTGAATCTTGCCTAGCTATTGATTACGCTTTGATTCGATTCACCAGTGCCCCAACGCCCCCCTGGGCCAGGGTGACCTCGATCTCGCTCCCCATTTTCAAATCTTTGCTGTCGCGCACGATGCGGCCTTGTTCATCGCGCACGATGCTGTAGCCGCGTTCGAGCACGGCCCGCGGGTTGAGGTGGTGGAGGTGGCTGCCTAGGGCGTCGAGCCGGGCGGCCAAGCTGGCGAGGCGGTTGGCTTGGCTACGTTGTTGGCGCTGGCGCAAATACATAAGGCTTTGCGCCAGGCTGCCGAGGTCTGGCCGCAGGCCGCGCAGCCGGGCATGCAATTGATCGCGCCGCCGGTGGGCCTGTTGCAACTGACTGTCCAGGGTATGGCGCAGGCGGTGGCCGAGGTGGTCGAGCTGGCGCCGCCGGTTCGCCAATTGCGCGGCCGGGTGCGTCAGCCGCCGGCTTAGGCCGTCGACGCGTTGGGCCAGGTTGTCCAGGCGGCGGCGCTGGCCGAACTGCAGGCGGCGCGTGAGGTGGTCAAGCTGCTGGGCCAGTTCCACCCGGTCGGGCGTAGCCAGTTGCGCCGCGCCGGTCGGCGTCGGCGCGCGCTGGTCGGCGACGAAGTCGGCGATGGTGAAGTCGGTTTCGTGGCCGACGCCGGATACGGTGGGGATGGGGCAGGCGGCAATGGCCCGGGCGACGATCTCCTCGTTGAAGGCCCAGAGGTCTTCGATGCTGCCGCCGCCGCGCACGATCAATAGGACTTCACATTCGGCCCGCTCGCTCGCCTTATCGATGGCGGCGGCGATCTGTTCGGCCGCGCCGGCGCCTTGGACCAGGGTGGGGTAGAGCACGACCGAGGCAGCCGGCCAGCGCCGGCGCAAGGTGGCCAGCACGTCGCGCAGCGCGGCGGCCTTGGCCGAGGTGACGATGCCGATGGTCTGGGGCATGCGCGGCAGTTCGCGTTTGCGGTCGGGGTCGAACAGGCCCTCGGCCTCCAGCTTTTCCTTGAGCCGGCTGAAGGCCTCGAACAGGGCGCCCAGGCCGGCGCGGCGCAGGGTTTCGATCGAGAGTTGGAACTCGCCGCGCGCCTCATACAGCGTAGCGACGGCGCGCACCTCGATGTGGTCGCCCTCGCGCGGCAGCCAGTCGAGGAACTGGTTGCGGTTTTTGAACATGGCGCAGCGCACGCTGGCCTGGGCGTCCTTCAGGGTGAAGTACCAGTGGCCGGAGGGGGCGCGAGTGAAGTTGGACACCTCGCCGGAGACCCAGCAGAGCGGGATCTGGCCCTCGATGGCCTTGCGGGCCAGGCGATTTAACTGGGTGACGGTGAGAACATCCGATGCGGCTTGGATCATGCCAAGATTATCGCCGCAAAGGGCCGGGCTGTCTGGCAGTCCGATAAAAAACCTTGATCTGGCGGCCTTTTCGGCGGGGTGTGACGGCGATTTAATCCACATTACGCAAGCGAGAATCGGGGCATGGTACGTAACTCACTGACGCCCAAAGGTATTTGTGTAAGTCATTGTTTTTGTTGGGTGTGACAAGCGCTTAAAAAGTAGCCGCAACATATGAAACAGTTTGGTTACGGCTACTTAGCGAAGCTGTACCTAAGTTGTTCACAGAGTTATCCACAGATTCTGTGGATGACTCCGTTCAGTAACTAGACCCGGTCTGAAGGTCAGGATTGGTGCCCGAGCCCAGGGCTTAAAGAGGGCGGGCCGAATGCCCCAAAAATGGCCGTTGCGGACAAGCGAGCGCCGAGGTTTTTTTATTAAGGCGATCGGTTTATAGTTAGCCCTTTTCTCCCACGGCGGCTTCTAGCCGCCGTATGTTTTTCATTACAAGAGTGGTTGTGGGAAGCGATGAGCGATTTCCTGATGCAGACCTATGCCCGGCAAGATGTCGCGTTCGTGCGTGGCGAGGGCGTGTGGCTTTTCGACGAGAAGGGCGATAAATACCTGGATGCGATCGCCGGTATTGCCGTGAATGGCTTAGGCCACGGTCATCCCAAGCTGGCGGCCGCATTGTGCGAGCAGGCCGGCAAGCTGATTCACACTTCTAATATCTACCGGATTTTGGAGCAGGAACGCTTGGCCGAGCAGCTTTGCACGCTTTCGGGCCTGGAGCGCGCCTTCCTTTGCAATTCCGGGGCCGAGGCCAACGAGGCGGCGATCAAGATCGCCCGCTTGCACGGCCATAACCGGGGTATTGAAAACCCGGCTATCGTCGTGATGGAAAAGAGCTTCCACGGCCGCACCATGGCCACGCTGTCGGCCACCGGCAACCGCAAGGTGCAGGCCGGCTTCGAGCCCTTGGTCACCGGCTTTGTCCGGGTGCCGTTCGGCGAGGCCGAAGCGGTGGCGAAATTGGCTGAGCATCACAACAACATCGTCGCGGTCCTGGTCGAGCCATTCCAGGGCGAGGGCGGCATCAACGTGCCGGCCGCCGATTACCTGGCCAAGCTGCGCGCGATCTGCGATGCCAACGAATGGCTGTTGATGCTGGATGAGATTCAGACCGGCATCGGCCGTACCGGCAAGTGGTTCGCCTTCCAACACACCGACGTCATGCCCGATGTGATGACCCTGGCCAAGGGCCTGGGCTCAGGCGTGCCGGTTGGCGCCTGTCTGGCCCGTGGTGTGGCGGCGACCACCTTCGTGCCGGGCAAGCATGGTTCGACCTTCGGCGGCGGCCCCTTGGCCTGTACCGCCGGCTTGACCACTTTGAAGACCATGGCCGATGAGCGGCTGCTGGAGAATGCGGCCGAGGTGGGTGCCTTTATTCGCAGCGATTTGACCGCACGCTTGAAGGATGTGGCGGGCGTGCGCGAAATTCGCGGCCAGGGCTTGATGATCGGCGTTGAGCTTGATCGTCCCTGTGGCGATCTGGTCAAACAGGCCTTGGCGCAGAAGCTCTTGATCAACGTGACCTCCGATACCGTGGTGCGTCTGCTGCCGCCGCTGATCATGACCCGGCAGCAAGCCGCGGTGTTGACGGAGCAACTGGCCGGGCTGATTCGGGCGTTCCTCGCCTGATGGAGTCGGTGATGAAGCACACCGTGAAGCATTTCTTGCAGTTCAAAGACTTGTCGCGCGAGGAGCTGGGGCATTTGTTCGCCCGGACGCGCGTGATCAAGGACCGGTTCAAGCGCTATCAGGCCTATCACCCGCTGAGCGACCGCACGCTGGCGATGATCTTCGAGAAGAGCTCGACCCGCACCCGCTTGAGCTTCGAGGCCGGCATGCACCAGTTGGGCGGTGCCGCAATCTATCTGAACACGCGCGATACCCAATTGGGCCGCGGCGAGCCGGTGGAGGACGCGGCCGAGGTGATCTCGCGCATGGTCGACATCGTGATGATCCGTACCTTCGAGCAGGGGATCATCGAGCGCTTCGCCGCCCACTCGCGAGTGCCGGTGATCAACGGCCTGACCAACGAATATCACCCGTGCCAGATCTTGGCCGATATCTACACCTTCCTTGAGCATCGCGGCGACATCCGCGGCAAGACCGTGGCTTGGATCGGCGATTCGAACAATGTCTGCAATACCTGGCTGCAGGCCGCCGAGGTGCTCGATTTCAATGTCCACGTCTCAACCCCGCCGGGTTACGAAGTGGAGCCCGAGCGCGCCGGCTTGTATGGCACCGATCATTACGAAGAGTTCGCCGATCCGATGGAGGCCTGCAAAGACGCCGATCTGGTGACCACCGATGTCTGGACCAGCATGGGTTTCGAGGCCGAGAACGCCGAGCGGATGAAGGCCTTCGCCGACTGGCAGGTCGATACCGACATGATGCGCGTGGCCAAGAAGGACGCCGTGTTCATGCACTGCCTGCCGGCCCATCGCGGTGAAGAGGTGGAAGCCTCGGTGATCGACGGCCCGCAGTCGGTGGTGTGGGACGAGGCGGAAAATCGCCTGCACACCCAGAAGGCTTTATTAGAGTATTTGTTACTCGGGCGCGTGGAGAAGTGATAGACGCCTGTGTGCAGGCGATTTCGTCGCAGACTCTTGTACCTTTATGCCCTTTAGGGTGAATTTGGCATAGCCAAGTTAAGGGTGAAGCCCGGCCGGAGACAATACCGGCCTCTCAAGTGATCGAGTGGATTTCCGCCTTCGCGGGAATGACGGACGCGTCGCGGGAATGACGATTGTGGCAAACGCGGAATGACCTCATGAACATCGCTTACTTCAAAGACATGGATTCCCTCTATATCGAGCTGTCGCCCGAGAACCCGGCCTCGGCCTGGGAGGCGCACAAGGGCGTGGTGCTCAATATGAGCGAGGATGGCCGCGTGGTTGGCATCGAGATCGAGCAGGCTTCGCAGCACGCCGACATGCGTTTGTTGAAGATCGGCCATTTCCCCGGCGCGGTCGAAGTGATTGCAGAGGGCGAGAGCCGCGAAACGCATTGATTGGTTTGAATGAATTTGAATCGACCCGTCCGGTGACGGGGCAACAGGAGTGGCAATGAGCGACGTGAAAAAAGTGGTGCTGGCCTATTCGGGCGGCCTGGATACCTCGGTGATCCTGAAGTGGCTGCAGGACGAATACCAATGCGAGGTGGTGACCTTCACCGCCGACATCGGCCAGGGCGAGGAATTGGAACCGGCGCGGGAGAAGGCCAAGAAGTTCGGCGTGAAGGAGATCTTCATCGACGACCTGCGCGAGGAGTTCGTGCGCGACTTCGTCTTCCCCATGTTCCGCGCCAATACCATCTACGAAGGCGAATACCTGCTCGGCACTTCGATCGCCCGGCCGCTGATCGCCAAGCGCCTGATCGAGATCGCCAAACAGACCGGGGCGGACGCCATCTCCCATGGCGCTACCGGCAAGGGCAACGACCAGGTCCGCTTCGAGCTGGGCGCCTACGCGCTGAACCCGGAGATCAAGATCATCGCCCCCTGGCGCGAGTGGGACCTGCTCTCGCGCGAGAAGCTCTTGGCCTATGCCGAGAAGAACGGTATTCCGGTCGAGATGAAGCACAAGGCCGGCGGCTCGCCCTACTCCATGGACGCCAACCTCTTGCATATCAGCTACGAGGGCCGCCATCTGGAAGACCCGGCGGCCGAGCCGGAAGAGGACATGTGGCGCTGGACCGTATCGCCGGAGCAGGCGCCGGATGCGGCCGAGTACATCGAATTGGAATACGAGCACGGCGACCCGGTTGCGCTCAACGGCCAGCGCCTGTCGCCGGCCACCATGCTGGCCGAACTCAACCGCCTGGGCGGCAAGCACGGCATCGGCCGGCTCGACCTGGTGGAGAACCGCTATGTCGGCATGAAGTCGCGCGGCTGCTACGAGACCCCCGGTGGCACCATCATGCTGCGCGCCCACCGCGCCATCGAGTCGGTCACCCTCGACCGCGAAGTGGCTCACCTGAAAGACGACCTGATGCCACGCTATGCCAGCCTGATCTATAACGGCTACTGGTGGGCACCGGAGCGCCAGGCCCTGCAGGTGTTGATCGACCACACCCAGTCCACGGTCAACGGCTGGGTGCGGGTGAAGCTGTACAAGGGCAACGTCAGCGTGGTCGGCCGCGATTCCAAGACCGATTCGCTGTTCGACCCGACCATCGCCACCTTCGAGGACGACCAGGGCGCCTACAACCAGGCCGACGCCGGCGGCTTCATCAAACTCAATGCCCTGCGCATGCGCATCGCGGCGAAACGCAAACATCGTTAACCGCTAAGGACGCGAAGTAACGCGAAGAAATCGACAAACTAAAGTCTCTTTGCGAACCTTCGCGTCCTTGACGGTGAAAGAGAAAAGGAAATTAACCATGTCCCAATTCGACAACGTCGCTGTGATCAAGAAGGCCAATGTCTATTTCGATGGCAAGTGCGTCTCGCACTCGGTGCTGTTTCCCGATGGTACGAAAAAATCGGTCGGCGTGATCTTCCCGTCCAGCCTCACTTTCAACACCGGCGCGCCCGAGATCATGGAGATCAACGGCGGCCGCTGCCGCGTGCGGCTGAAAGGCGATGCCGACTGGAAGGAATACGGCGCTGGCCAGAACTTTGCCGTGCCGGGCAATTCCAGCTTCGACATCGAAACCTTGGAATTGCTCGACTACGTTTGCCACTTCGGCAACTAAGAGCCTATTCCACTAGGAACCCGATATGACCACCATCGCCGTCGTCAAGAAAAACGGCATCATCGCCATCGCCGCCGATACCCTGACCAAATGGGGCAGCGGCAAGGAATCGGCCGACTACATCGTCAACCACAGCAAGTTGATCCGGGTCGGCGAGAGTTTGATCGCGGTGTCCGGCAACGCGACGTTCAAGCACGTGCTCGACGACTATTTCGTCTCGGACGAGCGCCAGGCGACGCCCTTGCGCACGGTGCAGGAGATCTTCACCGCCTGGCAGCAGATGCACAAGGTATTGAAGGACGAATACTTCGTGCGCCCCGAGGAGAGCCAGGACGACGCGCTGGAGTCCTCGCGCATGGACGTGCTGATCGCCAATCCCTATGGCATCTTCGGCGTGTCGGGCATGCGTACGGTGCAGGAGTTCGCCCGGTTCTATTCCTACGGCAGCGGCACCGACTATGCGCTGGGCGCGCTCTATGCCAGCTACGGTCGGCCCGAGTTGGATGCCGAGGCCTTGGCCCGCTTGGCGATCAATGCCGCGGCCGAGTTCGACGACGGCACGGCCGCGCCGATCGAGTGCCACGTGTTCCTCCCGGTCAAATAGGAGTCTTCGCCATGCCTTCCTTCGATATCGTGTCCGAGGTCGACAAGCAGGAGCTGCGCAATGCGGTCGATCAGGCCAACAAGGAAATCGCCAACCGCTTCGATTTCAAGGGCTCCGATGCTCGCATCGAACAGGCCGAGTTCGTGCTGACGGTGTTTGCCGACGACGACTTCAAGTTGGACCAGGTGCAGGAGGTGCTGAACGGCAAGCTGGTCAAGCGCGGCATCGACATCCGCGCGCTCGACATCGCCGAGAAGACCGAGAAGGTCTCCGGCAACAAGGTCAAGCGCCAGGTTACGGTGAAGAACGGCATCGAGACCGAGTTGGCCAAGAAGATCGTCAAAGAGATCAAGGACAGCAAGCTCAAGGTCACCGCCAGCATCCAGGGCGAGAGCGTGCGCGTGTCCGGCGCCAAGAAGGACGTGCTGCAGGAGACTATTGCGCTGCTGAGAAAGTCGATCACCGCGGCGCCGCTGCAGTTCCAGAACTTCCGCGATTGAGGGCGGGTCAGTTGGCGCCGTGGCCGCCGGTCAACGGCACGAAGGCCACACCCAGTACATGGCGGGTATTCAGCTTGCCGTCGGCCATTTTCTCAATAAGCTGCAATTCTTGGATATCGCCGGGGTAGCCGACTGGGATGACCAAGCGTGCGCCGGGCTTAAGCTGGTCGAGCAAGGGTTGTGGGATATGCGGTGCCGCGGCGGTGACAACGATGCCGTCATAAGGGGCATGTTCCGGCCAACCGCC
>JAJZTS010000015.1 GCA_021848725.1 Pseudomonadota bacterium
CGGCCGCGCCGCCGGCGGCCAGCAGGTGCGGCCGGCTGACCTGCAGCCGCTTGGGCAGGCGCTCGCCGATGGCGTGCATGATCGAGGCGCCGATCTGCACCATCGGGCCTTCGCGGCCGGTGGAAAAACCGGCGAAGATCGCGCCGGCGCCGAGCGCGATCTTGCCGAACACGATACGCAGCGACAGCAGCGGTTTGGGCAGGCGATGGTGGTGGCCGTGCTGGGCCATCTCGGCCATGACCTGGGGGATGCCGCTGCCTTCGGCGCCGGCAAAAACGCGGCGGGTGAGCCAGACGATCAGTGCGCCGCCCAAGGGGGCGGAGACGAAGACCCAGCCGGGGTATTCGCCGTTCAGTTCATGCAGGGTTTCGACGCACCATTCGGTCAGCTTGGCGAATAGCACGGCCAAGAGGCCGATGCCGACGGCACCGGCCCAGAGGGTGAAGCGGCCGATCCAGATGTCGCGGTAGGCCGCCTGGCGGCGGCGTAAGCGGCTTAGCCAGCTGGGTTTGGCGGCGGGTGATGGGGTGGCTGGACCGTCTGGCGTCATTGCCCGCGTATCTTAACGCGGATGCCGCACGGCGGTAAGGCGGCCAAGGCCGTCGAACCCGTGGTTACCAAATGGTAATTATTTTTTTGCCGGATATTGCCGAAACTACAACCATAGCCGTGGGGTCAGTTTGCCTATGGTGAAGGATAGGCTTCATATCATCGATGTAAATTAGGAGAGAATGATGGCGATCGGATCGATCGGAAGTAGCGCTGGCGTGAGCCAGGCGGCTGCCAGTGCCGCCAGGCCGGAAGTCACCGAGTTGAACCGCCCCAATGGCCGTGATCGGGCGAACGACGGCGACGGCGACGATGGCGCCAAAGTGGCGGCTACTCAGACCAGCAACAATCTGAATGTCGGGCAGCTGATCGGTAGCCGGGTCAATACCACAGCCTAAACGGCGCCGGTGTGTCGGCGAGGCCCTGCGTTGCTTGCAACGCAGGGCCTCTTTATTTCTGGCAGGGGCTTGCGCGCCGAGCGTGTGTTTACTCGGCGAACTCCAGCCGCTCGCGCAGTTTATCCAAGGCGGCTAGCGCGCACTGCTCGTCTTTGTCGCCGCCAGGTGCGCCGGAGACGCCAAGGGCGCCGATGAATGAGCCGCCGGCCTGGATGGCGACGCCGCCGTCCAATACCAAAATACCTTTGACGTGGTTCATCTCCATGCGGATGTCCCCACGGCTCTTTCTGAAGTCGGACGAGTTGACGCCGGACAGGATGACCGCCTCGGCCTTTTCGCGGGCGATCTGCATGGTGTAGCGCGAGGCGAGCGAGTCGCGCAGCAAGGCCTGGGTATCGCCAGCGCGGTTGACTACCACCGCCGTGACTTGATAGCCCCGCTCGCGGCAGGCACCGACCGCCGCCTGCGCGAGGTCGCGGGCGAGTTCCAGGCTGACGGTCTTTTGCGTCAGCACGTCCGCCGCCGGCACGTTGGCGGCTAGCACGGTCAGCAAGGAAGCGAGCAGCAGTTTTCGCATATCCGACCTCTTTCTTTAGACCTTGTGGTAGACCTCGGCGCCCTGTTCGACAAACTCCACCGACTTCACCGCCATGCCCTTCTCCAGCGCCTCGGTCTCCGAGATGCCCTGCTTGGCCGCGAAGTCGCGCACGTCCTGGGTGATCTTCATCGAGCAGAAGTGCGGGCCGCACATCGAGCAGAAGTGGGCGACCTTGGCCGACTCCTTGGGCAGGGTCTCGTCGTGGAATTCGCGCGCCTTGTCCGGGTCAAGGCCGAGGTTGAACTGGTCGTCCCACCTAAATTCGAACCGCGCCTTGGACAGGGCATTGTCGCGGATCTGGGCGCCGGGGTGGCCCTTGGCTAGGTCGGCCGCATGAGCGGCCAGCTTGTAGGTGATGATGCCTTCCTTGACGTCGGCCTTGTTCGGCAGGCCCAGGTGCTCCTTGGGCGTCACATAGCAGAGCATGGCGGTGCCGTACCAGCCGATCATCGCGGCGCCGATGCCCGAGGTGATGTGGTCGTAGCCGGGGGCGATGTCGGTGGTGAGCGGGCCTAAGGTGTAGAACGGCGCCTCGTCGCACCACGCCAGCTGCTTGTCCATGTTCTCCTTGATCAGCTGCATGGGCACATGGCCGGGGCCTTCGATCATGACCTGCACATCGTGCTTCCACGCCACTTGGGTCAGCTCGCCCAGGGTCTTCAACTCGCCCAGTTGGGCCTCGTCGTTGGCGTCGTAGATCGAGCCGGGGCGCAGGCCATCACCCAGGCTGAAGGCCACGTCGTAGGCCTTCATGATCTCGCAGATTTCTTCGAAGTGGGTGTAGAGGAAGCTCTCCTTGTGATGCGCGAGGCACCACTTGGCCATGATCGAGCCGCCGCGCGAGACGATGCCGGTCATGCGATTGGCGGTGAGCGGCACGTAGCGCAGCAAGACACCGGCGTGGATGGTGAAGTAGTCCACGCCCTGCTCGGCTTGCTCGATCAGGGTGTCGCGGAACATCTCCCAGGTCAGCTCCTCCGCGCGGCCGTCCACCTTCTCCAGGGCCTGGTAGATCGGCACGGTGCCGATGGGCACCGGCGAGTTGCGGATGATCCACTCGCGGGTCTCGTGGATGTTCTTGCCGGTCGACAGGTCCATCACCGTGTCGCCGCCCCAACGGATGGACCACGTCATCTTGTCCACTTCCTCGGCGATACTGGAGCCCAGCGCCGAGTTGCCGATGTTGGCGTTGATCTTCACCAGGAAGTTACGGCCGATGATCATCGGCTCGGTTTCCGGGTGGTTGATGTTGGCCGGGATGATGGCGCGGCCGCGGGCGACCTCGCTGCGGACGAACTCGGGGGTGATCTCGGCCGGGATGCTGGCGCCGAAGTGCTGGCCCGGGTGCTGGCGGCCGAGCAACTTGGCCAGCTTCTCGCCCTGGGGTCCGCTCTGGCGCAGGTTTTCCAGGTATTCCTGACGGCGCTGGTTCTCGCGGATGGCGACGAACTCCATCTCCGGCGTGACGACGCCCTGCTTGGCGTAGTGCATCTGCGACACGTTCATGCCCGGCTTGGCCTTGCGCGGCTGGCGCTTCAGATTGAAGCGCAGTTCGGCCAGCTTGGGGTCGTGCTCGCGGGCGCGGCCGTATTCGCTGGACAGGCCGGCCAATAGCTCGGTGTCGTTACGCTCCTCGATCCATTTGGCGCGCAAGGCCGGCAGGCCCTGGCGGATGTCGATCTTGGCCGTCGGGTCGGTGTAGGGGCCGGAGCAGTCGTAGACATAGATCGGCGGATTTTGCTCGCCGCCGAAGGCGGTCGGCGTGTCGGCCTGGCTGATCTCGCGCATCGGTACACGGATGTCCGGCCGGCTGCCTTCGACATAGACCTTGCGCGAATTGGGCAGGGGCTGGATGGCGGCCTCGTCGACGTGGGCGGTGGCGGCCAGGAATTGGGGGTTGGCGTTCATGGTGCTCCTTTCTCTAGCAATGTAAGGAGCGTGCTGCCCTCACCCCAGCCCGCTCCCGCAAGCGGGAGACGATGCTGGGCTGGGTAGGACGCTTCCCTACGCCGGCATAACCCGGATCAGGTTCAAAGGGTATGTCTCACCTGCAATGCAGGACCCCTAGCGAACAGCTTGATTTAATGGCCGAAAGGATACACCGAATCGCCCCCGGCGCGTTGCGCTATCGTGTACTAAGGGATCAAGATGACGCCATGAAAATCCACCACCTGTCCGCCGAAGAGGCCCTGGCTAGCCTGCGCAGCCGGCGCGAGGGCCTAAGCCACGGCGAGGCGGCCCAGCGCCTGCATGAGTACGGCGAGAACCGGGTGGAGCGGCTGGCCCGGCCGCCTTGGTACCGGCTATTGGCCAAGGAGTTCAGCCACCTGTTCGCGCTGATCCTGTGGCTGGCCGCCGCGCTGGCCTTCTTCTCGGAATGGCGCGAGCCGGGCCAGGGCATGGCGGCCCTGGGCTGGGCCGTGCTCGGGGTGATCGCGGTCAACGGCCTGTTCTCTTTCTGGCAGGAATATCGGGCAGAGGCGGTGCTGGCCAAGCTGGAGGCCTTGCTGCCGAAAGAGGTGACGGTACTGCGCGACGGCGAGCGCCAGCGCTTGCCGGCCAGCCAGCTTGTGCCGGGCGATGTGGTGCTGCTCAAGGAGGGCGACGAGGTGCCGGCCGATTGCCGGGTGATCGCGGCCTTCGGCGTGCGGGCCAACATGGCGGCGGTGACCGGCGAGTCGCTGCCCAAGGGCCGCGATGCGGAGCCGTCTGCGGCCGATGGCTTGCTGGAGGCGAAGAACGTGCTGCTGGCCGGTACTTCGATATTGGCCGGCGAGGCGCTCGCCGTCGCCTTCGCCACCGGCCGCCATACCGAATTCGGCCGCATCGCCCGGCTGTCGCAAAGCACGGGCGAGCGGCGCTCGCCGCTGCATCTGGAGATCGCCCGGCTGTCGCGCTGGGTCGGCCTGCTCGCTGTGCTGTTGGGCGCGGTCTTCTTCGCAGTGGGCCAGGCCATCGGCCAGCCTTTCTGGGCTAGCCTGGTCTTCGCCATCGGCATCATCGTCGCCAATGTGCCGGAGGGCCTGTTGCCCACAGTGACCTTGTCGCTGGCCATGGCGGCCCGGCGCATGGCCCGGCGCCGCGCCCTGGTCCGCCATTTACCGGCGGTGGAGACCTTGGGCGGGGCGACGGTGATCCTGTCCGACAAGACCGGCACCTTGACCCAGAACCGAATGGCGGTCGAACGCCTGTACCTGGCCGGCCGCGAAGACGTGCCGGCAGCGCTAGTTCCCCTATTGCGACAGGCATTCGCGGCCGTATTGGATATCGCCGGCCACTGCCATAGCCTGGAGTGGCTGGCGGCCGAGCGGCAGTTCCGCGGCGATCCGATGGAACAGGCGTTGGTGGCCATGGCCGATGGCCTCGCGCCCGAGCGGCCGCGTTTCGAGCGGCGCGACGAGGTGCCGTTCGAGATGGAACGCCGGCGCATGGCCACCTTGCATGCAACGCCGAATGGCCTGCGGCTCTATGGCAAGGGCGCGCTGGAGGCCATGCTGCCCGTGTGCGACCGCCTGCAGACCGAGGCCGGCATCGTGCCGTTGACCCCGGCCGAACGTGAGCGCCTACTTGCGGCGGAGATCAGGCTGGCCGAGCAGGGTCTACGCGTGCTGGCCCTGGCCTGGCGCGAGGTGGCCGCGGGCGAGGCCAAGGCGGCTTGGGAATCGGGCCTGATCCTGGCCGGCCTGGTCGGCCTGGCCGACCCGCCCCGGCCGGACGTGCCCGAGGCCATGGTCACCTGCAAGGCGGCGGGCATCCGGGTGTTCATGGTCACTGGCGACCATCCGCGTACGGCCTTGGCGGTGGCCCGCCAGATCGGCCTGGTCGATTCGGCCCAACCCTTGCTGATGACCGGCGCCGAACTGCGCCGCTTGTCGCCGACCCAGTTGCAATTGGCGCTGGATGCGCCGGAGGCGGTGTTCGCTCGGCTGTCGGCCGACCAGAAGCTGATCCTGGTCCAGGCCTTGCAGGCCAAGGGCCATATCGTCGCAGTCACTGGCGACGGGGTGAACGACGCGCCGGCCCTGCGCGCCGCCGACATCGGCGTGGCCATGGGCCAAAGCGGCACCGATGTCGCGCGCGAGGCGGCCGACCTGGTGCTGCTCGACGACCACTTTGCCACCATCGTCGCCGCCATCGAGGAGGGGCGCGCGGTCTATCAAAACCTGCGCAAGTTTTTCACCTACATCCTTACCCACAACGTGGCGGAGGCGGTGCCCTATCTCGCCTTCGTGCTGTTCAAGATTCCGCTGCCGCTGACCGTGATCCAGATCCTGGCCATCGACCTGGGTACCGATACCTTACCGGCTCTGGCGCTGGGCGCCGAGCCGCCGCATCCCGGCCTGATGCGGGAGCCGCCGCGCCGACGCGGCGAGCATTTGTTGACGCGTGGCCTGATCGTGCGCGCCTATCTGTTTCTGGGCTTGATCGAGGCGGCGGCGGCGATGGCCGCGTTTTTTTTCGTACTCGATCGTGCCGGCTGGCAATACGGCCAGGTCCTAGCCTGGAATGATCCAATCTACCTCCAAGCCACGACGGCGACCTTGGCGGCGATCATCGTGATGCAGGTGGTCAATGTCTTCCTGTGTCGCGATCCTCGACAGTCCGTGTTCGCTTTGGCCTGGTTCGGCAATCGCTTGATCTATCTCGGGTTGGCGGCGGAGATCGGCCTGATCCTGGCCATCGTCTACACGCCATTGGGGCATTCGATTTTCGGGGCGGCCCCGTTGGCCGCGTCGGTCTGGCTTTATGTCTTGCCTTTCGCGGCCGGCATGCTGTTGCTGGAAGAGGGGCGCAAGGCGCTGATGCGCCGCCGGGTGCGAATCCCCTAAGTCTCGGCCGCGGGCCCCTGTGCTACCATCCTTGGCAATTTTTTGAGCACGAAAACAAACGAGGCAGACATGGATATCGAGCACGTCCGGCACAATATGATCGAACAACAGATCCGCCCCTGGGAGGTGTTGGATCAGCGCGTGCTCGATCTGTTGAGCAAGGTCAAGCGCGAAGACTTCGTGCCGGCCGTCTATCGGTCGCTGGCTTTCGTCGATATGGAAATCCCGCTCGGCCACGGCGAGATCATGTGGTCGCCCAAGCTGGAGGCGCGTGCCCTGCAAAGCCTGCAACTCGAAGCGACCGACCGGGTGCTGGAGATCGGTACCGGCAGCGCTTATTTGACCGCACTGTTGGCGAACATGGCCGCCGAGGTGGTGAGCGTCGAGATCGAGCCCGAATTCAAGGCCGAGGCGGAAAAGAAACTGGCCGCGCACGGCCTGACCAATGCCCGCCTGGAGCAAGGCGATGGCGCACAAGGCTGGCAGCGTGGCGCACCCTACGATGCGATCGTGTTGACCGGTTCGACGCCGGTGCTGCCCGAATCGATTCAGACGCAATTGAAACTCGGCGGCCGCTTGTTTGCCGTGGTCGGCGAGGCGCCGGTGATGCAGGCGCACCTGATTACGCGTGTGGGCGAGTCGGCCTGGCGCGACGCGGTGTTGTTCGAAACCGAGCTCAAGCCGCTGCGCCATGCGGCGCAGGCCGAGCGTTTCGTGTTCTGATATGAAGCAAATCCGGCCGTTTGAGCTGAAAGCCTGGTTGGACGATTCGCAGCGGGAGAAGCCGTTGCTGCTCGATGTGCGGGAACCGTGGGAGTTCGACCTGTGTCGAATCGAGGGTTCCCTGTTGATCCCGATGGGTAGCGTCTTTGCCCGGATCGGCGAGTTGGATTCGGCGCGGGAGACCGTAGTGATCTGCCATCACGGCGTGCGCAGCTACCACATCGCCCGGCTCTTGGAGATGAACGGCTTTGCCAACGTCATCAATCTATCCGGTGGCGTCGATGCCTGGGCCGCGCAGGTGGATATGGCCATGGCGACTTATTGAGGGGATATCGATGTTGCGTATCTGGCTGTTGCTTGCGCTGGGCCTGGCCAGCGGCGCCGTCGGCGCGGCCGATCTGAGCGAGATCTATCGCTTGGCCAAGCAGAACGATCCGGTCTTCGCTTCGGCGCAAGAGGCCTACAAGGCCGGCCTGGAAAAGCTGCCGCAGGGCCGCGCCGCGCTGCTGCCCACCGTTTCCTTGAATGCGAACACCCGGCAGAACGACATCGACTCGAATCTGAGCGGTAGCAAGAATTATCAGTCGCAAGGTTTCGGCCTGTCGCTGACCCAGCCCTTGTTCCGCATGCAAAATCTGGAAACCTACGAGCAAGGCAAGCTGCAGGCCATGCTGGCCGAGCAGCAGCTCAAGCTAGCCGAGCAGCAACTGATCTTGCGTGTGGCCCAGGCCTATTTCGATGTGTTGCAGGCCGAGGACAATCTGGCAGCCGCGCAAGCGGAGAGGCAGGCCTATGCCGAGCAACTGGCCCAGGCCAAGCGGAGCTTCGAGGTGGGCACCGCGACCATCGTCGATGCGCACAACGCCCAGGCCAGCCACGACGTGGCGTACGCGAACGAACTCAAGGCGCAGAACGACCTTGAGGTGAAGCGGCGGGCCCTGGAAAAGTTGTTGAATGCACCGGCGCCGCAGTTGGCCCGCCTGGGTGAGCAGGCCAAGGTGGCACGGCCGGAGCCGGACGATATGGACGCGTGGGTCAAGCAGGCCGAGTCAAATGGACTCTCCGTTGCCCAAGCGCAGACCGCGCTGGAGATTGCCCGGCGCGAGGCCGACAAGCAGCGCGAAGGCCATTACCCGACGCTCGATCTCGCGGCCAGCTACAGCGACAACCGCAATGCCGCGGTCGGCACTGTGACCGGCGTCGACGTCAAATCCACCGTGCTCGGTTTGGAATTCAATCTGCCGCTTTATCAAGGCGGTGCGACCAGCTCCAAGGTGCGCGAGGCGCTCGCGAATCAGGCGAAGGCGCGTTACGACCTCGACAACGCCCGGCGCCAGGCGGTGCTTGATGCGCGCCAAGCCTATCTCGGCGTGATTTCCGGCAAGGCGCAGATCGCGGCGCTGGAGCAGGCCGTGGTGTCCAGCCAGGCGCAGTTGGATTCCAGCAAACTCGGTCTGGAAGTCGGCGTGCGCACCCGGGTCGATGTGCTCAACGCGCAGCAACAGCTCTACGCCAACGAACGCCAATTGTCGGCCGCGCGTTATCAGACCCTGATCGCGGGCTTGCAGCTCAGACTGTCGGCCGGCGGTTTGGCCGAGGCGGATGTGCAAGCCATTAATGGGCTGCTGAAAGACTAACTCTTACTGCTGGCTCGTTTTCAGTATTTTCAGAATACGCTGCGTTGCGCCGCGATGGCCGTGGGCGAAGGCCGTGCCGGCCGTGCCCATGCCCGTGCGCAAGGCCGCGTCGGTGCACAATTCTCGCACTGCTTGCGCCAGCGCTGCGGCATCTTGCACGCGCAGTGCCCCACCGCATTGCACTAGTTCATGGCTGATGGTTTCGAAATTCCAGGTATGCGGCCCGAGCAGGAGCGGTTTGCCGGCGGCAGCGATCTCGATCGGGTTCTGGCCGCCGAAGGGCAGCAGGCTGCCGCCGATGACGGCGAGGTCGCAGGCTTGGGCATAGGCCGCCATCTCGCCCATGCTGTCGCCGAGATAGACGCGGTCGCTTGCCGCGGGGACATCGCCTCGGCTGCGTCGCGGGCAGGTGTGGCCGCGCGCCTCGATCAGCCGGGCGACCGCGTCGAAGCGTTGCGGGTGGCGCGGCACGATGACCAGCAACAGGCCGGCTAGGTCGAGCTGCGCCAGTGTATCCAATAGCAATGCCTCTTCGCCGTCGCGGGTGCTGGCGGCGAGCCAGACGAAACGTTCGCCAAAGAGTTGGCGTAACTCGGCGGCACGGGCCGCGGTGTCAGGCGGTGGGGCGACGTCGAACTTGAGGTTGCCGCAGACTGTGATCGCGCGGGCGCCGAGGCCGTGCAGGCGTTCGGCATCGGCCATGCTTTGCGCGGCGACGCCGCTCAGGCTGGCGAAGGCCGGTCGCGCCAGGCGGTCGAAGCGGCGATAGCCGCGCGCGGAGCGTTCGGACAGTCGGGCGTTGACCAGAAACAATGGGATGTCGCGCCGTGCGCATTCGGCATAGAGGTTGGGCCAGACCTCGGTTTCCATCACGATGCCGAGCACGGGCCGCGCCCGCGAGAGGAAGCGGCGCGCCAGCCAGGGCAGGTCGTAGGGTAGATAGGCCTGGCTTATCGTGTCGCCGAACAATGCCCGACCGCTGGCGCGGCCGGTTGGTGTGGCGTGGGTCAGCAGCAGGGTGTGGTTCGGGTGGCGCGCGAGCAGCGCATGGATCAAGGGCGCGGCAGCGCGCGTCTCGCCGACCGAGACCGCGTGTAGCCAGATGACGGGGCGCGCCTCGGATAGGGGCAGCCAACCCAGGCGCTCAGGCCAGTGGCGCAGATAGTCCGGCTGGCGGCGGGCGCGCCACAGCAAATAGAGAAAGGCGAAGGGGAGCCCGACCAGCCAGGCGAGGGTATAGAGCCAACGCATGGCGGGATTCTAGCGCGTCGGGTGCTAGAATGCCGTGTGATTCCAGGGGATCGCCGCAAGCCTGTCATTCCGGGCGTAGCGCAGCGGAGACCCGGAATCCATGGGTCTGATCTTCTGGATTCCCGCTTGCGCGGGAATGACGGGATAGAAGCCTACCACCTTGGTTCCTAGGGGCATTTATGAAGGTGTTAATCACCGGCGCGGCGGGTTTTATCGGCATGCATGTCGCCAAGATATTGTTGGAACGCGGCGACGAGGTGGTCGGGGTGGATAACCTCAATGACTACTACGATCCTAATTTGAAATTGGCGCGTTTGGAACAACTCAAGCCGTATCCGTGCTTCGCCTTTCATCGCCTGGATATCTCCGATCGCGTTGCGGTCGAGGACCTGTTCGCGCAGGAAAAACCGCAACGGGTGGTCAACCTGGCGGCCCAGCCCGGCGTGCGTTATTCGCTGAAGAATCCGCATGCCTACATCCAGACCAATCTGGTCGGCTTCGGCAACATCCTGGAAGGCTGCCGGCACAACGGGGTCGAGCACTTGGTGTTCGCATCCAGTTCCAGCGTCTACGGCGCCAACACCCGTATGCCGTTCTCGGTGCATGACAACGTCGATCACCCGGTCAGCCTGTATGCCGCGAGCAAGAAGGCCAACGAGTTGATGGCGCATAGCTACAGCCACCTGTATGGCTTGCCGACCACCGGTCTGCGCTACTTCACCGTGTACGGCCCCTGGGGCCGGCCCGACATGTCGCCCTGGCTGTTCACCTCGGCCATCCTCGAAGGCCGCAACATCGACGTGTTCAACCACGGCAAGATGCGGCGCGACTTCACCTATGTCGACGACATCGCCGAGGGCACGGTGCGGGTGCTGGACAAGATCGCCGCGCCGAATCCGACGTTCACGACCGACGCGCCCGACCCCGGCTCCAGTTATGCGCCCTACCGCGTCTACAACATCGGCAACCATACGCCGGTTGAGTTGATGGAGTTCATCGGCACCATCGAAAAGAGCCTCGGCATCGAGGCCAAGAAGAACTTCCTGCCGATGCAGAACGGCGACGTGGTGGCGACCTATGCCGATATCGAGGACTTGAAACGCGACGTCGGCTTCGAGCCGAGGACGCCGCTGGCGGACGGGATTGCGCGATGGGTGGCGTGGTACAGAAGTTATCTGGGCTGATGCGTGGCGCGACGGCGGCCATCGACCTGATGGCGGGGTCGCGGTTATGTTGATCCGCCATGGCGCAATGTATTTTCTTGCCCGCGGCGGTGCAGGGGTCGTCGCCTTTTTATCTATTTATATCTATACCCGCTTGCTCGATCCAGATGAATATGGGCTCTATGCGATGCTCCTATCTGCAATGAGTATCGTGTATGCGATCTTTTTCCATTGGCTGAGTACCGGCCTCGGGCGTTTTTATCCTGCCTATGAGGCTCAACGTGAGATTCTGCTCTCCACCGTCATAGTGGCGTTGCTGGCAATGGTTGCGCTGATTGCGGGCATCTCGATCCTGGTGAGGGTGTTTATTACCGATCATGTCATCGCAAATTGGGTTGCAATCGTAGCGGCCCTGGCGTGCTCATTGGCTTGGTTCGAGCTGAATCTGCGCTTGGCCAATGCTGGGCTAAAACCATTGTCCTATGGCCTGCTTTCCTTGTCCAAGGCGGTGTTCAGTCTGGGGCTTGGTGTTGCTTTGTATCGGGTTGCAGGTATTTATGGTGTGCTCGCTGGGGTGTTTCTCAGTGCCTTACTAGTGCCGCTGTTTTTCTCTACCAAGGGGTGGTCCGGAATTCGACTCAACAAATTCGATCCGGCTTTGCTTAGGCGGTTTCTGGGTTATGGCATGCCATTGGCGCTAACGATGCTGCTGACCCTGGTTATCGATATGTCAGATCGATTTCTAGTCGCGATCTATTTGGGGGCCGAGGCATCCGGGCTATATTCTGCGGCTTACGATCTGGTGCAGCAGGCTATCGGTGTTCCGGTCGCGGTGGTTTATCTTGCAGCCTTCCCGCTCGTCGTCAGGGATATGGAGCAGGCAGCTCCTACCGCCCACCAGCGTATCGAATCGCACGCCTTGTTGCTGATCCTGGTGGCGCTGCCGTTTTCTGTGCTGTTCCTAAGCATGCCGGGTAATACGGCCGAGGTGTTGTTAGGTGAGCAATACAGGAGAATGGCTGAACAGATCATGCCATTGATTGCGATTGCAATTCTATTGGGCTGTCTCAAATTGTATTTTTTCGATCTTGGTTTTCAATTGGGACATGACACCTTGGGCCAAGTTTGGCCGACAATGGTTGCTGCTCTGTCCAATGTCGTGTTGAACGTACTTTGGATACCGGTTTATGGCCTGCAAGGCGCGGCTTATGCAACCATTGCAGCCTTTGCGATCGGGCTGGTTATGAGCGCAGTAATGGTTAGGCGGGTTTGTGCAATGCCTATGCCTCTATTGGATGTTGTCAAGGTGGTGGCGGCGGGCTTGATCATGGCGGGGGTGTTGGCGGCATTCTCCGATTGGCGAGGGCTGGGGGCTTGGCTCATGCAGTTGAGCATGGGCACTTTGGCGTATGGTGCAGCATTGATTGGACTCGATGTTGAACGGTTACGGCCACGGCTGGCGCAGATATTTTCCAGATAACATGCCACCGAGGCGTACTGATCTGCCTTTTCTGCTCCGCTTCCTGTTAAGCGTGACTAGACGCCTGCCGCCGTTCTGGCGGATTAGCGGTATCAGTAATCGAATTATCAAGCCGGTATGGTGCCTGTTAGGAGGCGGCCGGGTCATGCTGCCAATCTGGCCTTCGGTCAGTATGTGGGTTGACCCTTGCGAGGTGGTTGGCGGTAACTTGGCGTTTATCCCACAGCTCTATGATCGATGGGAACGGTCGATGCTGTTGGAGTCGTTGCCGTCCGGCGGTGTTTTTGTCGACGTGGGCAGCAATATCGGAGCCTATGCCTTATGGGCTGCATCGTGTGTGGGGCAGAAAGGGAGAGTTCTGGCCATTGAGGCGGACCCGGATAACTTTGCAATCTTAGAAGAAAACGTGGCACTGAATCAGCTACAAGACGTGGTTTTCTGTCGATGGGTTGGTGTGGCCGATGAACGACAGACACTGCGCCTATATAAGAATCAAAGCGGGAATTGTGGTGCCCATAGCTTCCTGGGTGAGGGCGAGAGTTATGTCGAGGTGCAGTGCGAAACGCTTGCCGATCTGGTTTTGGCGGCTGGGTTCGACCGGGTCGACATCATGAAATTGGATATTGAAGGGTTTGAAGAAAAGGCATTAAGTCGTTATTTTCTCGACGTTCCAGAGCAGTCACCTCTGCGGCCACGCTATCTTTTGGTCGAGATCGACGGCGGTCCGGTGACCGATGCAGCTGCACGGCAGGCGCTGAAAGACTTAATTTGTCATAACGGCTACGAAATGTTGGTAGACAAGAGCAATTCATTATTTAGGAAGCGCCTCTCGGACTGAGTATGGATAGAACGCATTCCCGATATGCGCCAGTCAGTGTCGTCATTCCATGTTACTGCTGTGACGCAACGATCAATCGTGCCGTAGCCTCTGTCGCGGACCAGACGGTATTGCCGCAAGAGTTGATCTTGGTCGACGATGCCAGCCCGGACAGCGGTCGTACGCTGGATGAGTTACATGCGCTGTCGGTGCGATATGTCGGTTTGTTTCCGGTGAAGGTGGTTGCTTTGCAGCAAAACAGTGGCGTGGCAAGTGCGCGCAATGCTGGATGGGAGGCGGCTACCTGCAACTTTGTTGCCTTTCTCGATGCCGACGATACCTGGCACCCCAAGAAGATTGAGATTCAGCATGGGTACATGGCAGCCAATGAGGCTGTCGGCTTGTCTGGCCACGGGCATGTCGTTGGAGATCGATTCATTCCAGTCGAGCTGAGTGCCAAGGTGTGGCCGATACCCGCATGGCGGCTTCGCTTAAGGAATCCTTTCATCACGCCGTCCGTGATGTTGAGGCGGAATGTGCCGGACCGATTTCTGGATGGCCAGCGGTTCATGGAGGATCATTTGTTGTGGATGCGGCTGCATTGCCATGGGGTAAAGATGGTCAAATTGTCGTTTCCGCTGGCGGTGATACACAAGCGACCATACGGCGATGGCGGTTTGAGCGCCAAATTATGGCAAATGGAAAAGAGTGACGTGGGGAATTATTTCTTCTTGGTTCGGACCGGCTGTCTGCATCCCATATGGCTGCTGCCGATGGTCGCGCTCTCATTGCTCAAATTCTTGCGCCGCCTATTTCTGATCATGCTGCGTCGCATAATGAAGATCTGATCGTGATTACGGTTTCTGTCGTTAGTCATGGTCACGCAAATCTTTTGGCTGCGCTGTTGGATGAGCTTGCCTCCATCCAGTCTGTGACCGAAGTCATCGTCACCGTCAATGTGCCGGAACGACTGGTTTCTGTTCCCGCCGCTTTGGTTGGACGAGTACGCTGGCGGCACAATACGCTGCCACGAGGCTTTGGCGCTAACCACAACGCGGCATTCACCCAGTGCCAAACACCATACTTCTGTGTAGTAAATCCGGATATCGAACTGGCTGGCGATCCGTTCTCGTTGCTTATCGATTGCATGGGGCAGTGTGGTGCCGCACTCGCTGCACCGCGGACCGTGACGCCGGGCGGTATCGAGCAAGACAGTATCCGCCGGTTCCCGACCCCGCTTGGCCTACTGTTAAAAGCTGCAGGGAAGTCGAACGGCGCTTATCCGCTTACCGAGGTGCAGGGCAGTTTCTTTCCGGAGTGGGTTGGTGGCATGTTCATGCTGTTTCGCAGCGATGCTTTCAAACGTATCGGCGGCTTCGACGAGGGTTTCTATATGTATTACGAAGATGTCGATATCTGTGCGCGACTATGGCGATCAGGGATGCGCGTTGTGGCCTGCCCTGGGGTCAGCGTCGTTCATGCGGCACAGCGCGCGAGTCATCGAGAGACTCGGTATCTGCGTTGGCATTTGGCCAGTATGGCGCGTTATTTCTGGAAACATTGCGGTCGCTTGCCGAAGGTGGTTGAGGCAGGCGTATGAAGGTATTGGTTACGGGGGCCAACGGCTTTGTCGGTCGGGCATTGTGCAAAACACTCTCCGATTCTGGGTATGAGGTGGTTGCCGCTGTGCGTGACGATGCTGTGCGCTATTCAATCTCAAGTGCATTGCAAACTGTGACGGTCGGCGAGGTTGGGCCGAAGACGGATTGGTCGAATGCCCTGCAAGGCTGTACGGCCGTCGTGCATTTGGCGGCGCGTGCGCACGTGATGCACGACACGGTGAGCGATCCGCTTGCAATCTATCGGGCGATCAATACAGAAGGCACTCTGGCGTTGGCGCGCCGGGCTGTCGCCGCCGGCGTACGCCGTTTTGTTTTTGTCAGCAGTATCAAGGTGCAGGGCGAGGAGCGCGAGACGCCTTATACTGAGGCCGACCAGCCCGATCCAGTCGATGCCTATGCCCAATCCAAGTGGGAGGCGGAACAAGGTTTATGGCGCATTGCCCAAGAGACTGGGTTGGAATTGGTCGTGCTGCGGCCGCCGCTGATCTACGGCCCCGGGGTGAAGGCGAATTTCCTGCGCTTGATGCAGTGGGTTGCCGGTGGCGTGCCTTTGCCATTAGGTGGCGTGGCGAATCGTCGAAGCCTGCTTTACCTGGGCAATTTCACGGATGCGATCGTGCATTGCCTAGCTCAGGCAAGGGCGGTCGGTCAGACTTTTTTGGTCTGTGATGGCGAAACGATCTCGACCAAGGGTTTGATCGAGGCGATTGCCAAAGTAATGGGCCGTCCTGCCCGCCTGCTGCCAGTGCCGGTAAACCTGTTGCGGCATATAGCAAATTGGCTGGGTAAAAAGGCGGAGGCGGACCGATTGCTGGGCTCGCTGGCCCTCGATTGCAGCAAGCTGCGTAAGGAACTCGATTGGCGGCCGCCCTTTACGTTTGAACAAGGCATGCGCGAGACCGTCGATGCATTTATGGAAGGGCGCGTGGTTTGATGGCGCTATCTTTGATCCTGGCGTTTTTGCTTTCTGTGCTGGCCAATTGGATGATGGTGCGCGGTCGGGCTTGGCTGCCGCAAGATAAGCCCAATACTCGCTCCTTGCATGTGCATGCGGTCCCGCGTAGTGGCGGCGTGGGCATTGTGCTCGGGGTCGGCGTGGCCTGCTTGATATTGCCGACTTGGAGGTTGCAGATCATGCTGGGATTGGCTGTGTCGATAGCGGTATTGTCGCTATTGGACGATGCCCGTGGCTTGCCGGTTTGGCTGCGCTTGGGTTCGCATCTGGCGGTGGCACTGGCATTCTTGTGGTTCTATGTTCCCGCAGAATGGGGGGCGATGGCATGGCTGCTGGCATTGTTGGCAATGGTTTGGATGACGAATCTATATAACTTCATGGATGGCTCGGACGGACTGGCCGGTGGAATGGCGCTGTTTGGGTTTGGCGCCTTGGGTACGGCGGCCTGGTTGGCCGGCGATATTGTTATGGCGCAGTTGGGGCTGTCTGTGGCGGCGGCCGCCGCGGGTTTCCTGCTGTTTAATTTCTATCCGGCCAAGATATTCATGGGCGATGTGGGCTCCATTCCGCTCGGTTTTATGGCGGCGGCAATCGGCCTGCTCGGTTATTGGCGTGAGCTGTGGCCCTGGATGTTTCCAGTACTGGTCTTCTCACCGTTTATCGTCGATGCCAGTGTCACTCTGCTTCGTCGGTTGCTACGCGGCGAACGGGTCTGGCAGGCACACAGAGAACACTATTATCAGCGCTTGATCCGTTCGGGCGTTAGTCATCGCGCAACGGCCATTGGAGCCTATGGCTTGATGTCGGGCTGTGCGACAGTGGCCTTCTATTCGTTACGCCGGCCGGAATCGGCGCTGCCAGCCGTGCTGCTGCTGGGCGTGTTATACCTCGCGCTGATGATATGGCTGGATCGCCGCTGGAGCTTGCATGAGGCTTAACTCCCGCATCCTGTTGGTCATGCTGCATGATGTGATCGCAACGTTGCTCGCGTGGCTGGCGGCATATTGGTTGCGATTCAATCTCGCCATACCGGAGGAATACCTGCGCGATGCGATGAACACCTTGGCCTGGGTTATGCCCATGCAGACCATCGTATTCTGGTATTTTGGTCTATATCGCGGCATCTGGCGCTTTGCCAGCCTGCCGGACCTGCGACGAATTCTATTGGCTGTGCTGTTTGCTGCGGCGCTGACGCCGGCCATGTTAATCCTATTCCGCGTCGAGGCCATCGTGCCGCGCTCGGTGCTGTTGCTCGACCCGATTCTGTTGGTGGCGATCATGAGCGGCAGCCGCATTGCCTATCGTGCCTGGCGTGAGCGCGGTCTGGCGGTGCTGCTCGCCGGCGAGGCCAGGCCGGTGTTGGTGGCGGGTGCAGGCGCAGCCGCCGACTTGCTGCTGCGCGAGCTGGCACACGGCCCGGGCCGCTGGCGCGTGGCGGGCCTATTCGACGACGACCCGGCCATGCATGGCCGCCGGGTACAGGATGTCGTCGTGCTCGGCCGGCTGGCCGACATTCCGGCGCAGGCGCAGCGCCTGCAGGTGAAAGACGTGGTCCTGGCCCTGCCGTCCGCTGCGCTCGCGTTGCGTCGGCAATTGACCGAGCTCTGCTCCGCCGCAGGCCTGAGCGTATTGACCATGCCGTCGCTGGATGACTTGATGGCCGGCCGCGTGGCCGTGTCGCAACTGCGCCGTATCGAGCTGGACGATCTGCTCGGACGCGAATCGGTCAAGCTCGACGATCGTGGTCTGGCCGAGTTGATCGGCGGCCGCACGGTGCTGGTGACCGGTGCCGGCGGCTCGATCGGCTCCGAGTTGTGCCGCCAAATCGCGCATTTCGGTCCGGCCCGCCTGGTCTTCTTCGAGGCGAGCGAACTCGCGCTCTACCAGATGGAACAGGAATTCAAGCGCCAACACCCGGAGCAGCCCATCGTTTGTATCGTTGGCGACGCGAAGGATGCGGCGCGCGTCGATGAGGTGATGGCCAGTTTGCGGCCGGCGCTGGTGTTCCACGCCGCGGCCTACAAGCATGTGCCGTTGATGGAGCAAGACAACGCCTTGCAAGCCTTGCGCAACAACGTGCTGGGCACTTCGGTGCTGGCGCGTGCGGCGGTCGCGCATGGCGTCGAACGTTTCGTGCTGATTTCCACCGACAAGGCGGTGAATCCGACCAATGTGATGGGTGCCTCCAAGCGTTTGGCCGAGAAGGTTTGCCAAGCCATGCAGGGCCAGAACGGCACCCGCTTCGTCAGCGTGCGCTTCGGCAACGTCCTCGGCTCGTCCGGCAGCGTGATTCCGAAGTTCCAGCAGCAGATCGCCGAGGGGGGGCCGGTGACGGTGACCCATCCCGAGATCACGCGCTACTTCATGTCCATCCCCGAGGCGGCGCAACTGGTCCTGCAGGCTGGGCTGATGGGGCAGGGCGGCGAGATCTTCGTGCTCGATATGGGTGAGCCGGTGAAGATCGTCGAACTGGCGCGGCTGATGATTCGTCTGTCCGGCCACCAGGACGGTGACATCGCAATTGCCTATACCGGCTTGCGGCCAGGCGAGAAGTTGTACGAGGAATTATTGGCCGACGAAGAATCCACCCTACCGACGCCGCATCCGAAGTTGCGTATCGCGAAGGCCAGGGACACGGATGGCGAAGAGGTGAAGGCGATCCTGGAGTGGGTTGCCGGCACCGCCACGGCTAGCGACGACGCGGTGCGTGCGCAACTCGTGCGGTGGTTGCCGGAATACCATCCGGCCATTCATTAAACAGCGGACGGTTGATCTTCGTCGTCGCGATGCAGGTCGCGCTCGACCGCGCGCGCGGCAGCCAGTCCTTGAGCGATGGCGGTGGCCACGCTGGGTTGCGGCGAATCGGTGATGTCGCCGGCGGCATAGATGCCGAGCGACGAACTGCGTTGCCACAGATTGGCGACGATATGGCCGCTCTTCAGCCGGCGCGGACGGATATCGCGTTCGAAGCACTCGATGACCTCGGTATTCGGCGCATAGCCGTACATCACCAGCAACCAGTCGAATTGCGCCGGTTCACCCGCCACGGTGGCGGCGATGCGTTCCCCGTCCAGCCGCAAGCGCGCGGCCCGGCAGTCGCTGTGCAGTGCAATACCGGCCTGGGCAGTGCAGGCCTCGCGGAACTGCCGCCGCGCCGAGAACTGGCCGCGCGTGCAGACCTGCACCGAGTTGCCGCGTTCGGCCAGGAACAGCGCATGATCCAGCGCGTTGTCGCCGCCGCCCAGAATCAGCACCCGACTGTCGCGAATATCGTCGCGGATCTTCGTCGACAACGGGCCGACAATGACATGCGGGTTGGTCGCGGCCAAGGCCAGCAATTCCGGCGTGACCCGTGGCCGCATGCCGGTGGCGAGCACGATCGCGTCGACGAGCAGTGTCTGCATGCCGCTCGGGCCGGACAAGTCGAGTTCAAAGCGGTTATCGATGCGCCGGACGTGGCGTAATTCGCAGCCGAGCAGCAGCTGGATCGGCAACTCCTCGAAATGGCGGCGCAGGCGTTCGGTCATCTGCATGCCGGTCTCTTCCGGCGCGCCGAGTAGCCATAGATTCGGGTGGAAATTGGTGCGCTGCGCGCCGCCGACGTGATCGCTGCGTTCGATCACGATAGGGGTGAGGCCAAAGGCCAGCAGGGCATTGGCACAAGACATGCCGGACGGGCCGGCGCCGATGATCGCGACTTCCATGGTGTGATTCTAACGTGTCCAGGACAGGGCGGTAGCCGCTATGATGGGCGGATGTCCGCAACGCCCAGCCCCGACCCGACAGCGCTCGCCCACAGCCAGGCCCTGAGCCGCCATATCGCCGCCGCCATCGAGCGGGCCGGCGGCTGGATCGATTTCGCCGCCTACATGGAGCTGGCGCTTTATGCGCCGGGTCTCGGCTATTACAGCGCCGGCGCGCAGAAATTCGGCGGTGCCGGCGACTTCATCACGGCGCCGGAATTGAGCCCCTTGTTTGGCCAGGCCCTGGCCCGGCCAGCGGCACAAGTGCGGGCTCAATGCGGGGGTGACATCCTGGAACTGGGGGCGGGTAGCGGTCGTTTGGCGTTGACCTTGCTGCGCGCCTTGCAGCACGACTATGCCTTGCCCGAGCGCTACCTGATCTTGGAATTGAGCGCCGACCTGCGCGATCGGCAACGTGCCTTGTTCGAGCGCGAGGCCCCCGAGCTGTTGCCACGCGTGCAATGGCTGGATGCGTTGCCCGAGCGCTTTACCGGCCTGATCCTCGGTAACGAGGTGCTCGATGCCTTGCCGGTGCATTGGCTGCATCACGGCGATGCCGGTTGGCGGGAGCGCGGTGTCGCGCGTACGGCTGATGGTTTTGTTTGGCAGGAACGGCCATTGACGCCGGGGCCGTTGCTCGAAGCAGCGCAGGCCTTGCCGGTCGACGGCGACTATCTGACCGAGATCAATGTGGCCGCGCCGGCCCTGATCCGCAGCCTGGCGGCCAGGCTCGAGCAGGGGGCGCTGCTGTTCATCGACTACGGTTTCCCGCGTGCGGAGTATTACCACCCGCAGCGCAGCGAGGGCACCCTGATGTGCCATTATCGGCATCGCGCGCACGCCGATCCCTTCGCCTTGCCCGGCCTCACCGACATCACCGCCCACGTCGATTTCACCGCCGTGGCCGAGGCCGGCGTCGGTGCCGGTCTGGCCCTGCTGGGCTACACCAGCCAGGCCAATTTCCTGATCGCGTGTGGCATCGCCGATCTGCTGCAAGGCCTGTCGCCGAACGACCCGGCCTATATGCGGCAGGCGGCGGCGCTACAGAAATTGATGTCGCCGGCCGAGATGGGCGAGCTGTTCAAGGTCATCGCGCTCGGTCGTGGGTTGGTCGGGCCGCTCATGGGCTTTGATCGCGGCGACCGCAGCCACGCCTTATGAGCATCAACTGCGCCGTTTGCGCGGCTCGTAGTGCACCACGCCGCGCATGATCTCGGAATAAGGGAAGGCCTCGATGTCGCCGAAGCGGGCGATGCCGGCTTGGATCAAGCCGTGGATGTCGGCGGTCTCGCCCGCGTCGTTCAATACCGCCTTCAGGCCGAGCACCCCGCCGCACTGGGCGCGGATCTCCTTGCCGAAAGGCCAGGGCGCGGCGGGGTCGATATGCAGGGCAAAACGGGCGTTGACGTGCAGCGCCTCGTGCAGGGCCTGGCATTGCCCCTTGGCCGCCTCATCGGTGCAGCTGACCGCTTCGCGTTCGGCCAGCAGCAGGCGTTTGGCCAGCGTGCAGTTGCTGCACTTCGATAGCAGGGCGCGTTCGAACGGACACTTGATCGCGATGGTCGACTCGCGCGCGTCGCGGTAGGCGTCTTCGTTGTAACCGGACACCGTAGAACCCTCTTGCGATTTAGTAGTCGTCGCCCGATAGCGTGGGATCGAGCTCGCGCGGCTGCGACAGCATGTCCTCGGCGGCGAGCTCGTTCTCGGCGAAGATCATCTTGATGCTGGTGCCGATGTTGGGATCGAGTTGCTTGCGCAGATCGTTGGCAATGACCTTGGCCTCTTTGAAGCTGTCGGCTTGGCCTTGCTTTTCCAGGATGTTGAGCGGGCCGATCTTGTAGATGAAGTAGGGCATGGGGAATCCTCGAAACGGTATGCCCTTATATGCGGGCGGGGCGCGCTTTGGCAACCCCGGCCCGATAATGGTTATGCCAGCTTGCCGTGACAATGCTTGTACTTCTTGCCCGAGCCGCAGGGGCAGGGGTCGTTGCGGCCGACCTTGGGTTCTGCACGGTGGGTCATCTGCGGGCTGTCGCTTGCCGTCGCATCGCCGGCACCCAGGGCCTCGTCGTAATCGGCGTGGTGGTATTGGATGTTGTCCAATTCCGGCGCCTGCGCTTCGACCGCCTCGACATCCTCGGCGCCGCGAATCTGCACGGTCAGGGTGATCTGCGTCACCTCGCGGGCGATGGTGTCGAGCATGGCTGAGAACAGCTCGAAGGCCTCGCGCTTGTATTCCTGCTTCGGGTTCTTCGCTGCGTAGCCGCGCAGGTGGATGCCCTGGCGCAGGTGGTCCATCGCCGCCAGGTGCTCGCGCCAATGATTGTCCAAGGTTTGCAAGAGGATCGCGCGCTCGAAATGGCGCATGCCGTCGGCGCTGGCTTGGGCCTCTTTCTCGGCATAACTGGCATCGGCCGCGTCCAGAATCTTTGCGCGCAGCCCCCCTTCGTCCAGTTTGTCGTCGTCAGCCAGCCACTGCGCAATCGGCAGGTGCAATTGGAATTCGGCGGCCAGCGCTTGAGTCAGACCGGCTATGTCCCATTGCTCGGCCATGCTGCCGGGCGGGATGAAGAGATCGACCGTGCCGCCCAGCACGTCGGCACGCATGGCGACGATGCCGGCGGAGACATCGTCGGTCTCCAGCAACTCATTGCGCTGCTGGTAGATCACGCGGCGCTGGTCGTTGGCGACGTCGTCGTATTCCAGCAATTGCTTGCGGATGTCGAAGTTGCGCTGCTCGACCTTGCGCTGGGCCGATTCCAGCGAGCGGTTGACCATCGGATGTTCGATCGCTTCGCCCTCCGGCATCTTCAGCCGGGTCATGATCGCGGCTAGGCGCTCGCCGCCGAAGATGCGCAGCAACGGGTCGTCCAGCGACAGGTAGAAGCGGGAGGAGCCGGGGTCGCCCTGACGGCCGGAACGGCCGCGCAGCTGGTTGTCGACCCGGCGCGATTCGTGCCGTTCGGTGCCGACGATATGCAGGCCGCCGGCGGCAATCACCCGGTCGTGCAGCTTCTGCCAGTCTTCGCGCAGCAAGGCGATCTTGGCGTGCTTGTCGTCGTCCGACAGCGTGGCGTCGTTACGGATGGCCTCAATCGGTTGCGCGACGTTACCGCCCAAGACGATATCGGTGCCGCGGCCGGCCATATTGGTCGCGATGGTGATCGCGCCGGGCAGGCCGGCCTGGGCTACGACCTGGGCCTCGCTGGCGTGCTGCTTGGCGTTGAGCACTTGGTGCGGCAGGCCGTCTTTTTTCAATAGGCCGGACAGGAACTCGTTGACCTCGATCGACGTGGTGCCGACCAGCACGGGCTGGCCGCGCTGGTGGCAGTCGCGCAGGTCGGCGATGACCGCCTGCCACTTCTCGGCGGCGGTGCGGTAGACGCGGTCGGAATGGTCCAACCGGATCATCGGCTTGTTGGTCGGGATGACCACCGTTTCCAGGTTGTAGATCGACTGGAATTCATAGGCCTCGGTGTCGGCGGTGCCGGTCATGCCCGACAGCTTCTGGTACATGCGGAAGTAGTTCTGGAAGGTGATCGAGGCCAGGGTCTGGTTCTCGCGCTGGATCGCCACGCCTTCCTTGGCCTCCACCGCCTGGTGCAGACCATCGGACCAGCGGCGGCCCGACATCAGGCGGCCGGTGAACTCGTCGACGATGACGACCTCGCCGTCTTGCACCACATAGTGCTGGTCCTTGAAATACAACACGTGCGCGCGCAAGGCGGCATAAACGTGGTGCATCAAGGTGATGTTGGCCGCGTCGTACAAACTGCCGCCTTCGGGCAACAGGCCCATCTCGGTCAGGACCTGCTCGACCTTCTCGTGACCCTGCTCGGTCAGCAGCACAGAGTGCGCCTTCTCGTCGACGATGTAGTCGCCCAAGGGGCCGGTCTCGCCCTCTTTGTATTCCTTTTCCTGCCGGGTCAGCTTCGGCGGCAGTAAATTAACTTGCTGATACAGCGCGACGTTGTCGTCGGCCTGGCCGGAGATGATCAGGGGCGTACGCGCCTCGTCGATCAGGATCGAGTCGACCTCGTCGACGATGCCGTAGTGCAAGCTGCGCTGCACCCGCTGCGCCGGCTGGTAGACCATGTTGTCGCGCAGGTAGTCGAAGCCGAACTCGTTGTTGGTGCCGTAGGTGATGTCGGCGGCATAGGCGGCCTGTTTCTCCTCGTGCGACATCTGCGGCAGGTTCACGCCCACGCTCAGGCCGAGAAAGTTGTAGATGCGGCCCATCCAGTCGGCATCGCGCTTGGCCAGGTAGTCGTTCACCGTCACCACATGCACGCCCTGGCCGGTGATCGCGTTCAGATAGGCGGGCAGGGTCGACATCAGGGTCTTGCCTTCGCCGGTGCGCATCTCGGCGATCTTGCCGTAATGCAGGGCCATGCCGCCGATGAGTTGGACATCGTAATGGCGCATGCCATGCACCCGCTTGGCCGCCTCGCGCACGGTGGCGAAGGCCTCCGGCAACAGGTGGTCGAGCGCGGCGCCGTCCTGATAGCGGCGCTTGAATTCCTCGGTCTTGGCGGCCAGTTCGGCATCGTCCAGGCGCTCGAATTCGGCCTCCAGCGCGTTGACCTTGGCCACCATGGCACGGTACTGCTTGAGCAGCCGCTCGTTGCGGCTGCCGAAAATCTTTTTGAGCAGATCGGAAATCATTGAACTGGAAGCGCTTTGGACATGGAAAAAACCCGCCAATGGTACCATAGCGGCCATTTCCCTTTGTTTACGGTCCATGCCCCGTCCGCCCGCCCAACCCCTGCGCTTACGCAATCTGCTCAAGGAAAGCCCCAGCCTGGCGGCCTTGCTGCCCGTGGCCGAGCGCCTGCGCGAACTCAATCGCCGGCTCGAGCGTGCGATTGGGCCGCAGATTGCCCGTAACTGTAAGGTGGCGGCGCTGCAGGGCGATACCGTGATCGTCTACTGCGGCAGCGGGGCGGCGGCGGCCCGGTTGCGGGCGCAATCGGCCAGCGTGTTGCGCGCCTTGGCCTTGCCCGGCCAAACCTTGGCCGACTTGAAGATCAAGGTGCGGGCCGATTGGGCGGCGCCGGTTCGGGCCGACAAGCCCGGCATGGGCCGCGAGGCCCTGGCCGCCTGGGAGGCCTTGGAGACCCAAGTGCACGACGACGCATTGAAGGCCGCCGTCGCGCGCCTGATTCGGCACCAGCGCGGGTAGAATTGCCCCTATGAACTGCAATGACACTCAGACGCCGGCCGCGGCGCCGGCGCCGACGAAACCCGCCGGTAGCCTCTTTCTGGTCGGCTTGATGGGCGCCGGCAAGACCACCATCGGCCGCCTGCTCTCGCGCCATCGCGACATGGAATTCGTCGATTCCGATTATGAGATCGTCGCCCGCTGCGGCGTATCCATCCCCACCATCTTCGAGATCGAGGGCGAGGCCGGCTTCCGCAAGCGCGAATCGGCCATGATCGACGAGCTGACCCAGCGTGGCGGCATCGTGCTGGCCACCGGCGGCGGCGCCGTGCTCGACCCGGTCAACCGCGAGCACCTGAAGACGCGTGGCACCGTGATCTATCTGCGCTGCAGCCCGCAAGAGCTTTATCTGCGCACCCGGCACGACCGCAACCGGCCCTTGCTGCAGACCGAAGACCCGCTCGCCCGGCTCGAGGCCCTCTATGCCCAGCGCCATCCGCTCTACATGGAGGTGGCCGACGTGGTGATCGACAGCGGCAAGCAAAGCACCCACTGCCTGATGCGTAAGCTCGAAACGGAGCTGGATCGCGTGCTGGCCGCGCGCGGCTAACGCCGGCCTAGCCGCTCGATGGCCAGCCCAGCCAGGACGGTGAGGGCGAGATAAGGCCAGAGCGAGGCGGCCAGATCGGCCAGGCCGACGATGTTGAATGGGTTGGATTTGGGGAGCAGCAGATACTTGGCCAAGGTCAGCCGCAGCAACACGATCGCCGCCAGCAGCGCAGCCGCCGTCGCGGCGCGATGGCGCGCGGCCGGTGGCAGCATCAGCAGCCAATAGGCGCCGACGAAACCGCCCAGCGTTTCCAAAGACAAGATGCCACCCAACAAGCCGAAGCGCAGGAACACCATGGCCAGCCAGAGTTTGAGCAAGAAGGCGACAACGAACAGCAGCGTCAATGCGCCGGCATAGCGGCCTGGGCGCAGCATGGCGGCGGCGAAACTGCCCAAGGCCGCCATCTCGAGAAAAATGGCCAGGCCCCAAGGCCAGTTGGGCCGGGCGATTGCCAGGCCGGCATCGAGCGGGCGCAGGTACAGCGCCAACCAGCCCATGCCCGGGAAGGGGACCAGGCTGAACTGGGCCAGGCCCCAAACCAGGATCAGCAGCAGGCCGAGACGGGCAATGGGCCCGCTGCGGAACCAATGGGCCTGCCAAGCATGCAGCCGGTCCAGCCAAGCCAGCCACTGGCTATGCCGGCGCGACAGCAAGGCGCCGAGCCAGGCACCGAGCCCGTTGAGCGCGATGTCCAGGTTGGACGCGTTGCGCCCGGGCAGCAGTGCCTGCGCGCTTTCCAAGGTCAGGCTGTAGCCGAGGCAAATGACAGTGCCGAGCAAGATCATATGGCGTTGGCGGCGTGCCAGATAGAGGGTCAAGGCATAGCCGAGCGGCAGGTAGACCAGCAGGTTGGTCGTGAGATCGGTGCGGGTGATGAAATGCGGCAGCGGCGCACTGAGAAAACGCGGGGACCAGGTGGCGGCATCGCGCCAGAGAAACGGGTATAGACTGCCGTAGAGCACCAGCAATGCGTAGGCGAGCAAAAAGATGCCTAGGCGGCGAGTCTGCAATAGGGTGGCGGGCGCGATCGGCACGATAGGGTCCGGCTAAACTGGTCCAAAATGAGGTGTTGGCGACATGTTATACGATGCCTTCAACGGCGACGCGGATGGAATTTGCGCCTTGCTGCAATTGCGCTTGGCCGAGCCGGCCGAGGGCGAACTGGTCACCGGGGTCAAGCGCGACATCGGCCTGCTCGAACGAGTGCCGGCCCAGTTCGGCGATGCGGTCACCGCGCTCGATATTGCAGTGGCCCGTAACCGCGAACCGTTGGAGCGCCTGCTGGCCGCCGGGGTCAAGGTGCGCTGGTTCGACCACCACAACAGCGGCGAACTACCGAGCCATCCCAATTTCGAGCCCCATATCGATCTGGCCGCCGACATCTGCACCAGCTTGATCGTCGACCGCTTTCTCGGCGGGACGCAGCGGCCTTGGGCCGTGGTGGCCGCCTTCGGCGACAACATGCCCGACAGTGCCCGACAGGCGGCGGCGCCGTTGGGCCTCGATGCCACCGGCCTCGATCAGTTGCGCGAACTCGGCGAGTGCATCAACTACAACGCCTATGGCGACAGCGTGGCCGACCTGCATGTCCCGCCGGCCGAGTTGTATCGGCAGCTCTATGCCTATCGCGAACCTTTTGCCTTCATCCACGCCGCGCCGGAGTTTCAAACGCTCAAACAGGGGTATGCCGACGACCTGGCCCAGGCATTGAGCGTGGCCCCATTCGAGGTCAAGCACGGCGGTGCCGTGTACCTGTTGCCCGATGCGGCTTGGGTGAGGCGGGTGTCCGGGGCCTTTGCCAACGCATTGGCCCGGGCCCATCCGCACCGGGCGCATGCCTTGATCAGCTTGGGCCGCGCGGGGCAGTACGTGGTGAGCGTGCGCGCACCTCAGGCCGCGCGACAAGGGGCGGATGCCTTGTGCCGGCAGTTCGAATCGGGCGGCGGCCGGGCGGCGGCGGCCGGCATCAATGCGCTGCCGGCCGCCGAACTGGAGCGGTTTATCCAGGCCTTTTTCGAGGCCTATGCACGCCCTTATCCGTGATGGGCTACGTGCCCGGTGTGGGCGGCGGTCCGCAAGTGCATTTCGGCATGGAGGTCGCGACCCGGTAGTTCGTGCGCCACCCACTGCGGCAGCAGCGAGCCCAGGATCATCCCGCCGAGCGAGGCCAGTAGCCCGGCGAATTGGGCCGGGACGAAGGGGTCGTCCGGGCCGGCGATCAGGATCGACAGCCAAGTCACCAAGCCGAAGAAGATTGCCAGCAGGGCACCTTGTTTGGTCGCGCGTTTCCAGTACACGCCGAAGGCCAAGGGCACGAAGGCCATGACCAGGGTGATCTGGTAGGCGTTTTCGACCATCTTGAAGATGCTCGCCTTGGAGTTGATGGCATACAGGGTCACCAGCACGGTGAACGCCAGGGTCACGATACGCATGGTGGTGAGCAGCTTGTGGTCGCTGATCGGGCCCATCATCGGGCGCAGGATGTTCTCGGTAAAGGTGACCGAGGGGGCCAGCAAGGTGGCCGAGGCGCAGCTTTTGATGGCGGACAGCAGGGCGCCGAAGAACATCACCTGGGCGATCAGCGGCGCATGGTCGATGACGAGGCGGGGCAGGATCATCTGCGGGTCCTGGCCGATCAGCGCCTGCACCATGCCGGGGTCGATCAGGGTGGCCGAATAGGCCAGGAACATGGGCACGAAGGCGAATAGGAAGTACAGGCTGCCGCCCAGGATCGAACCCCACACGGCGATCTTCTCGGTCTTGGACGACTGCACGCGCTGGAACACGTCCTGTTGTGGGATCGAACCCAGCATCATGGTGACCCAGGCGGCCACGAAGCCGACGATCTCCTTCAGATCCAGGGCCGGCATCAAGTTGAATTTGCCGGCTTGCGCGGCGTGTTCCACCACGGCGCCGACGCCGCCCACCATGCCGCTGACCTCGCCGCCGATCCAGAGCATGCCGAGCATGATGATGATCATCTGCAGGAAGTCGGTGACGGCGACCGCCCACATGCCGCCAAACAGCGTGTACACCAAGATGGTCGACGAGCCGATCAACATGCCGCCGAGCTTGCTGATCTCGCCGCCGGACACCACGTTGAAGACCAGGCCTAGGGCGGTGATCTGGGCGCCCACCCAGCCCAGGTAGGAGATCACGATGGCGACGGTGGTCAGCACCTCGACGCTGCGGCCGAAGCGCTGCTTGTAGAAATCGCCGATAGTGAGCAGATTCAGCCGGTAGAGCGGGGCGGCGAAGAACAGGCCGACCAAGATCAGGCACAAGGCGGCGCCGAACGGATCGGCCACGACGCCGTGCATCCCTTCGTTAAGGAAGGTGGCCGGGATGCCAAGGACGGTCTCGGAACCGAACCAGGTGGCAAACACCGTCGCGGTGACCATATAGAAGGGCAGGTGGCGGCCGGCGATCGCGAAGTCCTTGGTGTTGTGGACGCGGGTGGCGGCCCACAGGCCGATGCCCACGGAGATGACCCAATACAAGATGACGAAAGCCAACAGCATGGCGGGAAGCCTCCTATGTCCTCGAGATGGTCGCCATCGCCAAGAGCAAACCCGTGGCCAGCAACAAGGCGATCACCGCAAGCCAGCGGTTGCGCCGACGTTGTTCCGTCAGCATCAACACGAAGCCCTGTTCCAGTTTTTCCATATGGTCGCCGCGCAAGGCCTGGTGTGCCAGGCGCGGCAGTTGCGGCAGCAGCACGCCCCAGCGCGGCGCCTCTTCCTGGAAGGTCTTGAGCCAGCCGCGCCAGCCGAGCTGCTCGCTCATCCAGCGCTCCAAGAAGGGCTTGGCCGTCGCCCACAGGTCGAGGTCCGGGTCGAGCTGGCGGCCCAGGCCCTCGATGTTGAGCAGGGTCTTCTGCAGCATCACCAGTTGCGGCTGGATCTCCATGCCGAAGCGGCGCGAGGTCTGGAACAGGCGGAGCAGCACCTTGCCGAAGGCGATCTCCTTCAACGGCCGGTCGAACACCGGCTCGCACACCGCGCGGATCGCCGCTTCGAATTCGTCGACCCGGGTCTCCCGCGGCACCCAACCGGCGTCCCAGTGGGCCTGGGCCACCCGCTTGTAGTCGCGGCGGAAGAAGGCGAGGAAGTTCTGCGCCAGGTAGTTCTTGTCGGTGTCGTTCAGCGTGCCCATGATGCCGAAGTCGAGCGCGACGTAGCGGCCGGAGTCCTCGACCAGGATGTTGCCCGGGTGCATATCGGCGTGGAAATAGCCGTCGCGGAAGACCTGGGTGAAGAAGATCTCGACGCCGGCCTTGGCCAATTTCTTGAGGTCAACGCCGCGCTGCCGGAGCACCTCGATCTGCGACACCGGCGTGCCGTCCATCCAGCTCATCACCATCACGTCCGAGCTGCAATAGTCCCAATACACTTCGGGTACGGCGAGCAGCGGCGAGTGCTCGAAGTTGCGCCGCAACTGGGCGCAGTTGGCCGCCTCGCGGATCAGGTCCAGCTCGTCGTCGAGGTGCTTGGCGAACTCGGCCACCACCTCGCGTGGCTTCAGGCGTCTGCCGTCCGACCACAGGTGTTCCAGCAGGCCGGCGGCAACCCTGAGCAGGGCCAAGTCCTTGTCGATTACCCTGGCGATGCCCGGCCGTAGCACCTTCACCGCCACCGCCTCGCCCGACTTCAAGCGGGCGCGGTGGACCTGGGCGACCGAGGCCGAGGCGACCGGTGTGCGGTCGAACTCGGCAAAGACGGCATCCACTTCGCGGCCGTAGGCCCGGCGCAGCACGGCCAGGGCTTGCTCGCTGGGGAAGGGGGGCACCCGGTCTTGCAGCTTGGCCAGTTCGTCGGCGAGGTCGAGCGGGATCAGGTCGCGCCGGGTCGATAGCATCTGGCCGAACTTGATGAAGATCGGGCCGAGCGCTTCCAAGGCCAGGCGCAGGCGCTCGGCGCGCGGTCGGCTGAAGCGACGCCAGAAGAAGAGGATGCGCATGGCCCAGCGCACCAAGCGCACCCGTTCGTGACCGAGGAAGAATTCGTCCAAGCCATAGCGGGCGGCGACGAACCAAATCCGGAACAATCGCAAGACCCGCATGCTCAACGCCCTTGCTGTTCCAACAACGCGACGCGCGCTTCCAAGCGGGCGGTGGCGTCGCGCAGGGCATCCACCTCGTGGACGAACTCGGCTACCGCCGGCTTGCTCGCCAGCGTATCGGTCTCGTGTACCAGATACTCCGAAGCGGACTTGGCCGCACTCTGCTGCGCCTTGGCCTGCCAGTCGTGCAGGGCGGCCATGCCGTCCACCACGCGGGCGGCCAGGATGTCGCCAAGGTAAGGCCGCAAGGCCAAGGCCAAGTCGATGGCGGCGAAGGCGTTGCGGATGTCGGCGGCGAGCAGGCCGTCGCCGTCGGCCTGGGCCTCGTTCAAGGCCTGCCGTTCCCCGGCCAGCAGCCGCAGCAGCAGGGCTGGGCTGAGGCTGAGCTCGGTGGCGATGGCGGCATCTTGCGCCGCCGCCGACACATTGCCATCGGCATCGATTTGCGCGGTGAAGACCGGCGCGATCAGGTTCAAGCGGAACGCCTTGCCGGCGTGCCGCATCAGCATGGCGCGCGCCGCCGGCTGTGCGGCCAGCAGACGATGGAGGACGGCAATCAGGGGCATGGAAAACATGGCGCGATTGTACCCGCTTGCCGTAAACGCCGCCCGCCCTTACCCTCGCCGGAATTACGAGGAAAAATCATGCGCGTCCACGGCATCCCAACCCGCACCATCCAGGCCTTGCCCGATCGTTCCGGTGTCGAGATCATCGACCAGACTCGGTTGCCCCATCGCTATGAATTGAAGCGGCTCGTCACTTGGCAGGAGGCGGCCGAGGCGATCAGTGTCATGCGCGTGCGCGGCGCGCCGCTGATCGGCGCCACTGCCGCCTATGGCTTGGCCTTGGCTAGCAATGCCGATACAAGCGACGCCGCGCTTATGGCGGTGGCGTCCGGTTTGATCGAGACCCGGCCGACCGCGGTGAATCTGCGGTGGGCGGTCGAGCGCATGCTAGCCAGACTCGTGCCCTTGTCGCCCAGTCAACGGTGCGAGGTGGCCTGGGCCGAGGCCGCGGCGATCTGCGAGGAGGACGTGGCGCAGAACCAAGCCATCGGCCGGCACGGTCTGGAACTCATCCGCGCCATCCAGCAACGCAAGGGCGGCACGGTCAATGTCATGACCCATTGCAACGCCGGTTGGCTGGCTACCGTCGATTGGGGCACCGCCATCGCGCCGATCTATGCCGCCTTCGACGCCGGCATCGCGCTCGACGTCTGGGTCAGCGAGACTCGGCCGCGCAATCAAGGCGCGGCATTGACGGCCTGGGAGCTCAATCAACACGGCGTGCCGCACACCGTGATCGCCGACAACGCAGCCGGTCACCTGATGCAAAAGGGCGAGGTCGATCTGATTATCGTCGGTGCCGACCGGGTGGCGGCCAACGGCGATGTCGCCAACAAGATCGGCACCTACCTCAAGGCGCTGGCCGCGAATGACAACAAGGTGCCGTTCTATGTCGCCGTGCCCGGGCCGACCCTCGACTTTCGTTTGCACGGCGGGGCCGGTATTCCCATCGAACAACGGTCGGCCAGCGAGGTCAGCCATATCGCCGGCCGTGGCCCCGACGGCGATGTGGTCGAGGTGCAACTTACGCCCGATGGCAGCCCGGCGCTCAATCCGGCCTTCGATGTGACGCCGGCCCGGTTGGTGACCGGTTTGATCACCGAGCGCGGCGTCTGCGCCGCGACGCCGCAGGGCTTGGCTGGCCTTTACCCGGAGCAGGCGAGATGAATCAAAGCGATCTACGGCAAATCGTTGCAGACACCGCCCGGCTCAGTGTCGAGCGCGGGCTGAACCAAGGCAGCTCGGGCAACGTCAGCGTGCGTTGCGGCGCCGGCATGCTGATTACGCCGAGCGGTCTGGCGACCGATGGTTTGAAGCCGAACGATATCGTCTACCTGCCGTTCGATGGCGAGGCCGAGGGCGATCTGCCACCGTCGAGCGAATGGCGCTTTCATCGCGACATCTATTTGCATCGGCCCGAAGCCGGTGCCGTGGTCCATGCCCATTCACCCTTCGCCGTGTCGCTGTCTTGCCTGCGCCGCGGCATCCCGTCCTTCCACTACATGGTTGCCTTGGCCGGTGGCAAGGATATCCATTGCGCCGAGTATGCAACCTTCGGTACCCAGGCTCTGTCCGATCATATTCTGGCGGCGCTGACGGATCGACAGGCCTGCCTGATGGCCAATCATGGCCTGGTGGCCTTCGGCGACAGCGCCGAGCGGGCGCTCTACATCGCGCTGGAAGTGGAGGCCTTGTGCGAGCAGTTCTGGCGCGCTTCATTGCTGGGGGCGCCGGTCTTGCTGTCCGATGCCGAGATGGCCGAGGTGATCGAGCGCTTCAAGTCATACGGGCGCTGAAGGCTTGTCTTTCCGCGATGGGCTGCTATGCCGAGCAGATAAGCCGGCAGGGTCGGCATCAATATAAGAATGCGCTAATATTTTCGTTTTTTCTCAATACGCGTGGAAGGAAGGGCAAAGTCATGAACGGAAAAGCATGGTTGATCGTGGTGGCCGGCGTCTTGTCGCTGGCCTCGGGCCTGGCGCAAGCGCAGAAGAACAACGCCGGCATGGCATTGCCGTCGATCGGTCAGACCGTCGTGAAGATGCAGATCGCCAAGGGCGTCAGTCTGGACGACGCGGTGGAGTCGATGAAGCTGCGCGCCAACACGCTGAACATCAAGCTGGTCGCCGAGCTGCCCCTGTCCGAACAAGTCAAGGCCATGACCGGCAAGCCGGTGCGGCGCATAGGCGTCTACCAATTCTGCGATGCGTTGACCGCCAAGCAGATGGTCGATTACAGCATCGATTTTGCCGCCTACCTGCCGTGCCGCATCGCGCTGGTCGAAGACGACAAGGAGCCGGGTCGCGGCTGGCTGGTGATGATGGACCTCAACATGATCATCAACGCCGCGCAACTGACACCGGAGATGAAGGCCAAGGCCATCGAGGTGCGCGACATCCTCGAGAGCATCATGAAGGCCGGCGCCAACGGCGAACTCTGAGCTTGGTCTTGCTTAGCCGCCACGCGCCGAATTCGGAGTGCGGCGGCTAGGTGCAGCACAATAAAAAACGGGCGCCGAAGCGCCCGAATTGGGTGGTTTCATCGACCTGAGGCTACATGGTCTCAGGCTTCTCAGGAGCCGGAGTGGTGGGCTTCATGGCGGGGGCCGGGGTGGCGGGCTTGTCGTCGTCCGCGCTATCGGTGTCCTTCTCTTTCGGCAGCAAGCGGTGGTCGCGGTTGAAGCCGCCATCCTCGTCGTCAGAGATACTGTCGCGCAGCAGATTCTCGGCGACATTCTCATGCTCGCGTACTTGCCCGACCAGGCTGCAATCGCTGCGGCTGGTGCTGCCATCGAAGATCTGGGTCGAGTTGGTGTAGGTGCCCTTCTTGATGGTTGTGCACTTGCGCGCGAGCTTGGAGCCGTCGGTGCGGTCGATGGTCGTGTCGACCTTGCTGGTGACGTCGATGGTGAAGCCGCCCTTGGTGGCCAGCAGAGTGCCGACCAAGCTGGTGGTGCCGTTGTGGGTCTCGCCGTTACGCAGCACACAGGCGTTCAATGTGGTCGTGGTGTCGATCGCGCCGCTGGTGCTGTCCCAGCTGCCGCTCAGCGTGCGGGTACCGCCGCCGGAACACTTGTCGGTGCTGTTGATCGCGGTCGGCTTCGGCGCGGTCGGGGTCGTCGTCGTGCCAGTGGTGCCAGTGGTGGTGGTGGTGCTGTCCGCAGCGAAGGCGGTCGCGGAGACGAGGCCGGCGGCCAATAAGGCGCCGATGAGTTTGATGCGTTTGTTCATGTCACTCTCCTAAAAACTGCGAAAAATGGAGAGCGGGCTGCTAGGCAATCCCGCTATCGTAGGCCAGAGGCCCTTAGACCGGAGACTTTGCGTCCTCATCTTTCGGTGAGTTTGCTAGTGTCTGCCAGACCAATATCGCAAATAAAACCGGTTGAATCAAGGGAATATTCGACAAAGCCCCCATCCCCTGCCGTTTCATTCGCGTATAGCCATGGTAGGCGGCCCTACCCGGTTTGCGGGTGTCCTGAAACAGCTTGTTACGTCTTGCTTTGAAACGTTAACAAAAGCGCGGCCAGCTTATTCGATGCGAATGGCCTTGAACAGGGCCGGCAGTCGGCGTTGCAGCAGCGTATCGATGGCAGTCGCATCGGGCTGATAGATGAACGGCCGCCGCGGGTAAATGCGGTCGTTCACCCAATGCTTGGACCAGCCATGGGTGCTGCTGATGCATTCCTCGGCGAAGCCGGCAAGCTGGTATTGCCGTTCCAACGCCAAACAAGCGCCGACGAAGATATCGACATAGGACTGCACGATCGGAAACCGCGCCGACGGCGTGGCAACCCGGCGCGGCCGGTTCGCGTAAATCCACATTTCACCGATGGCCGGCAGTTGGCCGTTCAGCATAGCCACCTGTTTGTCGGCCACCGCCACGCGGCAATAACCGTCTTCGCGGGCATCCATGTTGCCGATCTCGGCATCGCTCGCCAATGGAAAGACCACCGCATTCATCGTCGAGTTGGGGTGGGATACAACGCCGAGGAAGGTGGTGCTCAAGCCGACCGGCGCCCCCTGGGCGATCCAGGCGCGGCGAAAGCCTTGCACCCGTACCGGCCAGGCCTCTTTCGCGCTGGGGGCGGTGCGCAGGCGCGAGGCTTCTTGCATCAGGCTGCCGTAGCCGATCAGGTATTGGGGCAGGCCGGGAGTGGGCAGGGGGTGGCAGTCGTCAGCGGCTGCGATGCCGGCGAGCAGTGCGAGGAGGAAAGCGGTGAGCGCTTTGGCGAAGGAAGGCATGGGGAAAGTATAGCGTGGCCGCCTTTTGTCATTGCGAGGAGCGGAGCGACGCGGCAATCCATTGCCCTTTCCGTCATTCCCGGGGCATCGGGTCCGGCTTGTTATGCCTCATGCAACTGTGTCATGCACGGCGGCGTCAGAGGGGATGAAAACCGCCCTCACCCCAACCCTCTCCCGGAGGGGGAGGCCGACGCGAAGCGCACCATCTGGTGCATGGAATGCACCCTACGCTAGCCTAATCATACATATATGGCAGTTCACCCACCAGTTCAAGAGTGATCTCTCTCCGTAAGTTCATAGCCAGGAAATTCGGCTAGCTTTCTCATAGCAAACAGATGTGCTGTGTGCGGGCTGTGCACATGTTCTGTCTGTTTAAGAAAGGTGTTGTACTCATCACGAAGTGCGGTGCGTTTTTTTTGCTTGCCAAAAGGTGTCGTTCTGCTTGTTCATCACCCGCACGCCCCCACCGCCCCGCAGGCTGTGCAGAAGTCGCAGCCATCCTTCTGAATCACCGTGTCGTTGCCGCATTCCTTGCACGGCTTGCCTTTCATGAGCGGTATGCCGAGCACGGGTTCGCCGGCCTCGGGGGTTTCCAGAATGCCCATCTGTTTGATCGGGTAGCCCTCTTCGGTGAGCAGGCCCAGCATGGCGTAGCGGTGGATGATGAGCCGGGCGAGGTAGGCCACGGTCGATGGCCAGGTCTGGCTCTTGTCCGAGCCGGGCAGTTTGGCCATGAAGTCGCCTAAGGGTTCCGGGTAGTCCAATAGCTTGCGCAGTTTCATGCCGATCCAGGCCGGGTCGAGCACGCGCATGTCGAGGCTGAGCGACTTGCACAGGCCGTCGAGGGCGCGCGGGTATTCGCCGGAGAGCCAGACCGAATAGGGGCGATTGACGCCATCGGGCAGGGTGATCTCTTTCAGGCCGAGCACGAAGTCGTCGCCGGTGGCGGGGTTGAGGATGTCGACGGTCCAAGACAGGGTGCCGTCGGTACCGGTCTTGGGTTCTTTCAGGCTGAACAGCGCGTCGAGCACCGGGGTGGGGCCGTCGCTGTCGAGCGCGCGCAGTTCGTCCAGGTGCCAGCGCACGATCTGGGTGACGGCGGAGACGATGCTGGGCACCGGCCGGGCCTCGCCCTCGGGCGGCATCGCGATGGCGCAGGCGTCGTCGCCTCTTGTTTTTGCGAGAGTGTCGAGCTTCAGTTTGAGCCAGGCGCGGTCGTTGGCGCGCATGTCCATGGACAGGCTCTTGGCCAGGGCGCCGATGCCGCGCGGCTGCTCGGCGCCGTTGACCCACACCTCGAACGGAAAGGCGCGGCCGCCGCCGTTGACGACATGGCCGACGAACAGGGCGAAGCTGCCCTGCGGGTATTCGATCATGTAGCTCCAGGCCGGATTGCCGCCGGGCAGGCGGGGACGCCCGGGCCACTTCAGGCTCTCCAGCACCGGGGCGGGGATAGTCTTGATCTCGATCCGGCGGTTCACGTCGGCGGTGACGAAGTCCTGCGGCGCGGTCTTGGCCGGCTCGACCGATAGCACGCTGCCGAGCACCGCGTTGGGCCGGTAGGTGGCCAGGCCCTTGAGGCCGGCCTTCCACGCGGCGAAGTAGAGGTTCTCGAAATCGACGTAGGGGTAGTCCTCCGGCACGTTCACCGTCTTGGAGATGCTGGAGTCGATATACGGCGCCACCGCGGCGACCATGTCCATGTGCTCGGTGGCGGAGATCTCCAGCGCGGTGACGAAGGCCGGCGGCAGGTGGTCCATGTCACCGCCCTGCTCGCGGTAGACGCGGTAGGCGTGGTCTTCGACCTGGTGCTCTTTCATGTCGCCGTCGGCGCTGCGTTTCTTGCGGGTGTAGGCCCAGGAGAACGGCGGCTCGATGCCGTTGCTGGCGTTGTCGGCGAAGGCCAGCGAGATGGTGCCGGTGGGCGCGATGGACAAGAGGTGCGAATTGCGGATGCCGTGGCGGCGGATCAGCTCTTTGATCTCTTGCGGCAGCCGGCTGGCGAAGCTGTTGCCGGTGAGGTAGAGGTCGGCGTTGAACAGCGGGAAGGCGCCGCGCTCGCTGGCCAGTTCGCACGAGGCGCGATAGGCCGCGTCGCGCATGAACTCGGACACCTTGCCGGCGAAGGCGCGCGCCTCGTGGCTGTTGTAGCGTAGGCCGAGCATGACCAGGGTGTCGCCCAGGCCGGTGTAACCCAGGCCGACCCGGCGCTTGGCCATGGCTTCGGACCGTTGTTTTTCCAGCGGCCAGGCGGTCAGCTCCAGCACGTTGTCCAGCATGCGTACGGTCAGAGGAATGGTCTTGCCGAAGGCCTCGAAGTCGAACTCGGCTTCAAGCGCGAACGGGTATTTCACGTAGCGGGTCAGGTCGATCGAGCCCAGGCAGCAGCAGCCGTAGGGCGGCAAGGGTTGTTCGGCGCAGTTGTGGACATAGAGGCCGTTGGCATCGAAGGCGTGCAGGTCGGCCACGGTGACATCGTAGACGGGTTCGGTGCCGTCTTCGTCCAGGGCTTCGACGGTGGCGACGAAACGCTCGCGATTGAACTGGCGTTTGTAGCCGGCCAGCAGCGCGGCCAGTCTTTCCGATTTGGCGCTGTCGGCGAAACCGATGTGCTCGGCAAAGACGCCGAGGTTGTCGCCGCTGATGACGATCTCGTGGATGGCCTGCTGCGGGTATTCGCGGCGGCCACCCTTGCCGTCGGGCAGCAGGGCCAGGCCGGCCGGCCGGCGCTGGCGATAGAGCGTGCTGGCGATGCCCAGGCGCAGCAGCATGCGCTGGACTGCCTTGAGCAGGGATTCGTCGGCCTGGGTCAGGCGCACGCTGACGCCTTTGTCTTGCGTGCCTTGCACCGAGCCGTCGGCATCGAACAGGCCGCGCAGCAGGGCGCGGCAGAAGTCGGACGAGCCCGCCTCCATCTTGGGGGTGATGGTCTTGTGCTCGGGCGAGGCGCCGAGGGTGAAGGCCAGATCGCGCAGCGCGGCCGAGGCCATGCGGCATTCGCCGTTGGCGGCGAGCAGGCATTGCCAGCCGCGAAAGTCGGCGCGGTGCGGTAGGGTGGCGATGGCCTGCGTGGCCGCCTGCATGATGCCGCTGGCGCTGTGATTCTGGATGCGGGCGTCGCTACCCACTACCTTGAGTTCCGGCGCCCAGACCGACAACACGGCCTTGTCTCTGCTGAGCCGGCCGTCGCCGATCAGCAACCCGAGCAGATAACCTTCCTCCGCCGTGCCATGGCCTTCCCAGCCTTCGAGCGCGCGGTGATCGTTGAGGACAATCTCGTCGCCGGGCTTGAGCGAGCCGGCGTCGCACCACTCGCTATGGGTCAGGTAGCGGGTGCGCCGGGTCACCTTGCGCACCGGGTGGTCGGCCGTCAGCCGCAGCGCGTAGCCTTCGCGCGTGCGCAGCCGCAGCACAGGCTTGATGCCGGTCGGGAAGAAGCCGGCCGACTTGGTGGGATAGGGCTTGCCATCGATGACGGCATCGAAGGGCCGGCCGATCAGTTCCCCGACTTGGCGCGCGCCTTGGGCGGTCATGACCCAGGTATCCTCGGTCACACAGGGGTTGGTCGCCTCGATGGTTTCGCAGTAATACAGATTGTTGTCGCGGTTGATGCGGTCGAGGAAGAGCACGCCCGGCTCGGCGTGGTCGTAGGTGGAGGCCATGATCTGGGTCCATAGATCGCGCGCGCGGAGCTTGCGGTAGACCCACAGGCCGTCGGCGCGCTGGTAGGCGCCGGCCGCCTTCTGTTCGTCGATCGGTTCGGCGCGGTGCACCAGTTCGGCCTCGGCGTCGTCGGCCACGGCCTGCATGAAGGCATCGGTGACGCCGACCGAGATGTTGAAGTTCTTCAGGTCGCCCTGGTCCTTGGCGTGGATGAAGTCCTCGATGTCCGGGTGGTCGCAGCGCAAGATGCCCATCTGCGCGCCGCGCCGGGAGCCGGCCGACTCTACGGTCTCGCACGAGCGGTCGAACACCCGCATGTAGGAGACCGGGCCGCTGGCGCGGGAGTGGGTGCCGTGCACCAGCGCGCCCTTGGGCCGGATGGTGGAGAAGTCGTAGCCGACGCCGCCGCCGCGGCGCATGGTCTCGGCCGCCTCCTGCAAGGCGTTGTAGATGCCGGGCCGGCCTTCCGATTCGCCGGAGATCGCATCGCCCACGGGCTGCACGAAACAGTTGATCAGGGTGGCTTGCAAGTCGGTGCCGGCGGCGGAGTTGATGCGACCCGCCGGGATGAAGCCGGCCTCCATGGCTTTGAGGAACAGGTGCTCCCAGATGCCGCGCTTTTCCTTGGCCTCGACCGCCGCCAAGGCGCGGGCGACGCGCTGGCGCACGTCGGTCACGGTCTTTTCGTCGCCCTTGGCGTATTTTTCCAGCAGGACTTCCTTGGAGATTTCCTGCTCGTCCAGTTCCGGGAACAGCGCGTTCTGCATGTCGATGTCTCCTGCCGGTTTGTTACGGGTACTAGATATAGCGCAACCTATCGCACCATAACACTAAATACCCCACCGAGAACTGACCCGGGTCAAGAACGTTCAGCTTAGCTCAACGACGACCGGGGCGTGGTCGGACGGCCGCTCCAGCTTGCGCGGCGCGGTGTCGATCGTGCAGGCCGTGCAGCGCTGGGCCAAGGCGTCGGACAACAAGATGTGATCGATGCGCAGCCCCATATTGCGCCGGAACGCGCCCTGGCGATAGTCCCACCAGGAATAGCTCTTCTCGGTCTGTTCGAACAGGCGGAAGGCGTCTTTGAAACCGAGTGCGAGCAGGGCGCGAAAGTGCGCGCGCTCCGGCCCGGAACACAGCACCTGGTCTTGCCACGCGGCCGGGTCGTAGACGTCGCGGTCTTCCGGCGCGATGTTGAAGTCGCCGACCACGACAAGCTCCGGGTGCTGCGCCAGCTCGATCTTGAGCCAGGCGGCCAAGGCGTCGAGCCAAGCCAGCTTGTATTGGTATTTGTCGGAATCGACGCTCTGGCCGTTAGGCACATAGAGATCGACGATACGCATATCGCCGACGGTGACCGCGAGCACCCGCTTCTGCTCGTCGGCCAGGCCGGGGATGCCGACCTGCACGTCTTGCAGCGCGTGGCGGCTCAGGATCGCGACGCCGTTATAGGTTTTCTGGCCGGCGAAGGCGACTTGATAGCCGGCGGCCTCGATCTCGGCGCGCGGAAAGTTGGCGTCCTCGGTCTTGGTCTCTTGCAGGCAGACCACATCGGCTTGGGTGACGGCCAGCCAATCGAGCAGATGCGGCAGGCGGACCTTCAGGGAGTTGACGTTCCAGGTGGCGAGTTTCATGCGTTTCCGTGTGCCATGCCGGTGTGGCCGGCTGGCGCGTTATTTGGTTTTGCCGGCAGGCTTGTTCGCGGTCTTGCCGATCGCGTAGCCGGCGGCGCTCAACATTTGGCCCCAGGCGTTGGGGTCGAACCCCTTGAACGATTTGTCGCCGACCTTGAGCGCGGGGACCTCCAGCGCACCGACCAGTTTTTTCAGGTCGGTTGCGGCCTCGGCGTCGCTCTGCGGGTCTTTCAGGGTGTAGGCGATGTCGTTGCTGCCGAGCCAGGTCTTGGCGTCGTCGCACAGCGGGCCGCAGGCGAAGGCATAGAGCACGACGGCAGGTTTTTCTTGCGGTGCCGCGGCGGTCGCGGCCGATTTGGGCAGGCGGCTGGCGCGCTGCACATCCGCCGGTGGCATCCCGTCGGAGTAATGGGTGGTGCCGCTCGGGCCGATCCAGCGGTACACCTCGCCGGCGTGGACGGTCACGGGGATGCAGAGCAAGCCAAGCCAGACCAAGCGTTTCATCGAGCCCTCCAATCGAATCGTCTAGACCATGCCATTGTGCCGCAACAGCGCGTCGATGGCAGGTTCGCGGCCGCGGAAGGCGATGAACGATTCCAGCGCATCGCGCGAGCCGCCGACGCCGAGGATCTCGCTCCAGAAGCGGCGGCCGGTCTCCGGGTTCAATACGCCGTCTTCCTCGAACAGGCTGTAGGCGTCGGCCGACAGCACCTCGGCCCACTTGTAGCTATAGTAGCCCGCGGCATAGCCGCCGGCGAAGATGTGCGAGAAGTTGTTGGGGAAACGGTTATACGCGGGCGGCATGACCACGGCCACCTGCCGGCGGATGCCGTCCAGCAATTGCAGCGCAGTCTGGCCCGCATTCGGGTCGAAGTCGTAATGCAGGTGCATGTCGAACAGCGCGAACTCCACTTGGCGCAGGGTCTGCATGCCGGCCTGGAAGTTCTTCGCCGCCAGCATCTTGTCGAACAGCGCGCGCGGCAAGGCCTCGCCGCTATCGACGTGTGCGGTCATGTGCTTGAGCACGTCCCATTCCCAGCAGAAATTCTCCATGAACTGCGACGGCAGCTCGACCGCGTCCCATTCGACGCCGTTGATGCCGGACACGCCCAGCTCCTCCACCTTGGTCAGCAGGTGGTGCAGGCCGTGGCCGAATTCGTGGAACAGCGTGATCACCTCGTCGTGGGTCAGCAGCGCCGGCTTGCCACCGACCGGGCGCGAGAAGTTGCAATTGAGATAGGCCACCGGGGTTTGGATCGCCCCGGCCTTCTTGCGCCGGCCGATGGCGTCGTCCATCCAGGCGCCGCCGCGTTTGGTCTCGCGGGCATAAAGGTCGAGGTAGAACTGGCCGATGAGTTGCCCGCTGCGGTCGTAGAGCGAATAGAACTGTACGTCGGCATCCCAGACCGGGGCCGGGGTCGGCCGGATGTCGAGGCCGTACAGGGTCTCGGTCAGCTTGAACAGGCCGGCCAGCGCCTTGGGCTCGGGGAAGTACTGCTTCACTTCTTGCTCGGAGA
>JAJZTS010000016.1 GCA_021848725.1 Pseudomonadota bacterium
TGTGTTTTGTATCGGAACGGAGATGGAAAAAGGGGGGACGAATTGTACCGCAACAGCTTACACTTGCATCACTTTTAATCACAGTCAAAACCGTGCCGCGTTTCGCCGTCTTAGTACAAATGATTTTTCCCGCCGCGCTCGGTGCCTTGTGCATCGCGGGTTTCGCGCCATGGGGCTGGTTTCCGGTGCCGGTGTTGGCATTGGCCGCGCTGTATTACAGTGCGCGCACCGGCACGGTGCGCACGGCGATGGGCAAGGGCTTCGCCTTCGGCCTGGGCTATTTCGGCTTCGGCGTGTCTTGGGTCTACGTCAGCCTGCACGATTTCGGCATGATGCCGCTGCCGCTCGCGGTGGTGGCCACGACGTTGTTCTGCGCCTTCCTTGCCTTGTTTCCGGCGCTTGCGCTCGCGTCGGCGGTGCGCTTGGGCAAGGCAGGCGGCTGGCGTTGGCTCGCGGCGGCAGCGGGCAGCTGGTTGTTGGTCGAATGGTTGCGCGGTTGGATTTTCACCGGTTTCCCGTGGCTTGCCTTGGGCTATTCGCAGGTGCCGGCCAGCCCCTTGGCCGGCTATGCACCGATGCTGGGCGTGTATGGTGTGTCCGGCTTGATGGCGCTCAGCGCCGCGGCCTTGGCCCTGCACCGGGCCTGGCCCTTGGTCTGCGTGGTTGCCATTTGGTTTGGCGGCTGGGCCGTGCACGCGATCGAGTGGACGCAAGCGGCCGGCCGGCCGCTGACGGTGAGCCTGGTGCAAGGCGATGTTGCGCAAGAGTTGAAATTCAGCCCGGAAAAACGCGTGCAGACGCTGGGCGACTACCTGCGCTTAACGCAGGCCAGCGCCTCGCGCCTGGTGATCTTGCCGGAGACCGCCTTGCCGATGTTTTTGGACGATGTGCCGGCCGATTATCTGGCGGCCTTGCAACGGTCCGTGCGCAACCAAGGCGCCGACCTGCTGCTCGGTGTGCCCGAGCGCTTGGCCGACGGCCGTTATTTCAATAGCGTGATCTCGCTCGGTAAGGCGCCAAGGCAAACCTATCGCAAGCAACACCTGGTGCCGTTCGGCGAATTCGTGCCCTGGGGCTTCGGCTGGATCGTCGATTACCTGCATATCCCGCTGTCCGATTTCTCGCGCGGCGAAGAAGCGCAAGCGCCGATGAGCGTGGCCGGGCAAAAGGTCGCCGTCGATATCTGCTACGAAGATGCCTTTGGCGAGGAGATCGTCCGCGCCCTGCCGGCGGCGACGCTCTTGGTGAACGTCAGCAACGACGCCTGGTTCGGTAACTCCGCCTCGCCTTGGCAGCATTTGCAAATCGCGCAGATGCGCGCCTTGGAGACGGGCCGCTATATGTTGCGCGCCAATAACACCGGAATCACCGCGGCCATCGATCAAAAAGGCCGGGTCGTCGAGCAACTCGCCCCCTTCGTGCAGGGCGTGTTGCACACGCAGGCGCAGGGTTACGAAGGGCTGACGCCTTATGCCCGCTTCGGCAATGGGCCGGCCGTGATCTTGGCGCTGCTGGCGCTGCTGTTGAGCCGTATCGCACCGCCGCGCCGCTATTTCTACTGTTGATGCGGATCGCGCTGATCACCCCGTACCTCGCGCAGGCGCGCAACGGTAATGCGCATACCGCCGCCCGCTGGGCGCGTGCGCTGCGCGCGGCCGGCCACCGCGTGCACCTGGCGCTGGAGTGGGATGGCCGGGCCGTGGACCTGATGATCGCGCTGCATGCCCGGCGCAGTGCCGTCAGCATCCACCGCTTTGCCGAGGCGCTGCCGGATCGGCCCTTGATCGTGGTGCTGACCGGCACCGATCTCTATCGCGACATCCGCAGCGATGCTGCGGCCCAAGCGGCCTTGCAATTGGCCACCCGTTTGGTGGTGTTGCAGCAACGCGGCTTGGCGGAATTGACCCCGCAACAGCAGGCCAAGACTCGCGTGGTCTATCAATCGGCGCCACCGCTCAAGCCGGCCGGCCGCCCGCGGCGCCACTTCGACATCTGCGTCGCCGCCCATCTGCGCGAAGAGAAAGACCCCTTGCGCGCGGCCTATGCCAGCGGCCTGCTGCCAAGTGGATCGCGTATTCGCATCCGCCACGTCGGCCAGGCGTTGAGCGCGGATTGGGCGGCCGAGGCCGAGCAGTGCGCGCAACGCTTTCCCCGCTGGCATTGGCTGGGGCCGCTGGCGCATGGTGTGACCCGGCGCACCATCGCGCGTAGCCATCTGCTGGTCAACAGTTCGCGCATGGAAGGCGGCGCCACCGTCATCATCGAGGCGGTCATGGCCGGCGTGCCGGTACTGGCCTCGCGCATTCCGGGCAACGAAGGCATGCTCGGGGTAGACTATGCGGGTTATTTTTCGCTCGGCGACGGGCCCGCTTTGGCCGAGTTGATGTATCGAGCCGAAACCGATGCCGAGTTTTATGCCGGCCTACAGCGTCAGTGTGCGGCGCGGCGCGAACTGTTCGAGCCACAACGCGAGGCGACGGCGGTACAGCAATTGATTGAAGAGTTATAACAATGTCCGAATCCGTATCGACCGAGCCGGTCCGGCTCACCCAGTTTTCCCACGGCGGTGGCTGCGGCTGCAAGATCGCACCGGCCGTGCTGTCCAAGATTCTCGCCAACACGCCGTTCACCACCCATGTCGCGGCCGCCTTCCCCGACCTGATGGTCGGCATCGAGCATGGCGACGACGCCGCGGTGTACAAGCTCAACGAGCACCAGGCCGTGGTGGCGACCACCGATTTCTTCATGCCCATCGTCGACGACCCGTTCGAGTTCGGCCGCATCGCCGCGACCAACGCCTTGTCCGACGTCTACTCCATGGGCGGCCGGCCGATCATGGCCCTGGCCATCGTCGGCATGCCCATCGACAAGCTGCCGCACGAGATCATCCGCCAGATCCTGGCCGGCGGCGAGGCGGTGGCCAAGGCCGCCGGCATCCCCATCGCCGGCGGCCACTCCATCGACGCGCCCGAGCCGATCTACGGCCTGGTCGGCATCGGCGTGGTCGATCCCAAGCGGGTCAAGCAGAACGCCGACGGCCAGGCCGGCGACCTGCTGATCCTGGGCAAAGGCCTGGGCGTCGGCATCTACAGCGCAGCCCTGAAGAAGGGCGCGCTGTCCGATGCGGGCTATGCCGCGATGATCGCCTCGACCACCCAGCTCAACACCGCCGGCGCCGAGCTGGCCCTGATCGACGGCGTCCACGCGATGACCGACGTCACCGGCTTCGGCCTGCTCGGTCACGGCCTGGAGATCACCCGCGCCTCGCAAGTCGATGCCCAGATCGAGTTTTCAAAATTGCCCGTCTTGCCCGGTGCCATGGCGCTGGCCCAGGCCGGCCACGTCACCGGCGCCAGCCTGCGCAATTGGGCCGGCTATGGCGACGAGGTCGCGTTGTTCGCCGGCATCGCCGATTGGCAGCGCGCGATCCTGACCGATCCGCAGACCAGCGGCGGCCTGTTGGTGTCGTGCACCGCCGATGCGGCCGACCAGGTGATGGCGGTGTTCCGTGAGCAGGGGTTTGAGCGGGCGGCGGTGATCGGGCGGTTGCAGGCGGGTAGCGGCAAGGTGGTGGTGACGGCGTAAGGTTTTGTCGTCATTCCCGCGTAGGCGGGAATCCATGTCGTGAGCCGTACCGCTTTACACATTTCGTAGATTAGTCGGTTCGTGTTAGGCCTGTGGCCGGGCGCCCCGGCCAACGACTTGATGTGTACGAATCAGCCCTCTTTTTCGGCTGCAATCTTCCGCAGCATCGAAACCCCCAACCCCGCCTGATCCGCATACTCCAATGCCCGCTTCAATCGCGTCGGCGCGGTGCGTCCGGCGCAGCCGTGCAGCGGGTCGGCGTTGAACGCCTCCAACATGCCCGCCATCAACTTGATCCGGTCGTGTTCGCGCCCGGTCAGCCAATCTTGAATGTCGAGCACGTCGCTGGCCACCGCCTCGGCCAAGTCGCGGTGTTTATCCCAGAGCGTGCCGACGTCGCCGCCGACCACCAGGCCGGCGATGTTGCTGGTGAGGATGTAGAGGTTCTTGCGCACCAGTTCCCATTCCAGTGAGTCGGCATCGGCCAGGGTGCGGGCCGGGAGGTCGATGGCGCCGAGCGCGGTGACCAGGCGCGACGCGGCGGGGCCGAAGGCGGGCGAGGGCAGCAGGGGTTTGGCGTCCATGCCCTTCTTCTTTTCGAACCAGACGGAGATCACCGTCGGCTCGGTCAGTTTGTGGCCGAGCCAGTCGCGCGGCAGCAGTTCGTTTTGCAATAGGCCGACGCGCCCCTTCCATACTGGTGGCAGATTGTTCAGCGCGGTGTGCAGGTCGGCCTCGGCCACGGCGACCAGGACCAGGGTTGGCTCGGGCCACTTGGCCGCGACGATGTCCATGTCGTCGCCGCGGTTGATCGGCACCACGGTGTGGCCGGTGCGCAGCAAGCCGCCGGCGAAGACGCGGCCGAGTTGGCCCAGGCCGATGAGGATGATGGTCTTGTCCATGATGATTCCTGCGATCCGAATGCTGCGATTCTAAGTCGGCTTCCGGCCGTACTATAAAACTGAGTAAAATTGTCAAGATTGAATCGAGGAGGATCGTCATGCCGTTTACCGCACCCGCCATCAAGCCGTTTCAACCGCCGCGCCGCACCCTCATGGGCCCCGGCCCGTCCGACGTGCCGCCGCGCATCTTGGAGGCGATGGCCCGGCCGACCATCGGCCATCTCGACCCGGCCTTCACTGACATGATGGAAGAGCTGAAACAATTACTGCGCTATGCCTTCCAGACCGAGAACAAGCTGACCTTCCCGGTGTCCGGTCCCGGCTCGGTTGGCATGGAGACCTGCTTCGTCAATCTGGTCGAGCCGGGCGACAAGGTGATCGTCTGCATCAATGGCGTGTTCGGCGGCCGCATGGTCGAGAACGTCAAGCGCGCCGGCGGCATTGCGGTGACGGTGGAAGACGCCTGGGGCGAGCCGGTCAGCGTGGCCAAGGTGATGGATGCCTTCAAGGCCAACCCCGATGCCAAGTTGCTGGCCTTTGTCCACGCCGAGACCTCGACCGGCGCCCAGTCCGACGCCAAGGCCCTGGCCGAACTGGCGCGCCAGCACGGCGCCCTGACCATCATGGATTGCGTGACCTCGCTCGGCGGCACCCCGGTGCTGGTCGACGAATGGGGCATCGATGCCGCCTATTCCGGCAGCCAGAAATGCCTGTCCTGCACGCCGGGTCTGTCGCCGGTGACCTTCGGCGCGCGCGCCATCGCCAAGGTGCAGGCGCGCAAGACGCCGGTGCAGAGTTGGTTCATGGACCTGAACCTGGTGCTCGGCTACTGGAGCGGCGAGGGCAAGCGCACCTATCACCACACCGCGCCGATCAACCCGCTGTACGGCCTGCACGAGGCCTTGGTCATCCTGGCCGAAGAGGGCATCGAGAACGCCTGGACCCGGCACCGCGCGATGCACGAGCAACTCAAGGCCGGTTTGGAAAAATTAGGCATGCGCTTCGTTGTCGCCGAAGGTGCGCGCCTGCCGCAGCTCAATTCGGTCTACATCCCCGAGGGCGTCGACGATGCCGCCGCGCGCGGCCGTCTGCTCAAGGAGTTCGACCTGGAGATCGGCGCCGGCCTGGGTGCGCTGGCCGGCAAGATCTGGCGCATCGGCCTGATGGGTTACAGTGCCAAGCAACAGAACGTCGACTATTGCCTGAAGGCCCTGACGGCGGTGCTCAAGCCCTGAGCGTCACTTGCCCGGTTGTCTGGTGTGCAGCGGCATGGCGCCGCCGCGCACGGCTTCAGGGGGGTGCTGCTGAATCATGTATTTGACCAGGCCGACCCGGTTGAACAGGCCAAGCTTGGAAAAAATGCGATTGATATGGCTGCGCACGGTCCAGAACGAGATGCCGAATTTGAGGGCGATCGCCTTGTCCGACAGGCCTTGGGTAATCGCTTGCGCGATCTCGGTTTCGCGCTCGGACAAGGCGTTGTGTGCGGAAGTGGTCGGCGGCACATCGTCGTTGGCCGAGGCGATTTCGGTGGACGCCAGCGGCGTGCCGGCCTCGGCGCGGCGCAACAGGTTGTGTAGGCGCCAAAACAACTCCTCGGCCAAGAGCGGCTTGGCCAGATAATCGTCGGCGCCGCTGCGTAGCACAGCCAGGCGCCGGGCTGTGTCGTTGTGGTTGGCGGTGACGAGGATGGGCACGCGCGCGTGGTCGTCCGGTATTTGCCGGATCCGGCGCACGAGGTCGATGCCGGTTTCGCGGCCGGCCAGGATCACGTCGCTGACGACGGCGAGATAGGTGTGTTTGTGGAACAGGGTCAGGCCTTGGCTGACGGATTTCGCCAGGTCGACCCCGATGCCGAGCTTGCTGCAGACCGAGGCGATCAAACGGCCGAGGGCCGGGTCGTTTTCGACGACCAGCACGCGCCCACTGCGGAGTGGCGCATTCAGTTCGGCCCCAATCACAGACAAGGCGTTTTCTACGCAGTGGCGCATGGTTTTGCGACAGACCGCCGTGGCGCCGGCGATCAGGGCGGCACGGGCCAGCGCCGCATCGTCATCGGCGGTAATGAACAGAATCGGCGTTGAGGCCAAGTGCGGCAGCGCGCGCAGGCTGTCGATCAGATCGAGGCCATCGCCGTCGTTCAAGGCCGCATCCACCGTGATGCCGGCAATGCGCGGCAGCGTTGGAATCTGGCCGAGCGACTGGCCGATACCCTCGCAGACGACAGGCACCATCCGCATTTGGCGGCAATGCGCCGCCAGCATCGCGGCATATGCGCGCGACGATTCGACGATCACTACCGAGCGCGATTGCTCGGCAGTCGATTTCCGCACTGCTGCCATGGTGACCTCTCTGGTTTGCTACACCCTGCGCCTTGCGATGCCTGTGTCGAACGGCATGAACATGTGGGCGTCTATTTTTTGTGCAATGGCGGCATATCCAGACTAGGCGGCATCCGGGCCAAGTCAAGGCCAAGCGCCGATTCAGCTATTACCCTGCTCGACGGGATTAACCGTAGGCAGCGCTGACATCGCGGCAGTCAATCGGGCGCGCTGAGCCGAATAGAGGCCGATGAGCAGCAGCGGCAACCAGGCCAAGGTCCATGGTGACGGGTGGGTATAGCAGGCCATGGCCACCACCGCGCTGTTGAACACCATCACATTGCCGAAACCGATGCCGCGACCGCCGCCATAGGCGGCCAGGTGCATGATGGCCAGCCAGGCATAGAGGCCATAACGCAAAAAAAGTAACCCGTCTTGGCCGGCGAGCAGCCAAGCCCCGATGAGGGCAGGCCACAGCAGCACGGCGAAGGCATAGGGCTCGGCGAGCGCCTTGGTTCGGTCATGGTCGGGTTCGGTCATTGCCATAGCAGGTGTTCCCACTTGATTATCTCCGGTAGATGCGCACCTCGATGCCCGGTGTGCTTTGCATCTGGTTCCAGCGGCCCTGGGCGATATGTACCTTCGTCTGCATCTCGTCCTTGGTGCGGAAAGGGCGCGCCTGGATGATGGCGTCGGCCAGGCTGTCACCGATCCCATTGAGGCTGGTGAGTTCGGCACGCGACATCTCGTTGATGTAAACCACGCGTTTGGGTATCGGCCGGGTTGCATAGTGGTCCAGGTCGGTATCGATTTGATTCTGCACCGTATGGCGGGCCACACTGGGACCGGCTGCGCCTGTCGCCAATACCTCGTGGGCCGAGCAATCGAGCGCGACCGGGATGGCCTGCTCGCCCTCGATGATATCGGCCTTGTCATCCGCGTCGGGATTGCCCTGGGCCCGCAGATAGGCGATGTCCGCCGGGCGCGACGGCTGGCCATAGCGTGCGGTGACTACGAAGTTTACCGTTTTCAGGTTGCGTGCCTGGGCCTGGGCCGCTGTTGGTGCACTGTAGGCGCCCTCGGTGCCGTTCACTGCCAACTTCACGAATTTCTCGAACTGATTCTTGTGGTCGCTGTTGGCGGCTTGGGTGAGGGGGGTGAGGTTGTCCCAAGTGTTGCCTGGGCCGCCTAGGTTGTCGTTGAGCAAGTGCCCCTTGATGTAATAGACCCCCTCGCCCTGCTTGCGTTTGCTCACCTTGCCCCAGAGTGGGTTGCCCATGTCACCGCTGGAGGGCGAGCTGCCGTTCGGGTGGATGGGTGTCAGGCGCAGCACGCTGGCAGAACCGCCGAAACCATTCACGCGGCTGCCATAGGCTGGCGGTGTCGAGCGCGAGATATCCAGGGGCATGAAACGCGCGGTGGCATCGGCCAGACGACCGAGCAGGCCGTCGATGATATCCGCGTGGTTGGTGGTGGAAGGCGCGGCGCCGGCCGCTCCGGCCGTGGGGTTGTCGCTGGCGGCGGTGGCGATGGCGGTATCCAGTTCGGCAGCGATCTGGATGGCCGCATTCTTGTCGTTCTGCTTGTCGGGCGTGACGTTGACGGTGTGCAGGAAGTCCTGGTACGACGTCGGTGTGGAGGCCATCATCACGCGGCGGCTACGCCCGCTGCCCTCGATGTAGACGTTATGCTCTTCGCCTGTGGCTGTCCGGAAGCTGCGTCGGGCCCGCCACCACTCGCGCAGGCTGCTCACGCCCCGGCGTACCGCCGCCGCGCCGCTTCGTATGGCATTGATGACCGCCTGGCCGAGGCGGATGGCCTTGTCGAGCAGCCAATCGATCGCGGCGTTCACCCGGTCCTGCAGGCCGCCCAGTATCTCGCGCAGGCGCTGGGACAGCCGGCCCAGGCCGGCCTGGTTGGCGAGGAAGCCGATGGCCACCGGCAGGCTGCTGGCCAGCGCGTTCTCCAGAAAGCCGGCGGCCTCGCCGATGGAGCCTTGGGCGATGCTGACCACGCCGTCCAGCACGCGCGACACGATCTCCAGCAGTTCGCGCAGGTATTGGATGAACGATTCGATGGCGTTGTAGATCGCGATCAAGGTGTTGATCACCGGCATGATGCCGCTGACGTCGAGCAGCGAGATCAGCCAGCGGCTGGCCCAGCCGATGACCCGTTCGGTGATGAAGCCGACCACGCCTTGCACCACGGTATCCCACAGGTTGGACAACCGCTCGCTCAGCTCGCGCCACAGCCCGGCCGGCCCTTCGTTGATCAAGGCTGAGATGAACGACCAGGCGCCGGTGGCGAAATCCAGCGTGCTGCGCAGGCGGGCGACGATGGCCGGATCGAGCTTGCGGGCGAGGCGGGCGAAGATGTTGTCGACCGTGACGCCGAGCACCTGCATGACGAAGCCGAGCACCGAGCGCAGCGAGAAATCCGCCGGCGGCGTGATGCCGGCCTCGCGCACCGCGCCGAACAGCCAGCCGGTAAAGCCGTTGAGCAAGTGGGTGCCGATGTTGCCGAAGAAACCTTGGAAGCCGGCGCCCATCGCCCGCAGCAGGTTGATCAGGAAGCCGATCGGATTGGTCAGGATGTCGCCGATCGCGCGGGCGGCCTTGGCCAGCACTTGCACCACCAATTGCGGCGGCAGGCCGAGGATGCGCAGCACGGCTTGGAAGAACTGCCAGGCCGCGCCGGCGATGTCGCCGTCGACGAAGATGCGGCGCAGGATGCCGAGCGCGGTGTCGCGCACGCGCGGCCAGAGCGTCGGGTCGCTGAAGAATTGGCCGAACACCGGGATGCGCGCGAGGATCTGGGTCTGGATGAAATTCTTGATCGGCTCGCGGATGCAGGCCGGCACCCGCTGCCAGATGCCATTCAAGATCAGCAGCGGCAGTTGCAAGAGGTCGGCATAGATGGCGATCACCTTGCGTACCGTTTCCAGGATGAGTTGCAGGAACGGCGTCAGCGCGTCGAAGCCCTGTACCAGGCGGTCGAACAGCGCGGCGACTTTTTCCCGCGCCCAGGCCAGCAGGCTGTCCACCGCCTCCGATAACCAGCCGAGGGCATCGGCCAGCCAGGACAAGAGATCGCTCGTGCGCAGGCGGCCGAGCAGGCCGGTGACGTTGGCGGCCACCGCCGCGATGCGCTCGCCCAGCCACTGGCCGGCGCCGACGATGATGCGGCGGATGGCGGCGATGATGTTTTCCACCGAGGGCAGCACCGAGGCCAGGGTGTCGCGCGACTCGGGCACGCCCTCGCCGCCGTTCATGCCCTCGGCCGCGCTGTCCAGTTCGGTCGACAGCTGCTGGGCCGACTCGCCCATCTCACGCACGAAGGCGGGCGGGATCAGCTCCGCCACTTGGGCGGCGAATTCCGCCACCGGCTGCCAGACCGGCCGGGTGCGTTCCTTGACCCAATCCCAGGCCTCGCCGGCCTTGCGGCTGATCCAGCCGAGCACGCCGCCCTCGCTGCCGCCGCTGGCCTCGGCGTCGTCCGAGCCGAACAGCGTATCGGAAAACCAATTCCACACCCGTTCGGCTGCCTCGCGCACCGGCCGGATCCATTCCCAGAACTGGCGGCCGAGGTCTTGGATGCCCTGCCACACCTCGCCGCCGAATTCTTGCAGCCACTGCACCGCCGGCGCGCCGAAGTTGGCCCACAGCCCACTGAAGAACTCGCCGATCGGGCGCAGGAATTCGCTGAGCTTATCCCAGGCCACGCCGACCGTTTCGACCACGAAGGTCTTCAGCTCGCCGATGGCCGCCATCAACGGGGCACAGTCGCCCGAGGCCAAGGCGACCGCGATGGCCGCCGCCCGTTCGACCAGGCCGGCGAACAGATCGATCAATTGCCGCGGCCCGTCGAACGGCACCAAGGCGCGCAGTGTGGCGAGATAGGCGTCCCAGGCCCGGGCCACCTGCCGGCCGAGCCAGGTCAGGATGCCTTCGTCGACGATGGCGCGCACGGTGCGGGCGAACTCGGGTGAGATGCGCTCAAGCAAATCCCAGACGAAGCCGCTCAGCTGGTCGGCGGTCCAGTTGGCGATGTCGCCTAGGGCTTCGACCGCCGAATCGTAGAGGTCGCCCAAGAAACCGCGCCGCACCGGCTGGTCTTCCACGCCGCCGGTCGCGCCGCGTTGCTGTGCGACGTGGGCCAGTTCGTGCGCCAGCAGGAAACGGCCGGCGCCGGTCTCCGGCTGGAAGCGGCCGTCGTTGAAGGCGATGTGTTCTCCGACGGTGAAGGCATGGGCATGCAGGGTTTCATTGAGCTGGGCGGCGTGGCCGCCGGTATGGATGCGCACCGATGCCAGGTCCAGGCCGAAGCGCGCCTCCATGTCGGCCCGCACCGGCGGCGGTAGTGGCTGGCCGCCGGCCTGCAGCGCCGCGATTTCGCGCTCCAGGCCGTCGGGCAGCGCCTGCTCCTCCTCGACCGGCGCGTCGAGCCGCTGCGACTTTGTGTCCAGGCTATTGTTGGCCAACGCGCGGCGTACGCTGCTGCGGCCGCTGTCGGAAGCTCCTGCAGTTGGACTCGGCACGTGCTGCTGCAAGGCCTGTGCGGCCATGCGGTCGGCCTGTTTTTCCGCGTCGTCCTGGGTGCCGCCCAGTTTCAGCTTGGCCTGCACGCCGCGTGGCAAGGCATGCGTGCGCGCGGCCGTTCCCAGTTTAGGGTTCGATGCGGGGGTTTTTAGGGCATGGGCCGGCATGGCAAACAGGTCGGCGGTTAAGGCGCCGCCGCTGCCCGCTCCTTGCGGAAGTCGTCCATGGAGACCTTGGTGCCGTCTTTTTTTCTTACCCACATTTCGCCGCCGGCCACGGCCTTCTCCAAGCGTCTGACCACCTGAAACACCCAGTAGCCGTGATCCTTGCTCTTGAAGGCATTCACCCAGGTGCCGTTGGGTTTGGTCTCCTCGTAGACAAAGACGATGCTCGGGTCTTTGAAGATATCCCGCAGCAGGCCGGCCTCGGCTTCCTTGCCGGCGCGGTGGGCGGCTGGAAATTGCGGGCCGATGTTGGTGCCGATCTTTTTATCGTAGTTTTTGACCTGAAACCGTTCGGTGATGAAGTGCAGCAGGTCCGACTGGAAACTGTAGATGTCGTCCTTCATCAGGTCGTCGAGATCGACGTAGGCGGAAACGAAGCTGTCCGCTACCAGCGTGGAGCCGCCGACCAGGCCTTCGTGGGTGATCAAACGCATCGGCACCAAGGCAGCCCGGTCGATGAAGTCCTTCATCTGCCGGTCGAAGTAGGTCAGGGCCTTGGCGTCCTTGACCTTGTAGGTCAGCGTGTTGCCCTTGAGTTCATATTGGATCGCCGGCGAGATCGTGTTCAGCCGGTCAATCAACTCCTGGGCCCGGCCGAAGGCGGAATACTCGCCCTTGCCCGGTGGGCGCAGTTCCAATTTGCGTTGGACCTCGGTCGGGCCGCTCCGTCCGGATTGTTGGAGCACGTGTGCCAACTCATGGCCAAGCAGGTGGCGGCCTTCGCGGGAGCCGGGGCGATACTCGTCGGCGCCGAAATAGACATCGCTGCCGACGGTAAAGGCGCGTGCCGAGAATTCGCTGGCGAGCTGTGCTGCGGTGTTGTCGGTGTGGACGCGCACCTGTTTCAGGTTGGCGTTGAGGCGCGGCTCGAAAAAGGCGCGCTCGTTGGTCGCGAGGGGTTGGCCGCCGCCTTGGCTGGCACCGATGGCACGGGCCGTGGTGGTGCTTGTCGTCGCCTCGCCAGGGAGTGCTTTGCGTTTGACCTCTTCGTCTTGGTCGGGCTCTTTCTTTTCTTCTTTCTGATGTTTCTGTTCCTCCTCCGGCTCGGCCTCGGCGGTTTTACGTTGCACGGCCGCGTCCGGCATGGCCATCACCCGGTCGGCGATGGCGTCGGCCTCGCGCTCGTGGGCGTCGTTCGGGGCACCGAGCTTGAGCTTGGTCTGCACCGGGTAGCCGAGCGCCTCCTGCACGGCCGTTTGATGGCTTTCGGCGTGGCTGGCCTTGTTCACCGGGTTGCGCCGCGATCGGCCAGTGCGGCGGGGTAGTTGGAAGGTCTTCATTCGTGCCTCCTGATGTTGGGTCCGGGGCGATCACACGAGCATGGGAAAAACCTGAAGCAGAAGATTGCCGTTGGCGACAAGCTGCGTTTCGGCGAGCGTACAGGTCAGTCGGCTGATGTCCTGGATATCCTCGACGATGTTGCCGGTGAAGACGGCACGGTCCGCGATGCCATAGCCCAGGTCGCTGTCGCTGCCATACCAGTAGTTGCCGCTGGCAACGATGTTTTTTGCCGAGATCGCGTTCCCGGTGTCTTCGATTCTATTGTTCGACAAGGTCAGCCTGGCAGGCGCCTTGACTTGTTCCCGCAGGTCGCCGCTTGAATTGTTCTCGCTAAGGTTGGCCTTGATCGCGGCGATGCTGTTGGAGAGCAGATGCAGATCCCCGCCGTCGCTTGCCACGAGCTTGCCGCCTAGGCTGAGCTTGTCGATGCTCCCTGCCGCGGGGCTGGTGAAACCGTCGATGCCGTTGGCCAACAACAGATAGCCGTCGATCCGGTTGCCTTCCATCGTGCCACCGATCTTGTAGTGTTCCAGGCGCAAGGCATAGTGCGGCGTCGTTTGTACCCAGAACGATGCCATGGCGTCCAAGGCGCGCATGACGGTCGCGGCACTGGCCTTATTGTCTTTCAACGCCGCAATGACGCGCTGGACATCGGCTTTCCCGGTGCGCGATGCAGTGACGCTATCGTCCTGGATGCCGTCGAGCCGGGTGCCCCATTCCGCACGTTTCCCGGCCGACATTTTCATCACGACGTTGGCCGCGGCATACAGAGCTGTCCTGTAGCTCTTCGAATCGCTGAATACCTCCGGCTTGGCCAAGGCCGACATCGCCTCGCTCACCTTGGCATTGCCGATCACGGTCTCGCTGGCCCATTTGTTGGCATTGCCGAGCGCCGTCTTGACCTGTGCGATCAGGCTGTTGTCGCGCCACACGGTCTGGCAGGCGCCGTCTTTGGGGCTGCCGACGCTGATCATGGCCGGGCCGTCGCTGGTGCTGGTAATGCGGCTGAAGTGGCAGCCGCGGACCTTGGAGCTGTCGGCAGCGAGTGCGAGTTGGCCGCTGGCGTTGCTGAAGGTGAACGCGAAATTCTCCAGGATCACTTCGTCGGCCTCGATGCCCAGATTGGCGCCGCTGAAGCCGATCGAGGTGGATTCGGCACCTTGGCCGCCGATGCGCAGGCTGCGTTTGCCGATGATGGCGATGTCTTTTGTAATGGGGTAGCTGCCGGCCTTGAGGCACAGCCACAGATCGGTCGCGCTGCCATCGGCAAACGCTTGCAGCAGCAATTCGAGCTGTTCCGCCGAACTGACCGTCACCGCGCAGCCGCCGCCGGACTTGTTGCATAGAATCTTGAGCGCGTCTTGAACGGTAACGGCCTCCGCCACTTGAAGATCGGAGCACAGATCGGCGCTGACGCTCTTGTCCAACGGGATCTCGTTGGCGTTGAAACCGCACAAAAGCTTATTCAGCACCGCGGCGACGTTGTTGTCCGCGGCGGTCAGCCCGAGCAAGGTGAACACATTCGGGTTGGATGGGCAGCTGGGTAGGGTGTAAGGCAGTTTGGCGGCATTGAAGCCGCAGAGCAGCTTGTCTACCACCGCGGCGATAGTGTTGTCTGCGGCGCTCAGCCCGAGCAGGGTGAACACATCGAGGTTGCTGGGGCAGGCCGGTTGCGTGTAGGGCAGCTTGGCGGCTGTGAGTTCGCACAGCAGCTTGTCCAATATCGGGGCGACGTTGCTGCTGATGTCGGCGGTCAGTCCAAGCAGGCTGCGCACGCTGGGTGTTGCCGAGCAGGCCGGCACGGTATAAGGCAGGCTGGTGGCATTGAGTTCGCACAGCAGCTTGTCGAGCGCGGCACCGACCGTGGTCGGATTGGTGGTGAAAAGCCGACTCTTGATCGACTTGCCCTCGTTGCTGCCACAGTTCGGCAAGGGATAGGCGATGTCCTCGGCGCTGATCGCGCAGAGATTGTCCAGGGCCTGCTGCAGGTTTTTCGCGCCGTTATAGAGCTTGGCGCAGTTGTCGGTGAACCCGACATCGGCGGCATGGAGATCGGTCAGCGGCGGGAAATTCATGCGCCGGCTGAAGGCGTCGTCTTGGGCGACGAGTTTGCCGTTGGCCGCCAGTTCGGCCAGAAACAAGTAGTGATGAAGGATGCCGCGCGGGGAATCCCCCGCGTCGGGCACATCGGGATAAGGGGTAGGCGGGAGGACGTATTGCCCCGATACGTGTTCGGCCTCGCGTACTGGCGCGAGCCAATAGTCGCCGGGCACGAAGGCGGCATGGTCGCTATCGACGGTGGTGGCCAGCTCCAGCTCCATCAGCTCGAGATTGATCTTGAGCACGCCGCTGGATAGATCGACCCGGCCATGCGCGTCGTCGTCGGCAGTGCTGGTGAACAGGTCGACGCCCCGGTCGCGGCCCTCGGCCAGGGCGCCGCTGTCGAGGTTGATCTTGATGTAGCCGTCCCATTGCCGGGCATAGGTCTTGGGATAGCCGTCGCTCGGCGTGCTGCAGCTTGTCTGGATCAGGCCGCGCAGTCTTTGGGTGTCGATGCCGCTGGCAAAGTGGTTGCCCAGCAGCTTTTCGGTATTGTCGTCGAAGTATTCCCAGACCCAGTCGCCTTGATCGAAGCCCTCCGGCATCGTCTCGACGACGCAGGCTTCGGTGCCGTTGTCGCGCGACCATTTCAGGGTCAGCACGCGCGCCCCGGCTGTGGCGTCGTAATCATGCACCTCGACTCGGAACAGGTAGTTGCCGATGCGTTCGTCCACATTGATCTGGCTGGCGCAAGGGTCGCATGCGTCACCACTGCTGCCGACCAGGCGCAGCCTGAGCTTGAGCGGCGCATTGCCCATAGCCGGATTCTTGTCGGCGAGCATGGGGTCGAAGTCGCACCACTTCACCTGCAGCATGGTTTGGCTGCGACTGGCGGTATCGGCACCATGCATCGCCGCGTCCATCAAATCGCCCCGCTCCAAGGCGGACACGCTGCGTTCCCAGACGTCGGCATAGAGCTTGATGCTCTTGCCGGGATAAGTCGCTTGGATCGGGTAGTCGGGCTGGGCATTGACGGCGAGCGGTGCGGATGCGCTCAAGCAGGCGGGTACGCCGTCCACATACAAGGTGCCGGGCTGGATGAAGATATTGGCCGAGCCGTCCGGGTTCGCATACACCTTGAGCCCGCCGCTGCGCGGCGCGCCGCCGGCGATGCCGCCGCCCGTCGCCGTGGCGCCGGAGATTGCATCGCGCAGCGCATCGACCAGGCGCGCCTTCTGGATGTCGGTCAACTCGTTCCAGTCCGCGTCGAGGATCATGCGGCCCTGTTGCAGGTAGACCCCGGAATAATGCTGTGCCGGGAGGAAGGAATCGCGGGAGATTTGGGTCTTCATGATGGTCCCTGTTTAAGATTGGGTCGCTTCGGGAGGCACGCAGGCGAGGCTGGGGTCGGCCACCAACACCGCCTCCATGCCAACCGGGAGAAATTCCGTCAGTTTGTCCAATACGGCCTGTTCTCTGAGCGTGTAACGCAGGTTGTGGTAGGCGCCCATTTCGCCGCCATCTTCGGCGCCGAAACGGAACACCGATTTCGCATCCGGATGCAGCACGCAACAGCCGGGTTGGCCGAAATTGCGATGCCAGAACCGCGGTTGCTCGGTCGTGCAGGAATTGCCGAAACAGCGCAGCGGCGAACGTAGTCCCTGGGAGAGCCAGTCGGCATCTGGCGCATCGCCTGATTTCGCCGGCGCGGGGATATGGAATAGGCGGCTGTAGCGGATGCAGCCGGCCGCCGGCACGTCGTCAGCCGCCGCGTCTGCGCGCAAGGGCGGCAGCAAGATCGAGTCGCTGGCATTCAGCTGCGCGGCCAGCAGCGTGTCGAGCACCGTGCAGTATTCCAGTTGCATCAGACCGGCGTCGGCCTCGATCTCATTGAACAGGCAGGCGTGGGCCGCGATGACCGGCTCGTCGAGCTCGACGGTAAGCACCTTGAGCTGTTTGGCGGCGCAACCGGCCAGTTGTACGGCGCCGGCGCCGATCTGCGTCGCGCCGTCCAGCCAGAGATTGTCGAAACGGTAGACGGCGGCTTGGTTCAACTCGATCGCGCCCAGGATGCACAAGGGCGCTGCAGCCAGGCCGCGCACGGTGACCAGCGGCAGCGTCAAGCCGTTCCACTTGGTCTTGCTCAGGCTGAGTGCCGCCAGGTGGACGGTCTTGCCGTCGACGGTGATGTCGACGGTGCTGGTGGTGACCGCATCGTCGCTCCAGCCCGATACATCGGTGCCGGCCGCCTGCTGCACTTTCGCGTCCAGTTCGCTCCAATCCAGGCTTTGGTGTTGGCTGGCAAAGAACCCTTCCTGCGGCGCGTAAAACAACGGCACCCGGCGCGGGTGGGCGTGGCCATGGCGCCAATTCGGCGTGCGCAGATCGACCGTGCGCCGGGAGACGTCTTGGAAGCTGTCCGGCGTGAACGACGGCGGGTGCGGTTGCTGGCTGTTCAGCGTGCAGGGCAGGCCATGCCGGTTGATCTGGCGCCAAGGGACGGATTGCCCGGCAAAGGTGGTTGTGTGGGCGGCCGGGTTGCTTTCCTCGCAGCGCACCGCGCGCGAGCAGTAGCGCAGGTCGACAGTGGCCGCAGGCAATGCCGGATGCCGGGCGCGTTCGGCCGGCACGGCATCGGCTGCGATGGCGGCTTCGCCGTAGGCCGCTTCCGGCAACAGCGGCCGGTCGACGCGCGGCGTGATCGCTACTCGCTTCCACCCCTCTTGGACCTCCACCTCGAAGCGGCCGACCGCCTCGGCAATGGCCTCGATGCTGACGCGGGTGCCCTTGCGTTGCCGCCAGGCCACGGCGTCGGCCAACTCGGCACGGCGCCCGGCCTCGTCCGGCGAGGCCAGGCGCACGTCCAGCAGTTGTGCGAAATAAGGCAGCAGCCAGTCCTGGCAATGGCGGCTCTGCGCATCCTGGTCGGGAAAGCCATCGTAGAGCCGCTGCTCCAGCGTGCTATGGAAGGCATCCAGCAGTTCGCCGTAGACCGTGAGCAGGCGGTCGAGATCGCCGGTCTCGTCGCGCTCGCGCCAGACCGCGGGCAGCCATTCTTGCAGCAGACGGGCGTAGCCGGGGGCGCTCATGTCCGGTACTCCTCGACGGTCGGGGTGAAGTTGCTGTCCTCGAACACCAGGCATTGCTTCGGTGTCGGCCAGGCCGCCATGATTTCGCTGCCGGTCTTGGTGATCCGCGTGAGTTGCGCGGCGGCGTCGTCGTCGATCGAAATGCTGCAATCGCTGTTTTCCACGCCGGCCACGCCGTCGACGATTTGGTAGATCTCGCCACGGTAGAGGGGCTGGCCGAGCTGCCGATATTGCTCGGTGAAGGCGGCGAGCAAGGCGGCGCCGACGGCGTCCTGCACGGTCTGGCTATCGTAGGCATCGGTGCGGATGCGAATCTTCACCGTGAGCTTGAAGGTCAACCGAACGTAGTCGGTGACGGTCAAGGCCACGCCGGGTTGCGCACGCGCGAGCAGGTAATTCTGCAAATCCGTTTTTACCGAGGGGGTCGGCGTGTCGCCGCCGGCGGCCATGACCACGACCTCCAGGCTTTCGCGCTGGCCCAATCCGGGCGGCTTACGGAAGGCACGTGCTTGCCAGACGCTGGCATGGCCTCGGGCCAGTTGCGCGAAGTCCTCCAGCGACACCGCGCGGTCGAGCGCGAGCAAGGTGGCGGGGGCATTTTCGCGCAGGTCGGCATCGCTCTCGCGGTCGGCGCCGCCGCTGCTGGCGATGGGTTGCACCACCGAATCCAACAGCGGGTGCGGTTTGACCAACTTGACCAGGCTGCCGGCATCGATGTTGCCGGCAGCGCCCGAACCTTGGCGGAAGCTGACGCGCACATTGTTGCCACCGGTCGGTAGGCGGCGGCCGTTGCGGCCGTCGCCAAACTGGATGCTGGCATAGCCGTCTTCGTCGATGCGCACTTGGTAGTGGGCATCGGTGGCGCTGGCGTCCTTGAGATTGGCGACCTGGGTCCAGGTCTCGTCGGCCACGGCCACGGCGAGATCGGCCCGTACGCCGGCGCTCATGCTGGCGTCGGCGACGAAGCTCAGGTCGGCGACCTCCAGCGTGAAGCGCTGGTTGCTCTGGGTGCCGTCGCCGCTGCCCAGCACGCGTTGCGCCCGGGTCTCGCCGTGGCCGGCATCGACCACGTTGGCGTAGATTTTGAGGTTGCCATACTGGGTGCCGTCCGGTAAGGCATCGGCCAGTTTCAGCCAGGGGGCGCTGGCGTCGTCGCTGAGCGCGGCGATCGAGGTCGCCATGGCCTCGCTGCCATTGTCGACGATCAGTGCCCGATTGGCTTTGAGCCCGGTCGGTAAATCCTCTAATACGATCAGCGTGCCACTGAGCGGCGTGACGTTCTCCTGCCAATCGACGAGCTGCGCTTGTTTTTGGAAGTGGCTGTAGACGCCGGTATGGCTAAGGAAGAACGGGCCGCCACCGCGATCGTGCCAAATGCCGTCGGCGCTGAGGGTGGCCTCTTCGCGCTCCATGTCCAGGGCCACGGTGGCCAGCCGAGTCCAAGCCATTTGCGCGCCCTTCACGACCACGGCGAAATCGCCGGCGGCGGTTTGCTTGCACAGGCCGGTGATCAGCCCGGTCTGCAAGTGGCCATCCGCGCTTTTGTTGAGGAAGGTATCGACGGTCCAAGGTCCGGCACCGGGCGGTGGCGCGAGCAAGGTCTGCGGGTTGTTCAGGCGTAGGTCGGTATCGCCGGCTACGCCGTCGGTGTTCTCGTGCCAAGTCACGGTCAGTGCGGTATAGCCTGCCCGTTCGTCCGCGACAATGGCCGAGGCATCGGTGCCGACCGGTACGTATTTGGCATGCAGGCAGTAGTAGACCGGCAGGTATTCGCGCTCAATTTTAGTGCCGGAGATCACGCGGATATCCGCGAGCCATTGATCGGCCAAGCGCGACCAATCGCCGGCGGCGAACACGACATCGACCACCGTGCCGTCATCCTCGATGGTGCGGCGGTTGGGTGAACTGGCCAGATCGGTCAGCGGCACGGTGACCGGCCGGGCGACGGTGGCGCCATCGAGCGTAAGTTGGGCGATGGCGCGGTAGAACACCAGGCGGTCGTCATGCACGGCCTTGATCCGGCGGTAATAGGGTTTATCGTCGGCCGAGCGGATGACCACGATATCACCGGCGGCCAGGTCGCTGGCCGGCACGGCCAATTGCAGACTGTGGCCGGCCTTGTCCACGCCCTCCGTGGCGGGACCGATCGGTGTGAGCTTTTCCTTGGGCTGGATATGCACCACGGTGTGACCCTTGACGAAACCGGCGGGGATCGCGGGCGTGATCGTGACCGTGGTGCTGTCGTCGCCTAGGATCAGGCCTTGTATCAAGTGCGCCGAGAAATGGTCGGCATCGCGATCGTCCACCAGCAGCAGCGGCTCGCCGCTCTTGATCTTGTCCAGCTGGCCCTCCAGCACCAGCGTCGTGCCGGACAGCGCATCGGGGTTATTCAGGTGTTCGGCGGCATACAGGATATTGAAGTTAGCGTCGGTCTCCAGTTCGGCCAGGGTCTCGAACACCACCGGGCTGCCCGAGCTGGGGCTGTACTTCACCTGCAGGCCGGCAGCCACGGTGCCCGATTTGCCGTCCTTGAGCAGCAGCGCCAGCGGCGTCGAGGCCGAGGCCGGCGGGATCGGTGCGTAGTCGAGCAGCGTTACCAGTCGGCGCAGGTTCTCCCATTGGCTGGCGGTGCCGAGATAGCCCTCGTTGGCATAGGCGTCGATATGGCTGCCCAGGATATGGCAGGCACGGGCGAAACTGCGTGTGAGTTGCCACAGCATGTCGTCCGGGTCGCTGGCATAGAGCGCTTCCAGGCGGGATTTTTTCGCTTCTTCGGTCTCGGTCGAGTGGCCTTCGGCATCGACCGGGATGGTGGCGTCGGCTTGCGTCCACTGCGGGAATTCTTTCTTGAGGCCGGCGCGTAGCCGCTCCAGGAACACCGCAGCGTTGCCGTCGAGGTAATCGAAGCGGGATAGGCCGGCGCGGTTCCAGCGGGTCAGGTCGCTCATCCCTTCTTGCCTCCTTGCAGAGTCAGCACGAAGTAGCCGCGCTCGGGCTGGGCTGGGTCGTTGTCGCAGATCGCGATTTCCAGGCCGTCCAGTACGATGTGGCCGGTAGCGGCCTGATCGGGGAAACGGTCGCCCAGACGCTTGAACCGGTTGAGGCAGACGTTGTCCACCCCGTCCAGCGCCATCAGCACTTGGTAGAGATCGCTGGCCCACAGGTCTTCGCCGAAGCGCAGACGGCCCGGCTCGAAGAAACTGCCGGCACCGGTGCCCAAGGCCTTGCCGACGGCCTGACGGATCTCGGATTGGAAGTAGTCGGCATCGACCTGGATCGACAAGTGCATGGCGATGCCGACCTCCACCGCTTCTTCCAGCACCACCTCCTGGCCGATCATGCGATAGGCCTCCAAGTAGGGGTAGAGCACGCTGCGTACGCTCGGGTTGCTTGAGCGCTCGGGCAGATAAAGCGCGCGTTCGTCGTGGAAGCTGTCGGTTTCTTCCCATGCGTCGTCGCTGTATGTCCCCGGTTCATCCAGGTCCAGGCGCTGCCACGCGATCACCGCGACATGCACGGTCGACCACGCGCCATCCCAGCTTGCCCAGGCGTGGGCGCGCAAGACCAGCGGGTGTGCTTCCAGGCGGGTCTCGAAATCGTCGAGGGTGACCATGCGATGCTGGTCGTGGATCGAGCGCGGGCCATCCAGCCGGGCTTGATCCATTTTTTCGGGATGGTCCATCCACCAATTGTCGAAGCGGGTGTTGTCTGCGTCGGTCAACGGCTCGTCCGATTGCGCTTCGGTGATGTCGTCGAACGGTTTGTCGCGCGTGCGTTTGGCCAAGCCGGCGGCATCGTAGCCGATCAATTTCAGCAGACGGCGCAGCGATTCCGGCCGGCGCGCGGTTTCCAGGTAACCTTCGGCCGCGCTGCGGTCGAGGCTGTCGGACAGTTGGTCGAGCGCGAAGGCGAGCACTTCGACCAAGGTGACCTCGACATCCGCCGCTGTCCAGCGCCGGCGCTCGGGAAAGCGCGCGGCTAATTCCTGCAGCATGAACAGGCGGAAGCTGTCGTAGTCGCGCAGGTCCCAATCGAAGTCGTCGCCCAGTTCGGGCAGGGTGTCGGGCAGATCGACTTGGCGCTGTCCGCAATCCGGGCAGTTGCCGTCGAACGACAGGGCGATGGGTGGGGTGGCGGCCATGTCAGCTCTCTCCCACGGTGAACAACTGGCTTTCGCGATGGCCGACCGCGGCCAGGGTGTAGGCGATCTCGATGGTCAGGGTGGCGTCGTCGCCGCTGACCTCCACTTCGATGCTCTTGGGGTCGACCTCGCCTTGCAGTGCGTCGGCCAGCGAGGCGAGCAGGCGGCGCTTGGTGATCTGCCACAGCGGCGTGCCGTTCGGCTCGAACACCAGCGCCTTCACGCCGGCGCCGAATTCCGGGCGGAACACGCGCTCGCCGGGCAAGGTGAACAACACTTGTTCGATCTGGCCGCGGATATGCTCGGCGCGCCTGGCCAAGGCCGGCATGCTGGTGTCCATATGGAAGGGGAAGGCCAGGTAAGGAGGATCAACCAATCGGCGTGCCATTCTGTTTCCTCATGCGGTCATGACCTTGGTGGATAGGCTGCTCATCTCGCCCTGCGGCACGGGCGGGCCGGACGGGCCGACGCCGGTCGGGTGCACATGGGTGGCGAACAGGGTGAGAAAACTGGTGCCCTTGATCACCGGCTCGCCGCCGGCGCCGCCGAGCATCACTTGGCTGCCTTCCACGGTGATGGTCGCGCTGCTGCTCACCTTCACGCCGGAGGCGGCCATCTCGATCTTGTTGCCATTGGCGTCTTGCACGGTGGCGCCTTGGTTGTTCAAGGTCAGCGTGTTGCCGTTGGCGTCTTCCAACACGACCTTGCCGTTCTTCGCGTCCAGCGTGAGCTTGGCCCCGGCCTGGTCGGTGAGCGCGAGGTTGCCGTCCTTGTCCATGTCCAGCGCCGCACCGCTCATGTGCAAGAGCTTCACCTCCTCGGCGTCGTCCTTGTCTTCGACCAGGAAGACGTGGCCTTTGGCGCTGCGCAGCACCTGGGTGGTCGGCGGGTCTTGCACCTCCGCCGGCGCATCGCCGGGCTGTTGCCAGAAACTGCCGGTCCAGATCGGGAAGTCCAGGTTGCCGCCCTCGAATTCGACCCAGATCTGGGCGCCGATGCCGGGCACGCAGAAGAAACCCTGATTGGCCAGGCCGCCGCAAGGCAGGCAGGGCAAGGCCCAACCGGTTTCTTGGTCGCCGAGCAGGCTCGGCACGCGCAGCTTGACCCGGCCGAGCTTGTCCGGATCGGCGTTGTCGGTGACGAAGCCACGGTGCTTGCCGAAGGCGCGCCGTTGGCTGAGGTTCTGTGCGAGTTGGCGTTGCAGGTCGTCGGCCATGGCTCACCTAGAAGAGGGCGGCCAGCACGCCGGCGATGCCGGAGGCGGCGGGAACGCTGTCGAGGTTGTCGCCGAAGGCGTTGCGCAGCAGCTTGAAGCGCTGGCGATAGCCTTGAGGCGTGAAGCTGTGGCTGACGCTGTCCACGTAATAAATGCCGGACAACCAATCGCCCAGGCCGTCCACCGGCACCGGCTGGCCGGTCTGCAAGACGTGGCCGTAGAGCGTGCCATCCAACTCGCCTTCGCCTTGGATGCGGTGAATGTCGATGTCGTTGATCTTTTGTTGGGCCACGGCGCGCAGGCGCTCGGTATCGGCGCCGGCCTCGGCCGACATCTTCCAAATAAATTCTTCCAGGCCGGCATCCTTGCTGTCGGCGGAGGTGGTGCCGAGCGAATGCAAATTGGAATAGATCGGCTCCGATTCGGTCGAATCGCCGCTTTCCGCCGGGGCATCGTAAGCGACGGCATCGGGCTGGTGGCCGTCTGCGCGGACATTGAGCGAGATGCAGTTGGTGTCGGTGCCGGCGTAGATCAGGATGGCGTCTTGCAGATGGGTATCCAGCCGCATCGGGCCGAAATAGACGAAGCCCTCGCGGAACATCAATTCGTAGCCGTTGAACTCGGCGCGCGATTTCAGGAACTTGATGTCGGTGTCGTCTTGCAAGACACCGACCAGGCTATCCTGGCCGGCGCCGTTTTCCGGGTGGGCGGCGAGGCCGTAAGGCGTGAGGATTTCGCTCAGTATCAGGGTGTCGCTGGACGGCAGGTCCGCCGTGCCCCAGGTCTTGCGCTGGTGCGGGCGATCCAGTCGGATCGAATCGTCCTGGCACACTACCTTGACCTGGGCGGCGCCGGCATCCTGCGGCGTTTCCAGATTCACCTCGCGGATGTAGCCGCGCATGACTTCTTCCTCGCGGTTGCCGAAGACGGCGGTGATCACGATGCGCGCCCACTGCACGAACACCCCGGCATCCTGGATCGTCCATAGCCCCAGCTCGTTCCGGCGCGTCTCGAAACTGAGCATGGCGGTGCTTGCTTCGGTGCGGCTGACTTCCACCGTCACTTCCAGCAGGAAGGGATAGAAGTCGGCGATCTCCGCGCCGTCTACGGTGACGATGCACTCGGCCGGCGCGCGATCCTTTTCGGACAGGAGGTCGAGCGTCATGGCGTCAGCCTCACTCTTTCGCCTTCGGGATCAGGATGACCTCGCCCGCGCGCGCCTTCAGCGAGACCTCGACGCCGCTTTGCAGGTCGGGGTTGGCATCGATGATGCGCCACCACAGGCGGTCGTCGCTGTAGTAGTGACGCGCCAGTAGGTCGAGCCGGTCGCCTTCCTGGATGACGTGCTCGACGACGCCGGTTGCCGTGCCGATCTCGCGTGGGCGCACGCCCTTGCAGGTCACCGTGCCTTGGGCGTCGGCCTCGAAGCGGCGGGCATCTTTGTAGCGGGAATTCTTCAAGAACATCAGAATAGCCCTCCGATGGCGGAGACCGCGGTGCGGCCGGTGTTGAGCGCGGCACCGACCACTTGCCGCACTTTCTCGACCTGGTAGAACGGGTTGTTGCCCTCGATCATTTGCACGCCGAGTTTGACCGTGGCGCGATAGGGCACCAGGGTCGGCAGATGCGCGGTCTCGTTGACCTCGACGCTCTTGAGGAAGATCGGCAGCACATGGCTGCCCCAGACCAAGAGCAAGACCGAGGCGGTCTGGCTGCGCTGGAATGCGCGCGAACCGCCGAGGCCCAGGCTGGACAGCACTTGCAGCCCGCCTGGGCCCTGGGTCTTGGGCTCGACCATGCTGCGCAAGGTGTCCAGCTCCGGTTGGATGCCATATTCTCGCGCCACGACTTCGTCGTCGTTCATGCGGTCGGTCGCATCCAGCAGAATCTCGATATCGAAGCTTTCCGGTTCCACCGCCACGCCTTGGGCCACCCGTGCCGTTTCGGTCGGCAGCGCGAAGTCGTAGCCGCCGCGCGTGGCCGGCGTGGAACCCAGGGTCAGGGTGACGCTGCGGCTGCGCGTGAGGCTTTGCGGGTTGAAGTCGAAGGCCAACACCAGCGGCGGCAGCGACAGCGCATATTCGATCAGGAAGCCTTTGATCGGGGCGAGCATCGTCGATTCTCCTTAAGGCGCTTGGCGGCCGATGGCGGCGCCGATCGATTGCGCGATGTGGTCGGCGATGGCGCGGTCGGATCGGCGGGGATCGACCTGGAGCGGGCCGACACCGACTTGCGCCAGCTGGCCGGCCGGCAGGCCGGCTTGCCGGGCCAGGGCCTCGCCCACCAGGCGGCCGATACGCTGGGCGCGGCCCTCGAAGCCGGCCGGCAGGCGCAGATTGAGTTGGCCGATTTCAGTCGTCATCCATCACCTCCGGCGGTAGATGCGCAGCCAGCGCGCCGAGGTCTTGCGCGTTGACTTCGCGGCCCTCCTTGGCCAGCTCGCGCCAGACGGCGTGGGCGATGTGCGCGAGGCCGATGGCTTCGCCTGCGCCGGCCGCTAGGTAGGCGGCATGCAGCGCGGCATTGCGGATGCCGCCGCCGGTGAGCGCCACGGTGTTGCCGAGAAACCGCCGGTCCAGCGCCGGGTCCACTGGCGCGCGCGGCGGCAGCAGCCGGCGCCACAGCTCGGTGCGGGAGACCGCATCCGGGCGCGGGAATTCCACCACCATCTGAAAGCGGCGAGTGAAGGCAGAGTCGAGTTGCTTGCGCAGATTAGTCGTTAGGATGCACGGCCCATCGTGCGCCTCGATACGGGTCAGCAGATGGCTGACTTCCATGTTGGCATAGCGGTCGCGCGCCTCCTTGACCTCGCCGCGTTTCGAGAACAAGGCATCGGCCTCGTCGAACTGCAGCACCATGGGCTGGCCGTGCGCGGCGTCGAACAGGCGGTTGAGGTTTTCCTCGGTCTCGCCGACGTATTTGCTTACCAGGCGGCCAAGGTCGATGCGATACAGGCGCCAGCCGAGTTCGGTCGCGATCACGCTGGCGGCGAAGGTCTTGCCGGTGCCGGACGGGCCGGCGAACAGGGCCAGTGGCCCGCCCACGCTCTGGCCGCCCCATTGGCCCACCACGGTCTCGCGCTGCTGGATCCACAGCAGGAACTCGCGCAGCATCGCGAGCCGGCTCGGCGGCAACACCAAGTCGTCCCAGGTGGCGGTTTGCTCGACCGCCGTGGCGCCGGGTGGCGGCGGTAGGTCGAGCGGACGCCCGGTCAGGCGGGCGATCACCCACGGTTCGGGGACGATCGGGCGATAGGGATCGTCTTGCTCCATGCGCAGCAGCCGACGACGGCGCAAGGGTGCGCTGGGTTCCAGCGCGCGGCGTAAAAGTTCGCCCTGGCCGACGTCGAGGGCGAGCAATTCCTGGATTAATGCGCGGGTGGCCCAGGGTTGCGTGCTGCCGGCCTGCAGGTTCTGGAAGGCCCAGCCCAGGCGCGGCTCCAGGTCCGGCGCGAGCGCGCAGGCGAGCGCGTCGTATTCGACCGGGGTGAGGCTGAAGCCCAGCGTGGCTTCCCACAGGCCGCCCGGCTCGCGCAAGGCGACGACCTGCGCCTGCAACTCGCGCAGACGTGCGACTTCCGATTCGTCGATCGATTCGCCATGCCGGTTGCGCGACAGGCACCAGACCAGGAAATCCAGGCGCTGCCATTCGGCGTCGAAGGCGGCGAGCTGGGTGGCGTTGGGCAAGGGTGCGTTCATTCGCATTACCCCGCGTGCAAACTGATCAGCAGGGGGTTGGACCGCACGCTCAGCACGGTGCCGTCGCTGGTGCGGGTGTAACTGCGCTCGGCATAGAGCAGCATTTGCCCGATGTGGTCGGTGAACGGCAGGGCGAGCGCCTCGGTGCTGGCCGCCGATGCCGCATCGGGATCGATGCCGGTGCTGGTGATCGTCGCGACGGTGGCCGGTACCACGCGCTGCCAGCCCGCGTCGGCATCCCAGGTTTCCCATTGCAGGCTGACGTTGTCGCCGACTTTGCCGGCCAGCCAAACCTTCGGCGTGAAGGCGGCCAGTTCCGCACTGCCCAAGGCGAAGCTGAAGCTGAAGGCGCAGGCGTCCTGATGCACGAAGGCGATGGCCGGTGCCCAGGCCTCGAGTGCGAGGTTCGGCGTCGTGACCGGGACTTCGGGCAGGCTGCCGGTGCGGCTCGGCGTGGTCGCGGCCATGTCGGCGTTCGCCTCGAAACCGAGGCCGCCGGCCAGCGGCGAGGCCACGGCCGGAACGGCCGGCACGATCGGCGCGAGCGAGATTTCGTACAGGATCGACGGCCGATAAACGGTGTCGCCCTGCGTCGACCAGAGCTGGTTCAACTGATCCAGGCCGAGCGGTTGGAACATGGCCTGGATGTGATAGTCCTCGTCGTCGACGCTGAGGCTGAACACCGGCTTCTCGTGAAAGACGCGGATGATCTCGCCGATCAAGCGCAGATCGTTTTCGCCTGCGCTCACGCTGTCTTCTTCCGCGGCAAACGGCGTGATCAGGCAAAAGGTGCGCAACCAACCGATCTCGCCGGGCAGGGTGTCGGGGAACAGGCCCGGCGGCTCGAACCGGAAGAAAAACAAGTTGAGCCGGTGGTCGCTATCGCCGGCCCCGGCGGTGGCGGTGTCCGACGGCGTGCCGAGCACCACGGTGACCTTGCTGCGGTCGGGCGCGTTGATCTCGCCGTCCAGGTATTGGCGCATGCTCTTGCAGACTTGGGAGAGTGCGGAGACGGCGAGTGCCATGTCACAAGCGCTTCAGGTAGTTGCGGTTGAGGAAGCCGTGGTGATTGTCGGCGCGCGTAGGCGTCGCGGCCTGCGGTTCGCGCGCGACCACCACCACGTCGATACGGCCGATCACCAGGCTCGGCTCGGCGGGCCGCGGCTTGGCCGGGGCCGTGTTTGCCGGCATGGCTAGGGCCGGGCTTGCCGGCCGCTCGGCCCGAGGCGGGGCATGGGCGATAGCCGCGTTGGGGCGGTACCCGCTATTGTCGTCGCCATGCCGGTTCGGCCTTACGTCGGGTGATGCGATGGTCGGGCTGGGCGGTACGGGCTGGGCGGTGTGCGCGGTTACCTGGGGCTCCGGCCCGGCGGCTTGGGGTGGACTGGGCCGGGCCTGGCTGTTCTGGCTTGCGCGGCCTGGCGTTGGCGGCTCTGCCACCGTCGGCGCGACGTCGGCGTCGACCGCTAGCGTCGCATCGGAGAAGGCTTGCGCCGTCAGGGCTGTTGGGGCCGGTATTTCAACGGCGCGTGCCGCCGCAACGGTCGATTCCGCCGCGGTTGAAGAATGGGAGGTTTCAGAAGGGGCGCCCCGACCCGCTCGGCTCGGCGACGATATCTCGTATCGGCTAACAGGCTGCCCGGTGCCATCTGGGATTTCGGACTTATGCGTCGTTCGGTAAAGCTTCGCTTCGGTAGGCCCAGGCACACTGAGTGACCGAACCTCTTCTTCCGACGCGATTTCCTCACGGGCTGCCGTCGTCTTGCTTGGACCTCCGCGCACTTCCTGTCCTGTCTCCAGTTCGCTTCTCGAACTTACCGTCTCGGTGGCATCTATCCCGAAGGAATCAATGCCAGTATTGGCAGGCGATTTCCACCTCGCGGCTTCCGTCCCCGCTGACAAAGGGTCGCCAGCCGGCACGCGAGTCGCCTCGACCACCGGCTGGAATGACGCCTTTAGGGGCCGTGCCGGCCCCTCCTTCTGAAACCTGAAAATGGTTTGCATGCCCTCCGTTGAGCTGTCTTCGTTGGTGGGGCCAAGCTCGGCATCGCCTTCGATCGCCGAACGCCTCAGCCAGCCGCCGCCGAGCGGGCGCTGCGCATCGAGGATGGTGTCCTGTAAGATGGCCATTTCAGTCCGCCATGCCGCGGGCGCGGTCGATCAGGTGCAGGTAGCGCTGTCGGCGCGGGCGCGGCAGCGCGAGAATTTCCGCCTCACCCCAGTGGTAGTGGGCGGCAATCTGGTGCACCTCCTGCAATAGCGCTTCACTGCTGTGCGACAAGGCGCGGTAGGGATTCAAATCCACCCGGTTTTCGGCACCGCATTCCGGGCAATTGGCTTGCACCTGCACGACGACGCCAGGTGATACCGCTTCCAATGCGGCCTCGATGGCGGCGGTTGCCTGCGCGTCGAGTGCGTCGACGGCGATGGGCTGGTATGCCAATTGCCGCAGCAGCCAAGATTGGGCCTCGGCCACCGGCAGGGTGGCCAGGGCCTCCTGGTCGGCCCCGTTCGGCAGGCGGAAGGCCAGTTTGTGCCCGGCCACCTCGACCTGGACCCTCGGATACGCCGCACCGGCCTCTTGCACCGGTAGCGCGGCATAGTCGAGATGGAAATCGAACTGCGCAGCACAGCCGCGACAGGCCACCTGGAACCAGCCGTCGGTATGGCCCAGGTGTCGTTCCAATTCGCGCATCAGGAATTGGCGATCGGCCACGCAAAGTTGCGCCACGCGTTGCGGCGTGGCCGGTTCGCCGCCTAAGTGGCCCAAGGCCGTGACCAAGGCCAGCGTGACTGCGCGCGGTGTATTGCCGGCCGTCTCGCCGGCCTCGGCCAAGGCGAGTTCGAGCGTGCCGGAAATCGGGCGAAACGCGCAGTCGCGCCGCCGGATGCCGTCTTCCACCAGGCCGCCGGGCAGTTGCATGTCGGCTCCGATCAGGACTCGGTCGGTTCGCTGACCGCGCCGTCGCGCTGCCAACCCTCGTGCTGCAAAGTAAGGGTCTGGATGCCCACCGCGTTCATCGCGCCGGCATCCATCTCCGGCAAGGCCTGGTATTCCGACACCCAGGCGCGAAAGACCTTGTAGGAGATCGCCACCTGGCCTTGCAGGTTGAGCACGTTGATCACGATGTCCTTGCGGAAGTTTTTGAGCGACATCGCGGCGTCACCTTCGATGTTGTTTACCAGGTTGGCCCAGTCCTCGAATATCGGATCGTGCGACAAGCCTTGTTCCAGCGTGATCGGCTCATAGCTGGTGCCGCCGGGCAGGATGCGCTCGCGGCTGGGGTCGCCGCCAGTGCGCCATTTGATCGCCTCGGTCTTGCGTTTCAGGGCGCCCATCTTTTTCAATCCGGCAACGGGCTTGCCGTCGATCAGGATCTGGAATTTGAAGGTGCGGTAGGGGTCGTGCCGGTGGGTGTTGACCGAGAACATGGGGGCTGCCATTTGCTATCTCCTCGCTGAATCGTATGAAAGCCGGCCCCTTAGGACTGGCCAGCCTTTTGCTGGATACGCACGATGACGAATTCGGCCGGTTTCAATGGCGCGAAGCCGACGATGGCGATCACCATGCCGCGGTCGATGTCGTCCTGGGTCATGGTGTCGCCCAGGCCGCAACGCACGAAATAGGCGTCGGAGGCCTTTTGTCCCTGGAACGCGCCGGCCCGGAACAGGCCATCCATGAACGCGCCGATATTGGCCCGCAGCGACGACCACAAGCGGTGATCGTTGGGCTCGAACACCGCCCATTGGATGCCGTTGAAGAGGCTGCTCTCGATGTAGATCGCGGTACGCCTGACCGGCACGTAGCGCCATTCCGGATTGGCCTTGGTCGACAGGGTGCGCGTGCCCCAGACCACGGCGCCATAGCTCGGCAGCTTGCGCAGGCAGTTGACGCCTTCCGGATTGAGCTGGTCCTGGTCGCCGTCCTCCACCGTGTATTCCAAGGCGGAAACGCCGCGCACCGTGGCCTCGACGCCGGCCGGCGCCTTCCACACGCCGCGGGTGCCGTCGGTGCGCGCCCAGATGCCGGCAGCGAAGGCCGACGGCGCGATGGTCAGGGTGGTGGCGGCGTTGGGGTTGGTGTCGCGGTCGTAGAAGGGATTGGCGATCTTGACCCACGGGTAGTAGAGCGCGGTGTAAGTGGAGGTGGGCAGGCTCAGGCCCGATACCGCGGAGGCGTCGGTCAGTTCCACGCCGGGCGGCGGGTCGACCAGCAGCATACGGCTCTTCATTTCCTCGCAGTGGCTGTAGGCGGCATCGATGATGGTGTTGCCGGTGCCGTCACTGGGCATGTACTGCCCCGGCAGCAGCACGATGTTGACGTCGCGCACCTTCTTCAACTTGGCGAAGAATTTTTCGTAGTCGTCGAGACCGGGGGCATCGCCGTCGTCGCCGCCGGTCAATGCTTCCTCGCTGGCCATGAGCTTGGGCACGACGTCGTAAGTGCCGTGGGTTTCGCTGCCGCCGGCACTGACGCCCAGACTGAGCCGGGTGGCCAGCGTGCCGGGCCGGACCACGACCGAAGAGCGGGCGCTCTGGCTGCCGGAGGTCAGGGTGATTTTGCCGTCGGTGTAACTGCAGGTGAAACCGGCATAGTCGTCGCCCAGGGCGAGGACCAACGCCTCGATCTCGTCCGCCACCTCGGTGCCGCTGTCATAGCTGCCGCCGGGTCCGGCGCCCAGTGTGATGGTCTTGGCGCCGCGGTTGTCGATGTTGAGGGTGAGGCGCATGTTTTCTTCGACCTTCTCATCTGCCGCCGTCCAGTCCTTGCCGGAGATGTCGCCGCCGACGCTGGTGGCCTTCAGGTAATAGGTCGTCGGGTGGCCCTCGATCTCGGCAGGCAGCGCGACGGTGATGTATCGGGAGCCGCCGTTGACGACGGTCAGCGCATAGTTGGCGTCGGAGGTGTCCATCGACAGATTGCTGAACGATTCCAGCAAGGTGGTCTCGCCGTCTGCCACTTGGCTGACCTCGATCTTGAAGCGGTAGCCGTCGCTGGAGGTCACCTCGACCCGCAGGTCATTGCCCCATTCGCCGGCGCTGGCGGCGCTGATGTCCAGCACGTTGATCGCGGCGGCGCTGCCACCCGACCGGCCTTTCATCTTCGCGGCGGGCAGGGTGGCGCTGACGGCGTTCTGGGCCAAGCGGGCGACATAGGCATCCTTGCCGCCGTTGAGGAAAAAATGGAAGGCGGCCAAACCCATCGCGTCGGTTTCGGAATGGATCTCGCCGAAGTTCGCTTTGTAATCGTCCCAACTGTGCACCAGGGTCGCCTCGCCGATCGGCCCCTCGGTGGTGTAGCCGATCAGCGCGGCCACGGCTGTGGACACGCCCTCGATGGGTTTCGCGCCGCTGGGGATTTCTTCGATGTAGACCCCAGGATGGTAATAAGAAGTGGCCATACGTTTTCCCTCTCCATCTGCGGGCTCGCCGGCGGGATGCCGGCGCCGTCCCTAGTTGCATTCACGCGGCGGCCATGCCCAGCCACCGAGAAATTCCCGAGCTAGTTCTTGCTTTCGCGCTGGAGCCGCTGCTCGATGACAGCGACCTTCGCCGCATACAGCTGGGTACCGTCCGGCAGGGTCATGCGCGTCACCCTGTCGTGCTGCAGCAATTGATCGAGCGCCGCCTGCACATCCGCATCGGACAGTTCGCCGTCACGCTCCGCCAGCCACCAGCGCCGAATACCCTCGGCGGTATCCCGCGCTTCAGGGTGGAAGCCTAGGTAATGCACGATGCCAGCCACGGCGGCACGCACCGATCTGTCGCCCATCGTCGACTCCAGAAAGACAGGCCCAGCTTTTAGCAGGATGCGTGCCACGCGCAGTGGCGTGTCAAATCAAAGGGATACGTAAGCGAAGTGGCTTCGCCTGGTGCGGCGAATACCCAGGGTGAGAGATTGGGTCGTCGAAAGATATCGAGCGCAGGCGGCATTTGCCGAGGTGCGCCGGTGGTGTGTTGCCGCCCCACCCCGGTGGGGCGGGCGGCGAATGCCCTGCCGTTATTGGGCGTCGTGCGATGACACGCCGTGTTTTTTCAAAAGGCGGCGCAAGGTGCTGCGCTCTTTGCCTGCTATGCGCGCGGCTTGGGAAATATTGCCGGCGCAATCGCGCATCAATTGGAGGAGGTAGCGCCGCTCGAATTCGGCGATCACGGTTTCTTTGGCTTGGCGAAAGCCGACGCCTTGGGGAATGGCGAGGCCATCGGGTTCGACCGGGGTGTCGGCAGGCATCGGCTGCGCTTCGTCGAGCAGTGCCGAGTCGGTGAATTCCAGGGTGCCGCCTTCGTTCAGCAGGAATTGGCGGTGGATGAAGTTTTCCAATTCCCGCACGTTGCCGGGCCAGGCATGGCTTGTCAGCGCCTTGAGCGCGGCTGGGCTCAAGGGTTTCTCGGGCATGTTGTATTGGCGCGCGAATTTGCCGATGAAATGGCACGCCAACACGGGGATGTCGTTCGGCCGCTGGCGCAAGCTGGGCAAGTTCACGCTCAGCACGCTCAGGCGGTAGTACAGGTCCTGCCGCAGTTCGCCGGTGCGCACCATCGCGGCCAAGTTGCGGTTGCTGGCCGCGATGATGCGGAAGCGGCCCTGCACGAGCTTCGTGCTGCCCAGCGGGCGGTAGGCATGGTCTTGCAGCACCCTGAGCAGGATCGCTTGCATGCGCGGCGATAGGCATTCGATTTCATCGAGGAACAGGGTGCCGCCTTCGGCGGTGGCCAGGATGCCGGACTTGTTTTCCTGCGCGCCGGTGTAGGCGCCCTTCGCATGGCCGAAGAACTCGTTCTCGCAGAGCTCGTCCGGAATGGCGCCGCAATGCACGGGCACGAACGGCCCTTGTTCGCCCGGTCTCAGATAGTGGATCGCCCGGGCCACCAGCTCCTTGCCGGTGCCGGTCTCGCCCTGGATCAGCACGGTGGCGCCATATTTGGCTAGGCGGCGGATGGTGTGCAGGGCTTCGCGGAATTTCGCGTCCTGCCCGATCAGGTGGGGGGAAAAGTGTTCGTCCGCCGTTATATTCCCGGCTCGACGTGCGATGCGGGGCCGGCTGTCGGCACCGATGGCTAAAGCGTTATTCGTATGGCCACCCATGGCGCCATCTGAGGCATCGAATATTGGCACGGCGATTCTCCCGTTATATTCGGCCTCGTTGTTTGGCTGGGAATGTCGCTTCCCCTGAGGCCTGTCCTTTGCGGATTGTTTTGATTACAGCATACAGGATAGAAATCGCTATTGTCATTCGCCTAACTGTGACATGGCTGTTACCGCGCAGGTGTAAGCGGGCGCTGAAAACAAAAAAGCCCCGCATTGCGCGGGGCTTTTTCTTGGACAGGTCGGTTGGGACCGACTGGCCGGCGGGGCTTTTACATCATGCCCATGCCGCCCATGCCGCCCATGTCGCCGCCCGGCATCGCGGGCTTGTTGTCTTCCGGATGCTCGGCGACCATGCAGTCGGTGGTGAGCATCAAGGCGGCCACGGAGGCGGCGTTCTGCAGCGCGGTGCGGGTGACCTTGGTCGGATCGAGCACGCCCATCTCGACCATGTCGCCGTACTCGCCGGTGCCGGCGTTGTAGCCGTAGTTGCCCTTGCCGCCCAGCACCTTGTTCACCACCACCGAGGCCTCTTCGCCGCAGTTGTTGACGATCTGGCGCAGCGGCTCCTCGATGGCGCGCAGCACGATCTTGATGCCGGCGTCCTGGTCGTGGTTGTCGCCCTTGAGCTTGGCGATGGAGGAACGGGCACGCAGCAGGGCCACGCCGCCGCCGGGGACGATGCCCTCTTCCACCGCGGCGCGGGTGGCGTGCAGGGCGTCTTCCACGCGGGCCTTCTTCTCTTTCATCTCGACCTCGGTCGCAGCGCCGACCTTGATCACCGCCACGCCGCCGGCCAGCTTGGCCTTGCGCTCTTGCAGCTTCTCCTTGTCGTAGTCGCTGGTCGCTTCTTCGACTTGCTTGTTGATCTGGCCGATACGGGCCTTGATCGCGTCGGCGGTGCCGGCGCCGTCGATGATGGTGGAGTTCTCTTTGCCCACCTCGATCCGCTTGGCCTGGCCCAGGTCTTGCAGGGTGGCCTTCTCCAGGGACAGACCGACTTCCTCGGCGATCACGGTGCCGCCGGTCAGGATGGCGATGTCTTCCAGCATGGCCTTACGGCGGTCGCCGAAGCCCGGGGCCTTCACCGCCACGGTCTTCAGGATGCCGCGGATGTTGTTGACCACCAGGGTGGCCAGCGCCTCGCCATCGACGTCCTCGGCGATGATCAGCAGCGGGCGGCCGGCCTTGGCCACCTGTTCCAGCACCGGCAGCAGGTCGCGGATGTTGGAGATCTTCTTGTCGTGCAGCAGGATGAAGGGGTTCTCCATCACGGCCATCTGCTTGTCCGGGTTGTTGATGAAGTAGGGGCTCAAGTAGCCGCGGTCGAACTGCATGCCCTCGACCACATCCAGCTCGTTGTCCAGACCGGAGCCGTCCTCGACGGTGATCACGCCTTCCTTGCCCACCTTGTCCATCGCGTTGGCGATGATCTGGCCGACATCGGCGTCGGAGTTGGCGGAGATGGAGCCGACCTGGGCGATCTCCTTGCTGGTGGTGCAGGGCTTGGAGATGTTCTTCAGCTCGCCGACCAGGGTGATCACGGCCTTGTCGATGCCGCGCTTCAGGTCCATCGGGTTCATGCCGGCAGCGACGAACTTCATGCCTTCGTTGACGATGCTCTGGGCCAGCACGGTGGCGGTGGTGGTGCCGTCACCGGCCACGTCGGAGGTCTTGGACGCGACTTCCTTGACCATCTGGGCGCCCATGTTCTCGAACTTGTCCTTCAGCTCGATCTCCTTGGCGACGGACACGCCGTCCTTGGTCACGGTCGGGGCGCCGAACGAGCGCTCCAGCACCACGTTGCGGCCCTTGGGGCCCAGGGTGACCTTGACCGCATCGGCCAGGACATTGACGCCAGCCACCATGCGGTGCCGGGCGGAATCGCCAAAACGTACGTCTTTAGCAGCCATTTGAAACTCCTTAATCTTTGTCGTTCCCATACGGCGGGAACTTCACCTATTCGTCATTCCCGCGAAAGCGGGAATCCAGGTTTTCGGGTAGTCACTTTTAGTTCCGGCTCACATTTGCCTACGGCAAATATGAGCCTGCACTGAAAATAAGCTTCACCGTGTGAAGCTTATTTCTCCACCACACCCATGATGTCTTCTTCGCGCATGACGAGGACTTCGTCGCCATCGATCTTCACGGCCTGGCCGGCATACTTGCCGAACAGCACGCGGTCGCCCACCTTGACCTCCATGGCGATGGTCTTGCCGCTGTCGTCTTTCTTGCCGGGGCCGACGGCGATGACTTCGCCCTGGTCGGGTTTCTCGGTCGCGGCGTCGGGGATGACGATGCCAGAAGCGGTCTTACGCTCTTCTTCCATGCGCTTAACGATCACGCGGTCGTGCAAAGGACGAATCTTCACGATTGCCTCCAAAATAAGCAGTTGAGTTATGGGTTTGCAAAACGGCGGGGGCCAAGCGTTAGCACTCGGCCCCAACGAGTGCTAATGATAGGGATGGGGTTGGCCTATTTCAAGGCCGGGGCAGTGCAGAGGGGCCAATTTTTTGACCAGTGCGTGCTGGTCACCCATGCAGGGGGTGGCTTTGCCGGAAGCGTTAATTAGCTGCTTGCTTTGATAGCAAACGCTTTCGTGAGAGTGTGCGCTTACCTTTTGGCGCCGGGTTAAGCGGTGCGTGCGAGAAGTCAGTGTCGGCGAAGCGGCCCGGCAGCACCCTGCATTCACACCCCCGGCCTCGGCAGTGGCACCGAGGCTGGGCTTAACGCTTGTGGTGCTGGGCCCGATGGTCTAATAGTTAAACGCATACCCCCCATCGGGGGAATAAGGCCTGGCATCAGCCAAGCCATACAAGGGCAGGGAGATTCACCGGTAAGGAAAGGAAGTGCCTGGCTGGCAGGCCATGGCGCGGGCATTTAGGCGGCCGCAGCACGGGCGCTGAATCCATTTTTTTGCTTTTCAACTTGAAAGCGGCCAGCGAGAGGTTCATCGGGCTGAGGCAGTCGAGACGCAATCGGCCCGGAATGCGCAGACGTCGTTAATAACAGAAGGGAGAACCAAATCATGAACGCAAGCACAGCGGTGAAAATCGAAACAGAGCGCTCAAACTTCAAAGAGATTCTGCTGAAGAATCCGAACCACTTCGGTACGGTCAGCGGCAGTGCCTTCAAGCCGATCAAGAAGATGGCCGACAACACCAAGTACGAGGAACTCACGTGCATCGGCTTCAACCCGGCGCAAGATTTGCTCGAAGCGACCGTGCAGATAAAACTGCCCTACGGTTATGGCGGCGATATCTGCTCGGCCGGCACCACGGAATATGTCCGCTTCTTTGCCGATTTCGGCGCGGGATGGCGCGATTTGGGGGCGGTCGGCTTTTCGATCCATGACCTGCCGAACGGTCTCGATTGCGCCAAGAAGCAGAACAAGCCTTTGAGCTATGTCGTCACCTTGCCGATCGACCCGGCGAAGTGGCGCGAATACTGTAAGCACGCGGTCATGCCGAAGGTGCGCGGGGTGCTGTCCTGGAACGTGCTGCCGAGCGTGAACCCGCTGGACTCGCCGGTCTGGGGCAACGTGCTCGACCGGCATATCCAGATCAAGCCGCGGAAGATCGTCATCAAGGACATTGCCACGGCCATCGGTCTCGAGCTGGGCAAGCAGATCGAGCTGCCCGAGAGCCTCAAGCACCTGGAATTCGTCCCCTTGCCCGAACCCGGGCCGCCGCCGGTCGAACTCCACGCCCTGGTCAAGCAATATAAGACCAGGGCCACCGGCAAGGCCGCCCGGGGCGCGGTGGAACCGCACCGGCTCGGCTTCAGCCAGATCGTGTCCGCGCTCAAGTCGCCACTGCTCAGCGACATGAGCGTGAATACGAAGATCGCCGAATGGCAGGCGCTTGGCCTCGACTGGGTCGAGGCCGTCGCCGCCATCGAGAAGACCAGCGGCAATACCAGCTACGAAGAACTCAGTTGCATCGGCCTCGACTACAACCGGGAATGGCTGGTCGGCACCTTCCTCGTGAAGCGCCCGAGCGGCTACTCCGGCGACCTCTGCACGGCTGGCAGCACCGAGTATGTGGCGTTCTGGGCCGACTGGGACGACACCTGCGAGTGGACCTATCTGGGCCGGGCCGAGGTGGCGGTGCATGACATCGCCGACATCCCGGCGGACGGCCTATGCTACACGGCGACCCTGCCGGTCGATCTCGATGCGGTGCGGCGCCCGTGCGAAACCCCGAAGATCGGCCGGATTCGGGCAGTCCTGTCGTGGGCGACGCCGCCCTCGGACACCGACCCGGACGCCGTGCCCTACTGGGGCAACCGGCTGGACACCCATGTCCAGATCCGGCCGGGCGTGACGGAAGACGAGTTGACAGCCAAGATCAGGTCGCTCGGCGGCATCAATGTCGAAGACATCGATGCGGGTAGCGGCTTGACCACCCCGAGCGCGAAGTTCTGGTACGACGAATTGCCGGCCGACAGTTGGGGGCTCGGCCGGCCCTGCCCCTTCGGCGGCCTGGTGGTCGTCGAAGGCAAATTCCAGCCGGGTTATTACTACCGTATCAGCGTGCGCCGCTTAAGCGATCCGCCCGGGGCCTACACTTATGTCACCAACAGCTTCAACCTCAGGCGCGCCGATGTCGGTTCCGACCCGCAGGTGGCCGATCCGGCGACCGGCTTCTTCACCTACAAGGACCCGCTGCTCTATCTGGATACGCGGCTCGCGCTGTGGTATTCGACCGGCGACGAACTCTGGGCGGTCAGGATCGAGGTGGCCGATGCCTTGCTCCCGTCGCCGAACATCATTGCGACCAGCCCCGACTATCTCATCCAGCTCGACAACACCGCGCCGCTGACCGCACCGCCGCTGGCATCGCCGATGATCGACATCCACATCGACAGCGGCGGCGACTGCAAGACCTTCGTCGAGGGCGACACCCTCACCGGTCACTTCGTGGCGCGCGACACCTACTTCGGCGGCTTCTCGCTCGCCACGCTGCCGAATACCGCCGCGTTCCCGTCCAATGCGCCGACCACGGCCCAGCCGTCCACCTCGCCGACGCCGGTCTCGCCGGGCAGCGCCTGGTCGCTCAACACGGCGGCGCCGAAGAAGATGAAGCCCTGCGGCTACGTCGTGCAGTTGCAGGCTTGGGACCGCTCGATCGTGGGCAGTAAGTCAGGGTCGCACAACTATAACCACACCGAGGTCGGCTTCTGCCTACGGGCGAAGTAGTCAGCCTGGCGGTAGTTTGTCCGTGGTCATCGGGCAAGCAGGGGGCGCGGATGCGCTCCCTGCTTTTTTTGTATGGACCCTATTGATACCCGGCTATCCCGACGTAAGGTGGTCCATAGGGAACGGCGTATGGGTCTGGCTTGATTGTTGCAAGGCCTTTCGGTTCGGCGGCCACCATTGGCAGCGCCGCCGACCAGTTGCCGGCATCTCGGTCCAGAGTGCGACAATGACGGCCATGGCAATGGATCATCAGCACACTTCGAGACCGGGCGAGGCCGTTCAGCGGGTGGTCAAGGCGCGTCGCGACTACAACACCTGGGTCGCCAACGAGACACTGGAAGACTACGCCCTGCGATTTACGCCTAAGGGCTACCGCAAGTGGACCGAGTTGCGCGTGGCGAACACCGCCTTCGGTGCGGCCTCGTTTCTGGTGCTGGAGGCGGTCGGTGCCACCTTGCTGGTGCACTACGGCTTCATCAATGCTGCGCTCGCCATCCTGGCGGCAGGCCTGATCATCTTCCTGGTCGGCTTGCCGATCAGCCTGGCCGCCGCACGGCATGGCCTGGACATGGACCTGCTCACCCGGGGTGCCGGCTTTGGTTACCTCGGCTCGACCATTACCTCGCTGATCTACGCCTCGTTCACCTTCATCTTCTTCGCGCTCGAGGCAGCCATCATGGCCTATGCCCTGGAGCTGGTGTTCGGTA
>JAJZTS010000017.1 GCA_021848725.1 Pseudomonadota bacterium
CAGCCACCGCCGACACTCTCGTGGCGGGCGATACGGAACGGACTGTCGGCCGCCTGGCCGATCCGATCCGCGATCCCGGCCCAGGCGGTCATGCCTATTTGATCAGGGTCTTGGGCTCGCGCGACTCGCCGGCCTCTTCCAGGCGGCGCAGATATTCCTGCCAGTAAATGGTCTGCTTCTTGCCTAGGTCGTAGAGATAGTCCCAGGAATAGATGCCGCTGTTGTGGCCATCGGAGAACTCCAACACCACGGCATATTGGCCGACCGGCTCGATGTTCTTGATCTCGACATTGATCTTGCCGACTTGCAACACTTCTTGGCCGGGGCCGTGGCCGCGTACTTCAGCCGAGGGGGAGAACACGCGCAGATACTCGCAGGGTAGTTCGAATCGGCTACCGTCGCTGAAGGCGACTTCGAGCTTTTTCGATTGCTGATGCAGTTTGATCTCGGTCGGGATGGGGCTGTCGGGATTCAGGCCAGCCATGGTGCAACTCCTGTTACTTTCCAAAAGGGGTGTAGTTTGCCAGTGGGGGTGCCGGAGGACAAGGTGGACTTTTTTAGTCGGGAATTTATAAGTGAGGCTATTCGAAGGATTTGTGCTTGGTGGGGCCATTTCGGGTGGCGTGATAAGCTCATATTGAAACTGGGCAGGCCGATCAGCGTAGTTCGGTCGGCACTGATAGCGAACGGATGTAAAGGGCAATTTTGGCACCGACCATTCTGATCGTTGACGATGAACCGCGCTCCCTGGAATCGCTGCGGCGTACTCTGGAAGAGGATTTCCGGGTGTTTACTGCGGGCGGGGCGGTGGATGCGCTGGCCATCATGCAGGCTGAGTCGATCGATATCGTCCTGACCGATCAACGCATGCCCGAGACCAGCGGCGTCACCTTCTTGAAGCAGGTGCGTGAGCAATGGCCGGAGACGGTGCGTATCATCATCTCCGGTTACACCGACAGCGAAGATATTATTGCCGGCCTTAACGAGGCGGGCATCTATCAATATCTGCTGAAGCCCTGGCATCCTGACCAGTTGTTACTCATCCTCAGGCAGGCGGTCGAGCTGCAGCGTTTGCAGCGGGAGAATCATCAGCTTGCGCTGGAATTGCGCACCTCCGAGCCGGCCCTGCGCAAACAGACCGAAAATAGCCGGCGGCGCCTGCGTCAAACCTTTGCCCTGAACAATATCGTCTGTGCCCAGGACAGCCCCTTGCGCGGTGTGTGCAGCATGGTCGAGCGGGCCGCCTGTTATGACGTGTCTATCCTACTGACAGGAGAATCTGGCACCGGCAAGGAATTACTTGCTCGCGCCGTGCACTATGCCGGCGCCCGCTCCGAGCGGCCTTTCGTCGTGCAGAACTGCGGCGCCTTGCCGGATACCTTGCTGGAGTCGGAACTGTTCGGTCATAAAAAAGGTGCATTCACGGGGGCCTTCGAGGAACGGATTGGCTTGTTCCAGCAGGCCCACGGTGGCACCTTGTTCCTGGATGAGGTCGGCGAAACTTCCCCGGCTTTCCAGGTCAAGCTTTTGCGCGTTCTGCAGGAAGGCGAGTGCCGGCCACTGGGCAGCAATCGGCCGATCTCGGTCGACGTGCGCATTGTCGCTGCCACCAACCGAAATCTGGCTGAGGAAGTGCAGGCTGGCCGTTTTCGAGGAGACCTCTTTTATCGCCTGGCGACATTGCCGATCGAGGTGCCGCCCCTGCGTGATCGACCTATGGATATTGCCCTTCTGGCGCGCAGCATGCTGGAAAAATTCGCCACTGTGCTCGGCAGGCGGGTGGACGGTTTCGCCCCCGAGACCATGTCGGCCATGATGGCTTATGCTTGGCCAGGTAATGTGCGCGAACTGCAAAACGAAATCCAGCGCATGCTGGTGCTGTCGGATGGTCCGCTGCTGACCCTAGAGCTATTGTCCTCGCACATCCATGCTACCGATCCGTTGAGTCTAGGCGCTTCCGGTTTGCGCGGTCGGGTCGGTGCCGTGGAGGCGCAGTTGCTGGCCGAAACCCTCGACCGCCATGCCGGCAACGTCAGCCGCGCCGCCCAGGAGCTGGGCGTATCGCGGCCGGGGCTGCGCAACAAGATGCGGCGCTTGGGTGTGGCAACGACCGTGCGCGGTCGGGGTCGGCCGGCGCGCAACGAGGCGGAAAATGGTTGAATCGCTGAACCTTCTTTGGCTGCAATCGGGTGGCTGTGGCGGCTGTACCTTGTCGCTGCTCAATACCGAACAGCCTCAATTGTTTGACCGCCTCCAAGATGCCGGCATCAATCTCTTGTGGCACCCCGCTCTGAGCGAGGCGACGGGGGCTGAGGCGCGGGAAATTCTGGTGGCATGCGCAGATGGCAGGCAACAGCTCGATATCCTCTGTATCGAAGGTTCTTTGTTGACCGGCCCAAACGGTACGGGCCGCTTCCACATCCTGTCCGGTACCGGACGGCCCATGATTGAGTGGGTGCGTGACTTGGCCGGGCGGGCGCGCCATGTAATAGCGGTCGGCAGTTGCGCTGCATTCGGTGGCATCACCGCGACCGGGGGCAACCCGGCCGGGGCCATTGGTTTGCAATACGATGGCGAATTGGCTGGAGGGCTGTTAGGCACAGGCTTTCGCGCCGGTTCTGATCTCCCGGCGATTAATATCGCCGGCTGTCCGATCCATCCGGGTTGGGTGCTCGATGTCTTGCTCGCCATCGCTTTGCAGCGATTTGCCGGAGAAGACCTGGACGCCCTGCAGCGGCCGCGTTTGTATGCCGACCATCTCGTGCATCACGGTTGCCCGCGCAACGAGTTCTATGAATTCAAGGCCAGCGCGGAAAAGCCTTCCGATCAGGGCTGCATGATGGAGAATCTTGGCTGCAAGGGCACTCAGGCTCATGCTGATTGCAACCTCCGGCTGTGGAATGGCAGCGGTTCTTGTCTACGCGGCGGCTACGCCTGCATCAATTGCACCGAGCCCGGTTTTGAGAGTCCCGGCCATCCTTATGGTGAAACACCGAAGGTGGCGGGCATCCCCATCGGCTTGCCGTCCGATATGCCCAAGGCCTGGTTCGTCGCGCTTGCGGCGTTGTCGAAATCCGCCACACCAAAGCGGGTTCGGGAAAATGCGCTGGCGGACCACGTCGTGGTCGCGCCGGTGGTCAGAAAAAAGGATCGGCCATGATTGGCCGGCCGGTGCGGCGATGACCAAGCTAGTGCTCGGTCCCTTCAACCGGGTGGAGGGCGACCTGGAAGTGACCCTGGACACCGTCGATGGCGTGGTCGAGGCCGCCTATGTCAATTCGCCGATGTATCGCGGCTTCGAGGAAATGCTGTTGGGCAAGGCGCCGCTCGATGCCCAGGTAATCGTGCCCCGTATCTGTGGCATCTGCTCGGTCGCGCAGAGCGTGGCAGCGACGACGGCCTTGCGCAACTTGGCTGGCCTGGAACCGGCGCCCAACGGCCGTTTGGCAGAATGTCTGGTCATGGCTTGCGAAAACCTGGCTGATCACCTGACCCATTTTTACCTGTTCTTCATGCCGGATTTCGCTCGGCCCGCCTATGCCGCTCGGCCATGGTTTGCCAAGGTGGCCAAACGTTTCAAGGCGGTCAGTGGCGAGGCGGCTGCAGAGGTACTGCCTGCCCGGGCTGCCTTCATGCATTTGATGGGCCTGATGGCGGGAAAGTGGCCGCATAGCCTGAGCCTGCAGCCCGGTGGGAGCGCCCGTCCGCTGGAACAGGCGGAGATTCTTCAGCTCATCGCACTGCTGCGCGATTTTCGCCGTTTTCTGGAGCGCCATACGTTTGGCGATCAGTTGGAAGCGGTGGCTGAATTGGATAGCCTGGATGCATTGGCGCACTGGCGTGATGGCCGGCGCGGTGATTTCGCTTTGTTCCTGGAGCTTGCAGAGGACTTGGGGTTGGACAATTTGGGCCGCGCCGCCGATGGGTATCTGAGCTACGGCGCTTATGCTGCACCAGGGGGTTTATTGTTCCCGGCCGGCGTGTGGGCCGGTGATTTGCGGTCATTGGATACGGAACGCATCATGGAAGATCCGAGCCGTGCCTGGCTGGATGGATATCCCTCGCATCCAGCCGAGGGGCAGACTCGTCCGGTACCGGACAAGCCGGGTGGCTATACTTGGTGCAAGGCGCCACGCTATGGTGGTCAAGTGTTGGAGACCGGCGCCTTGTCGCGCCAGATGGTGGCCGGCCATCCCTTGTTGCGCGAATTGGTGCTAGCCAAAGGCGGTAGTGTCTTGGCTAGGGTGCTGGCTCGGCAACTCGAGTTGGCCTGCGTCCTGCCGGCGATGGAGCGCTGGGCACAGTCGCTACGCGTCGGCGAGCCGTGGTGCCATCAGACAGCATTGCCTCAATCTGGCAGCGCGGCGGGTCTGACCGAGGCAGCCCGCGGTGCCCTGGGTCACTGGCTTATGGTCAAGCAGGGGCGCATTGCAGGCTATCAAATCATTGCGCCGACTACCTGGAATTTTTCGCCGCGCGATGCCGACGGCGTGCCGGGGCCATTGGAGCAGGCTTTGGTCGGTGTGGCCGTCGACGAGGGTAGCGGCGATTCGGTACAGGTTCAACACGTGGTCCGATCCTTCGACCCGTGCATGGTGTGTACGGTGCACTAATGAGCGGTGCTGCCCGTCGTCCCTCTCCGCCTTTGCTGCCGCTGGAACGGCTGCATCATGCGGCCGCAGCCGATGGTCTGGAAAATCTGGGTGAGGATTTGTGGATCGAGGTCATCCAAAAGATGGATGAGGTCTACAACGATCTGCTCCAGTACGAGGTGGCGTTGGAGGAAAAGAACACCGCATTGGAGGAGTCGCAGCAATTTGTCTTGTCGGTCCTGGCCTCGATGTCCGACATCCTGGTTGTCTGCGACCGCGAGGGACGCATCCAGGAGGTAAATCGCTCGCTCCTGGAATTCACTGGCCGTCAGGCCGCCGATCTGCTCGGTCACAAATTCACAGAATTATTTGCCGACGACGGTTCGCGCGAGGCGGCGGAAAACATGTTCGCCCGCCATTCTGGCCAGAGCCTGCATGATTGCGAATTGAATCTGACCGCCGCCGACGGCGGCGGTGTGCCGGTTTCGCTAAATTGCACGCCGCGAACCAATCATAGCGGCGCGCAGATGGGCATGGTGATCACCGGCCGTCCGGTTGGCGAACTGCGGAGGGCATATCAAGCACTGCATGAGGCGCACGAGGATTTGAAGCGCACCCAGCAGCAACTACTGCATTCGGAAAAAATGGCCTCGCTGGGCCGCCTGGTCGCTGGCGTCGCCCACGAGTTGAACAATCCGATCAGTTTCGTGTTGGGCAACGTCCACGCCCTCAATCGCTACGCCCAGCGCTTGGAAACCTATCTGGTGGCCATGCACGCCCAAGCACCCAAGGCGGAATTGGACCGCTTGCGCCAGGAATTGCGCATTGACCGCATGCTCGAAGACCTGCCGTCATTGATCGAGGGCACGGTGGAAGGCGCCGAGCGTACCCGCGACATCGTCGACAATCTCAAGCGTTTCTCGGCCGTGGACCGCGACCAAGTGCAGGTCTTCGACCTGGGGCAGGTGGTCGAGCGCGCCGTGCATTGGGTGGCCAAGGCGGCGGCCGACAAGCTCAAGGTGACCACCGATCTGCCGGAGGGGGTCGAGGTCGTCGGTTCGCCGGGGCAGATGCAGCAAGTGATGATGAACCTGGTGCAAAACGCCAGCGACGCGACCGCCGGCCTGTCCCAGCCGACGCTGGAAATCGCCGGCTGCCTCTTGGGCGACCGGGTGGAAGTGTGTTTCCGGGACAATGGCCCCGGCATTGCCGCCGAACACCTGCCCCATATCTTCGAGCCGTTCTACACCACCAAGGCGGTGGGCAAGGGCACCGGCCTGGGGCTAGCCATCAGCTACGGCCTGGTCGAGCGCCATGGTGGCAGCCTAACCGCGAGCAACCATCCCGACGGTGGCGCACGGTTTTGCCTGACCCTGCCGTTGGCTAGTAGCTCCGCCAATAAATAAAAAATTAATTACCAATATATCCAGTAATTGATATCTATATTTTCATTTATTGCGCCGCGCTCAAGGCGGGGCGTCTCGTTATCCAGTTGTAATAAAACAGTATTTTCTAGTTGCCTGTCGGCCCGAGGCGTTGGCACGCTTTTTGAGTAATAAGTCGCCATCGGCTTGCGCTCAGGCGACGCATGGCCGTCATTCCAAGCGCGTACACAGGAGACGAAAATGGTGGAAACCTTCTACGAGGTGATGCGGCGGCAGGGCATCACCCGCCGCAGCTTCCTCAAATATTGTAGCCTCACCGCGGCCTCTCTAGGCTTGGGCCCGGCCTTCGTGCCGCGCATCGCCCATGCCATGGAGACTAAGCCGAGAACTCCCGTGCTTTGGCTGCACGGCCTGGAATGCACCTGCTGCTCCGAATCCTTCATTCGCTCCGCTCATCCCCTGGCCAAAGATGCCGTGCTGTCGATGATCTCGCTCGACTACGACGACACCATCATGACCGCGGCTGGTCATCAGGCCGAGGCCATCCTCGACGAGGTGATGACCAAGTACAAGGGCAATTACATCCTGGCCGTCGAGGGCAACCCGCCACTGAACCAGGATGGCATGTCTTGCATCATCGGCGGCAAGCCATTCGTCGACCAGCTCAAGCGTGTGGCGAAGGACTGCAAGGCCATCATCTCCTGGGGCTCCTGTGCTTCCTGGGGTTGCGTCCAAGCCGCCAAGCCAAACCCAACGCAGGCGACACCGGTGCACAAGGTGATCACCGACAAGCCGATCATCAAGGTGCCGGGTTGTCCGCCCATCGCCGAGGTAATGACAGCGGTGATCACCTACATGCTGACCTTCGACCGCTTGCCGGAACTCGACCGCCAAGGTCGGCCGAAGATGTTCTACGGCCAGCGTATTCACGACAAATGCTATCGCCGGCCGCATTTCGATGCTGGCCAGTTCGCTGAGGCCTGGGACGACGACGGCGCCCGTCGCGGCTACTGCCTGTACAAGATGGGCTGCAAGGGGCCGACCACCTACAACGCTTGTTCCACCGTGCGCTGGAACGATGGCGTGTCTTTCCCAATCCAGTCCGGTCACGGCTGTATAGGCTGTTCCGAGGACGGCTTCTGGGACAAGGGCGGCTTCTACGAGCGGGTAACCGGCATCAAACAATTCGGCATCGAGGCCAATGCCGACAAGATTGGCGGCGTGGCAGTTGGCGTCGTTGGTGCGGCGGTGGTGGCCCACGCGGCAGTGAGTGCTATCAAGCAGTCCCGGCGCCAACAAGGCGACGCCAGCGAACAGAACAAGTGAGGTAGAACATGACTGCTTACGAAACCCAAGGCTTCAAGCTCGACAACTCCGGCAAGCGGGTAGTGGTCGACCCGGTGACCCGCATCGAGGGCCACATGCGGGTGGAGGTCAACCTGGATAGCAACAACGTGATCCGCAACGCGGTGTCCACCGGCACCATGTGGCGTGGTCTCGAAGTCATTCTCAAGGGCCGCGATCCGCGCGATGCCTGGGCCTTCACAGAGCGCATCTGCGGCGTCTGTACTGGCACCCATGCCCTGACCTCGGTACGAGCGGTGGAGGATGCGCTGGACATCAAGATCCCGGAGAACGCCAACAGCATCCGCAACATCATGCAGTTGACCCTGCAAGCGCATGATCACTTGGTCCACTTTTATCACCTGCATGCCTTGGACTGGGTCGACGTGGTCAGCGCGCTCAAGGCCGATCCTAAGCGGACCAGCGAGATCGCTCAGAGCATCTCCTCTTGGCCGTTGTCCTCGCCCGGCTATTTCCGCGACGTGCAGAATCGGCTGAAGAAGTTTGTCGAGTCCGGCCAGCTCGGGCCGTTCATGAATGGCTACTGGGGCAACCCGGCCTACAAGCTGCCGCCCGAGGTGAACCTGCTGGCGGTGACCCACTACCTGGAGGCTTTGGATTTCCAGAAAGACATTGTCAAGATTCACACCATCTACGGCGGCAAGAACCCCCATCCAAACTGGCTGGTCGGCGGCGTGCCTTGCGCGATCAATATCGACGAGGTCGGTGCGGTCGGCGCGGTAAACATGGAGCGGCTCAATCTGGTGTCCTCCATCATCGACCGTACCATCGACTTCATCGACAACGTCTACATCCCCGATCTCCTAGCCATCGCCGGTTTCTACAAGAGCTGGACCTACGGCGGCGGCTTGTCCTCGAAGAGCGTGCTGTCTTATGGCGACATCCCGGACAAGGCCAACGACCACTCGGCCGGCAACCTGCTGCTACCACGCGGCGCCATCATCAATGGTGATTTGTCCAAGGTGCACGAGGTCGATCTGCGCGATCCTGAGCAGATCCAGGAATTCGTCGCCCACTCTTGGTTTAAGTACCCCGACGAGAAAAAAGGCCTGCATCCCTGGGACGGCATTACCGAGCCGCACTACGAACTGGGCAAGAATGCCAAGGGCAGCAAGACCAATATCGAGCAGATCGACGAGAGCGGCAAATACTCCTGGATCAAGTCGCCGCGCTGGCGCGGCCATGCTATGGAAGTTGGACCGCTCGCGCGCTACATCATCGGTTATGTCCAGAAGAACCCCGAGTTCAAGGAGCCGGTGGACAAGGTGCTCAAGGACTTGGGCCTGCCGTTGCAGGCCTTGTTCTCTACCCTGGGTCGCACCGCTGCTCGAGGCCTCGAGGCTTCGTGGGCCGCGCACAAGATGCGCTACTTCCAGGACAAACTGATGGCCAACCTGAAGGCGGGCGATCTTTCCACTGCCAACATCGACAAGTGGGAGCCGTCGAGCTGGCCCAAGGAAACCAAAGGTGTCGGCTTCACCGAGGCACCGCGCGGTGCGCTGGCCCACTGGGTGCGGATCAAGGACGGCAAGATCGACAACTACCAGTGCGTGGTGCCGACCACCTGGAACGGCAGCCCGCGCGACACCAAGGGCCAGATCGGTGCCTTCGAGGCCTCACTGATGAATACGCCGCTGGCCAAGGCCGATCAGCCTCTGGAGATCTTGCGTACCTTGCACAGCTTCGATCCCTGCCTGGCCTGTTCCACTCACGTCATGTCACCCGACGGGGCCGAGATGACTCAGGTGAAGGTCCGCTGAGTCGAGGTTGACAGTCCATAGGAGACGAACATGCTATCAGCACAGGACATGCAGGAAGCCGTGGCCCATGGTCGCCAGGTTCGTGCGGTTTACGTTTACGAGGCGCCATTGCGCCTGTGGCACTGGGTCAATGCCTTGGCCATCACCGTATTGGCGATGACCGGCTATTTCATCGGCAGTCCACCACCCAGCCAACCGGGCGAGGCCAGCGCCAGTTTCTTGTTTGGCTACATCCGCTTCGCCCACTTCGCGGCCGGTTATGTTCTATTGGCCGGCTTCATTGGCCGGGTCTACTGGGCCTTTGTCGGCAACGAGCATTCGCGCCAGCTGTTCAAGCTGCCAGTATTCGACTCGGCATGGTGGAAAGAGGCGGCATTCGAATTGCGTTGGTATCTGTTTCTGGAAAGGCATCCGAAGAAGTATGTTGGCCACAATCCCCTGGCCCAGTTCACGATGTTCCTGCTCTTCTTCCTGCCACTTCTGTTCATGATTGTCACGGGCTTCGCTCTCTATGGCGAAGGGGCGCAGGCCGGCAGTTGGGCCAGTATGTTGTTTACTTCGTGGGTGGTGCCCATGTTTGGCCAAAGTCAGGACGTCCACACCTGGCACCACCTGGGCATGTGGGCCATCGTCGTATTCGTCATGGTTCATGTTTATGCCGCCATCCGCGAGGACATCATGTCCCGCCAAAGCATGGTGTCGACCATGCTGTCCGGCTGGCGCATGTTCAAGGACGATAAGCCGTGAACGACCGGCTTGCAGAATGCAGTATGTTGATTCAGCCAAAATCGCCGAGGAGTCCAGAATGAAAAAGTTTGTTATCCCAGCCATCATTTCCACCTTGTTGGCGTCCGCGCCGGCCTTTGCCCACCCCGGTCATGCCACCGGCTTGGGGCACGGCCTGCTGCATCCCTACACGGGCCTTGATCACGTGTTGGCCATGATCGCCGTGGGTCTATGGGCCGCGCAACAGGGCGGTTCGGCGCAATGGAAGATTCCGACAACCTTTGTCGCCGCAATGTTGCTCGGTAGCCTGCTCGGCATGTCCGGCTTCACCCTGCCTTACGTCGAAGCCGGTATCGCCACTTCGGTGCTGCTGTTGGGGTTGCTGGTCGCGTTTGCCATGCGTTTGCCTGCCATGCTCGGTATGGGATTGATGGCGGTGTTCGCCTTGTTCCACGGTTATGCCCATGGCAGCGAAGCGGCCTCGATGGCGCAGTCGAGCTACATCATTGGTTTCATGCTGGCAACGGCATCGCTACACGGCATCGGTCTGGCCACCGGCTGGTTGCTGCGCAATCGAGCCGAGATCGCGGTGCGTTTGAGTGGGTTTGCCGTGGCAGCGGGTGGCATGTGGCTGGCCCTGAACTGACCCGAGATCAACGGACAAGTGGCCAAGTGCATGTTCTTCGCTAGTTTGCCGCGCGGCCTTTCAAGCCGCCGGCCGATGCACCCCGGCCGCATGCTCTCCACCCACTTCCTCGTACCCAGCGGCATGACCCAGGGCGAACTTGCCCGCCTGCTTGGCGTCTCCCGCCGGCGTGTCAATGAATTGCTCAACGGCAGGCGTGGCGTCAGTCCCGACACCGCGCTACGCCTGTCCACGTACTTCGGCACCGATCCCCATCTGTGGACCGCCTGGCAAGCGGCATTTGACCTGCACCAAGCCTGGCGCCAACTGCGTCGCCAGGTAATTACCAAATAAAGCGAGCAAAACCATGACCGGTTCCAACACTGCTCAAGCTGTTACAGGAGGTGTAACACCTTGCCTCGGTTATGCCTGTGATGTCCTGGTGCTGGGCATTGGTAATCTGCTCTGGGCCGATGAAGGCTTCGGCATCCGCGCCCTGGAGGCCCTGCATGCGCAATGGCGTTTCCGCGATGGTGTGCGGCTGCTCGATGGTGGTACCCAAGGGCTTTACCTGTTGCCCTATGTCGAGGGCTGCCGGCGTCTGCTGATCCTCGATGCCGTCGATTACGGTCTGGCGCCCGGCAGTCTCAAGCTGGTGCGCGACGCCGAGGTGCCAGCCTTCATGGGCGTAAAAAAAATGAGCCTGCACCAGACCGGCTTCCAGGAAATCCTCTCGCTCGCCGCGTTGCGTGGCTGGCAGCCCGAGGGCTTGGTGTTGCTAGGCATGCAGCCTGAGGTGTTGGAAGACTACGGCGGCAGCCTGAGCGAAACCGTCAAGGCGCGTATACCCGAGGTGGTCAAGCAAGCGGTCGCGCAACTGAGCGATTGGGCTGCCGAGCCAGCGCAACGCGACGCGCCGCCGGGGCCGGACGAGCGCATCACCCTTGATGTCTTGGACATGAATTTCTACGAGGCCAACAGGCCCAGCTCCGAAGCGGCGTATCGCTTGGGCGATGCCCGCTTTCTGCAGGAAAGGGAAGGCTGATGTGCGTTGGCATTCCCATGCGGGTGTTGCATTGCGACGGTCTGAGTGCGCTGTGCGAGGGCCGCGATGGCCAGCGGCGGCTCGACTTGTCCCTGGTCGGCAAGCAAGCCCCCGGCACCTGGCTGCTCACTTTTCTCGACAGCGCCCGCGAGGTACTCGAGCCCGATGCCGCCGCCCGCATCAACGCCGCGCTCGACGGTCTGCAAGCTGCATTGAACGGCGAAACCGATCTCAGCCCCTATTTCGCCGACTTGATCGACCGGCCACCGGAACTACCCGATTTTCTGAAAGGAAACTGCTCATGAGCGCAACACCTTTGCATCCCATGCTTGAACGCCTGGTTGTCAGTACCGGTCGCGCTGCACTCGCGCCCGCCGATTTGGACAGCTACCTGAACGAGGCGGGTGACAGCGTGCTGTTCTGCGGCGGCGATCCGGTGAAATACCCAGAGTGCCTGGATGTGGCGGTCGTGCTACCGCAATTGTTGGTCGCTTTCCCCGGCCGGCTGCGCGTCGTAGTGGCGGACGGCGAAACGGCGCAGGTGGCGCAGGCGCGCTATGGCTTCACTCGTTGGCCGAGCCTGGTATTCCTGCGCGATGGCCAATACGTAGGCGCCATATCCGGCATGCAGGACTGGCCGGCCTTTCTCAGCCAGGTCGGGCCGTTGCTGGACAAGCCTGTCAGCCGTCCGCCATCGGTCGGTATCGCTGTCAGCGCGCCAGCCAGCCATTGCCATTGAAGGAGCCGTCATGAAACCGTTCAGCATTCCGGTCGTGGCCTTGGGGCCGGGCTCGCAAACAGAAGCCGAGACCGCGCAGTACATGGAGCTGCCGCACGACATGCGGACCTATCGGGCCCCGGTGTTGCCGGAACCGGAAGAGACGCGCCGCCTGGCGGCGGCCCGTGCGGTTTTGGCCGCGATCGAATCGGCCCTGGCCGCTTGGCGGCCCGGCAGCAATTGTGTGCATATCGATTTAGACGGGCTCGATCCGGCGAACCGCAAACTGATCGACCAGTTACTGGGCGAAGGCGAGGTGAGCGCCCGGGTCGAGGGCGAAGGCATGGACACGCAGATTCAGGAAAGCGTGTTCGCCGGCGTCTGGCGCGTGCGGCAACTGACAGCGGATGGCAACGTGCAGGCCGATGCGGTCGAGGTCGGTTACATCCCCAATAAGCTGTACCCGGCCGCCGTATCTGGCCAGATCGTCTGGCCCGAGGCCGGCCCTGGCGTGGCCAGTGCCCCTGCCCTGTTGGCCGAGATTGAGGCGCAGTTGCAAGGCGGCAAGGCGCAACATGTGATCAACCTGACGCTGCTGCCGTTCATGCCCGAAGATGGTACGTACCTGGACCAAGCGCTCGGTCGTGGCCGGGCCTCGATGTTGTCGCGCGGCTATGGCAATTGCCGGATCACCGCCACTGCGATACCGCGCGTCTGGTGGGTGCAGTATTTTAATGCCCAGGACGTCTTGATCCTCAACACCATCGAGGTCACCGATGTGCCGGAAGTCGCGCGTGCCGCCGAGGACGATTTGAAAGATAGCCGCGAGCGCCTGGCCGAGGTTCTGCAATGGTTAGACGAGACGGCATGAGCCGATTCGAGGGCTCCTTCCTCGGTGATGCCAACCGCATCGCGCCGGATGCGCGGCTGGAGTGCAAGGTCTGCTGGCATGTCTACGATCCGGCGACGGGCGACCCCGTCTGGCAGGTGGCGCCTGACACGCCGTTCTCGGCCTTGCCCGAGCACTGGCGCTGCCCCAATTGCGACGGCGACAAAGACCAATTCATGGTGTTGCATGACTGAGATAGGCAATCCCGCCAAGGCCTTGGAAGCGGCCTTCCGCCGCATCGCGGCCGGGCCCATGGCCGACCTGCCCATCGTCAACCCTGCCCTGGCCGTTGAGGCGGTCGGCTTTCGGCCCTGGCAGGGCCGCTGGGTCGGCGTGCTGATCACGCCCTGGTTCATGAACCTGCTGGCCTGGCCCGAGGCTGCCGCGAATGGTAGCCAAAAGCTGGTGCTGCCCAGCGGCGACTATGAGTGCCAGCCAGTCTTTGAGCAAAGCATCGGCCATTACCTCGCCGCCTCGCTGTTCTCGCCGATGGCGCAGTTCGCTGACCAGGCCGAGGCGGTACAGGTCGCCGAGGCCGTGCTGGAGGAACTGTTCACCTCGGCGGACAAAATCGGCGAGAGCGGCTTGTCGGCCAAGTTGGAACGACCGCTCAACCGGCGTGGCTTCTTGTCCGCGCTGTTGCCGGGCGAGGGGGGGCCATGAGCGTCGGCCTGGAAGGCCGGATCGACATCACCTTGTTGCGCAAAGCTGGCGCGGCGCCGGAGGTGCGGCTCGCATCCACGCGGTTGCAACTGGCGCAACGACTGCTGGCCGGCCTGACGCCGGAACGGGCGGCGGAGATGGTCGGCTTGGTCTTCACCTTGTGCGGCCAGGCCCAGTGTGTGGCGGCGGAGATGGCGGCCGAGGCGGCGCAAGGGCAAACGCCCTCGGCCGCATTGCACGGGGAGCGCGAGTATCGCGTTTTGGCCGAGCTGGCGCAGGAGCATGTCTGGCGTTTGCTGCTCGATTGGCCGAAGCAGTGCGATCAACCGCCAGCAACACAGGTCTTGCAGACACTGCGCGCGGCGGCTGGCAAACCTGCCACATTCATTGCGGCGCTGGAGGTCGCGTTGGCCGGCCCGCTCCTGGCCGAGCCCTCCGATGGCTGGCTCGATCGCGTTTCGGGTCGGGATGGCCTGGCGCAATTCGATGCCTGGTGTCAGTCGGGGCTTAGCCCCTTGGCCGGTTTGTTCGCCAGCTTGGGCAAAGGCGTAGACTTGGGTGTGGCCGAGGCGCCATTCCTGCCGGCAGTGCATCGCCTGGAGCAAGACACGGTGCTGGCGGTTTCCCTACAGGCGCTGGCGCAGCCGGCGTTTTGTTCGAGCCCTCGCCTGCATCGGCGGCCGGCTGAAACCAGCGCCCTGGCCCGTGGCCAGAACGAGTCGCTGCTGGCGGCCTGGCTGGTCGAGCGCGGCGGCGGTGTCGGTGCCCGCATGCTGGCCCGCTTGCTCGAGCTAGCCCGCTTGCCGGCACGGCTCAAGCAGCCAGGACCAGCCGTGGCCAAGGCATGGGATGGCGGGGATGGCATCGGCGTCGCCGCTGTCGATACCTCGCGCGGCTTGTTGCTGCATGTGCTGCAATTGGATGCGGAGCGGATCGTGCAATACCGCATCCTCGCCCCGACAGAATGGAATTTTCAGCCAGGAGGTCCCTTGCAAGCCGCCTTGGCCGGGCTGCCCGATCGGGCCGATCTGGTTGGCTTGGCCAGGCAGGTGGCCTTGTCGTTGGACCCCTGTGTGGACTATGCAGTGGAGGTGGTGGATGCATGAGATGTCGTTGGCCGAGAGTGTGCTCAAGATCGTGGACGCCGCCGCTGCCAGCCAAGGTTTCGAGCGGGTGACCGAGATCCGCCTGGAGATCGGCGCTTTATCTGGGGTCGAGATTGATGCCATGCGTTTCTGCATGGACGCGGTGTTGCGGCACAGTCTGGCCGAAGGGGCCGGTGTTGTGTTCGAAATCGTGCCCGGCCAGGGCTGGTGCATGCAGTGCGGCGACAACGTCGAGATCGGTGCGCTCTACGATCCCTGCCCGCGTTGCGGCAGCTATCAGGTACAGCCGACCGGGGGCACCGAGATGCGCGTGAAAAACCTGTTGGTCGAGTAAAGGAAGGAGCTTGCTATGTGTACCGTCTGCGGTTGCGGCGAGGGTGAGGTCAACATCGAAGGTCATGCCCATGATCACGACCACGATTATCGTCTGGCCCACAGTCATGGTTTTGGCTTGAATCGCAAGCGCGACCTGCACTTCGGCCATGGCCCCGCCCATGCCCATGCGCCTGGCCTCAGCCAGGAACGCATGGTGCAGATCGAACAGGATATCCTGGGCAAGAACGATGAATTCGCGGCAGCCAATCGTCGTTGGTTCAGCGAGCGCGGTATCTTCGCGCTGAACTTGGTGTCGAGTCCCGGTTCCGGCAAGACCACGCTGCTGGTCAAGACCATAGAGGCGCTGAAAAACAGAATGGCGGTGGCCGTGGTCGAGGGCGACCAGCAGACCAGCGCCGATGCCGACCGCATCCGTGCCACCGGCGCGCCGGCGATACAGGTCAATACCGGCAAGGGCTGCCATCTCGATGCCCACATGGTCGGCCATGCCCTGGAGCGGCTCGCTCCGGCCGAGGGCAGTCTGCTGATGATCGAGAACGTGGGTAACCTGGTTTGCCCGGCCGCCTTCGACCTGGGCGAGGCGCACAAGGTGGTGATCCTGTCGGTGACCGAGGGCGAGGACAAACCGCTGAAATATCCGGACATGTTCCATGCCGCCGACCTCATGCTCTTGAGCAAGGTCGATCTGTTGCCTTACTTGAATTTCGATGTCGCACGTTGCATCGCCTATGCCCGGCAGATCAATCCAGGGCTGCAAGTCATGCAGCTCTCCGCCACCAGCGGCGGGGGCATGACGGCCTGGCTGGACTGGCTGACCGAGGGCGTGCGGACTGCCGGCGCGTCGCTGGCGAAAGCGGCCGAGGTTTAGCTAGGCGATGAACGCGCTGGAACCCGCCCTGTCGACGACGCGCCTACAGCGTCTCATTGAGGTAACCGGCATTGTTCAGGGTGTGGGTTTTCGGCCCTATGTTTGGCGGCTTGCCCATGAACTGGGTTTGACCGGTTGGGTCTGCAACGACGGTGCCGGCGTGACGATCACGGTCGCCGGTGCGGGCGATGCCGTAACCCGCTTTACCGAGCGGCTGCCAAATGAAGCGCCACCGCTGGCCGAGGTCCGGGCCATCAATTGGCAAGATAAGTTTGCGGCGGTCGAGCTACCGGATTTTCAGATTCGCGAGAGCAGCCACGCAGGACAGGGCCGCACCATGATCGGTCCCGACATGGCGGTCTGCCCCGATTGCCTGGCCGAACTATTCGACCCGCAAGATCACCGCTGGCGTTACCCCTTCATCAACTGTACCCACTGCGGCCCGCGCTACACCCTGACCCGCGGTTTGCCCTACGATCGGGCGCAAACCAGCATGGCGGGCTTTACCTTATGTGCGGCCTGCGATGCGGAATACAGCGATCCGTCCGACCGCCGCTTTCACGCCGAGCCCACCGCTTGCCCAGTCTGCGGCCCGCAACTTTGGCTAGCAGGCCCGGATGGCGAGCGCATGAACGAAGCCGACCCGATTGCCATAGCCCTGGCCCGCATCCAAGCGGGCGAGATCGTCGCGGCCAAGGGCCTGGGCGGTTTCCATCTGGTCTGCGATGCCCGTAATCCGGCCGTGGTGAGACATTTGCGCATGCGCAAGAATCGCGAGGCGCGGCCGTTCGCGGTGATGGCGGCCAATACGGCCTCGTTGCAAAACTTGGCCGAAATAGGTGAGGCCGAGGCGACGTTGTTGGCATCGAAAGAGCGGCCCATCGTGTTGCTGCGCAAACGTTCCGGCGCTGATGAGGCATTGGTCGGCATCGCGCCCGGCTTAGCTTGGCTCGGCGCCATGTTGCCTTATACCCCGATCCATTGGCTGTTGTTCCACGAAGCGGCCGGGCGGCCAGCGGGCATGGCCTGGCTAAGCAGTCCGCAGGAATTATTGCTGGTGATGACCAGTGCCAACCCGGGTGGTGAGCCGTTGGTCACCGACAACGACGAGGCCATAGCGCGGTTGGACGGCATCGCCGATTGCTTGTTGCTGCATGATCGCGATATCGTCGTGCGTTGCGACGATTCGGTGATCCGCAGCGAGGTAGGAGGGGCGGAAGCGTTCCAGTTCATCCGCCGCGCCCGCGGCTATACTCCGCGCGCCATCCGCTTGCCGCAGGACGGGCCTTCGGTGCTCGCGCTGGGGGGGCAATGGAAGAACACGGTCTGCCTCACCCGTGGCGATGCGGCCTATTTGTCGCAGCACATCGGCGGCCTGGATAATCCCGCCACCTGCGCCATGCAGGAGGAGATCGTCGATCACCTGCTCTCGATCTTGCAGGTACGGCCGCAGGCTGTGGCGCACGATCTGCATCCGGATTTCTTCTCCACCCGGCTCGCTCTTCAACTCGCCGGACGTTTGGCCGCACCGGCCATCGCCGTGCAACATCATCACGCCCACCTGGCCGCAGTGGCGGCGGAGCATGGTCATGTCGGTCCCTTGCTTGGGCTCGCGCTCGATGGCGTTGGTCTTGGTAGCGACGGTCAAGCCTGGGGTGGCGAATTATTGGCGGTAGATGGCGACAGCTTCACCCGACTGGGCCACTTGGCACCGCTGCCCTTGCCGGGTGGCGACAAGGCCGCACGCGAGCCCTGGCGCATGGCGGCCACAGCGCTGCACCAACTGGGCCGCCAGGCAGAGATTACCCAGCGCTTCGGTCATCATGCCTCGGCAGCGCAGTTGCCGGTTTTGATCGAGCGCGGCCTGAATACACCGCAGAGCACCAGCCTGGGCCGTTGGTTCGACGCCGCCGCTGGTCTGTTGGGTGTGTGTGAGGTCATGAGTTACGAGGGGCAAGCGGCGATGCTGCTGGAAGGCCTGGCGGAGATGGTCGGCGAGTTGCCGCCGTTGAATGAAGCTTATGTTTTGCATGCGGATGGCCGGCTCGATCTGTTGCCGCTGTTGGGCTGGCTGGCCGATGGCCGAGATGCCGCAACCGGCGCCGCCGTATTCCACGGCACCCTGGCCTCGGCTTTGGCCGATTGGGTGCGACAGGCTGCTGCGCAGGCCGGCATCCGTACGGTTGCGCTCGGAGGCGGTTGTTTTCTGAATCACGTTCTTACGCGCCAATTGCTGCTGCGCTTGCAGGTGCAGGGCCTGACTGTGCTGACCGCGCGCCAGGCACCGCCCAACGATGGCGGCTTGAGTCTCGGTCAGGCCTGGATCGCGCAACAGTATTTGAATAAGGGAGCAAGTCTATGTGTCTAGCCATCCCGGCTCAGGTTGTTGAAATCGGCGAGGCTGATCTGGCCCGGGTCGACCTGGCCGGTGTGCGCAAGGAGATTTCACTGGCGCTGGTGGAGGATGTTGCGGTCGGCGACTACGTGATCGTCCACGTCGGCTATGCCTTGCAGAAACTCGACCCGGAGGAGGCGGAACGGACCTTGGCCCTGTTCGCCGAATTGGGTCGGCTCGACGAGTTGCGTCAGGAGTTGGCGGAGGGCACACCGTGAAATATGTCGACGAATTCCGCGACGGCGACCTGGCCCGGACCATTGCAGCGAATATCGCGGGCGAAGTGCGGCCGGAACAACGCTATTACTTGATGGAATTCTGTGGTGGCCACACCCATGCCATCTCGCGCTACGGCCTGGTCGACCTGCTGCCGTCGGCCGTGCGTCTGATCCACGGCCCGGGCTGCCCGGTCTGCGTGCTGCCCATCGGCCGGGTCGACCAGGCCATCCGCTTGGCCCTGGAACATGAGGTCACTCTCTGCACCTATGGCGATTGCCTGCGGGTGCCAGCCTCCGGCGGACTGTCGCTGCTCAAGGCCAAGGCGCGCGGTGCCGACGTGCGCATGGTCTATTCGACCCTGGATGCGCTCAAGTTGGCCCAGACCCAGCCGCAGCGGCAGGTGGTGTTTTTCGCCATCGGTTTCGAGACCACCACGCCGCCGACTGCGGTCGCTTTGCGCCAGGCTTGGGCTTTGGGCCTGAACAATTTTTCCGTGCTCTGCAACCACGTGCTGACCCCGGCCGCGATGCATGCCATCCTGGCCGATCAAGGCGGCGCGCGGCTGGGCGGTTTCATCGGCCCGGCCCATGTCTCCACCGTGATCGGCAGCCGGCCCTATGAACCGTTTGCACACGATTATGGCAAGCCGGTGGTCATTGCCGGATTCGAACCGCTCGACGTGATGCAGGCCATCCTGATGCTGGTGCGTCAGATCAACGCCGGCCGGGCCGAGGTGGAGAACGAGTTCACCCGCGCGGTCAGCCGCGATGGCAATCTCAAGGCACAGGCGCTGGTGGATGAGGTGTTTGAGCTGCGTGGGCGTTTCGAATGGCGTGGCCTGGGCAGCATTGCCCAAAGTGCGCTGAAGTTGCGCCCGGCCTATGCCGGCTTTGATGCCGAATTGCGTTTCGGTCTGGAAGACAAGCCGGTGGCTGACAACAAGGCCTGCGAATGCGGCGCGATCCTGCGCGGCGAAAAGCGGCCACAGGACTGCAAGATATTCGGCAATGTCTGTACGCCCGAGAATCCGGTCGGCGCTTGTATGGTTTCATCTGAAGGTGCATGCGCTGCGCATTACACCTATGGCCGCTTCAAGGATGCGGTGCGGGTGGCTTAAGGAGAAGGCAGTGGGCGACATCAAACCCGGTTACATCCGTCAGATCGACCTCAAGCGCGGTGTGGTCGACATGGGCCACGGTAGCGGTGGTCGGGCCATGGCCCAATTGATAGAAGAGCTATTCGCTGCCGCCTTGAGTAATGACTATTTGGCCCAGGGCAACGATGGCGCCCTGTTGCCGCCAGCGGCTGGGCGACTGGTGATGGCGACAGACAGCCACGTGGTTTCGCCGCTATTCTTTCCGGGAGGCGACATTGGCTGCCTGGCGGTGCATGGCACCATCAATGACGTTGCAGTCATGGGCGCGCGGCCGCTGTATCTGGCGGCCTCGTTTATCCTCGAGTCAGGCTTTCCTTTGGCCGACCTCAAGCGCATTGTCGATTCCATGGCCCGGGCCGCACGGGAGGCTGGTATACCCATTGTCACCGGCGATACCAAGGTGGTTGAGCAGGGCAAGGGCGATGGCGTGTTCATCACCACGACCGGAGTGGGTGTGGTCGCCGACGGCCTGACCCTGTCCGGCGACCGGGCGCGGCCGGGCGATGCCGTGCTGCTATCAGGCACCATCGGCGATCACGGCATGGCGATCATGAGCCAGCGGGAAAACCTATCGTTCGAGGCACCAATCGAATCGGACACCGCGGCCTTGCATGGACTGATTGCCGATATGCTGGTGACTGGGGCCGATATCCGACTCATGCGCGACCCTACCCGTGGTGGCCTGGCGGCCACTTTGAACGAGATCGCCAGCCAGTCTTCAGTGGGTATTCAATTGGAGGAGGCGGCCATTCCGGTCAAGCCGGCGGTGGAGGCAGTTTGCGAGCTGTTGGGCCTGGACCCGCTCAATGTCGCCAACGAGGGCAAGCTGATCGCGGTTTGTGCAATGGGTGACGCTGAACGCCTGCTCGGGGTCATGCGCGCTCATCCCTTGGGAAAACAGGCAGCCTTGATCGGTCAGGTGATCGAAGATCGCCGTGGTTTCGTCCAGATGAAGACGCGGTTTGGCGGGCGACGCATGGTGGATTGGTTGAGCGGCGAGCAGCTGCCTCGAATCTGTTGAGGTTTGCCCTAAACAAGGCGGCGAACCCCTTGGATCGCAGCTAACATATTGATTTATTGGCCCGCCCGGCGCGATTCGAACGCACGACCCCTGCCTTCGGAGGGCAGTACTCTATCCAGCTGAGCTACGGGCGGAGGACGCGCAGAATAGCATAGCCGCCTTTCAATTGGCAGGCGGCTGGCCGTATAATCGCGGAGTTTTGCATAGCGTAAATTCAGGAAATGGACCATGGCCGATCACCACGAAATGACTAAAACCACGCCGAAAGAGTTCGTTGCTGCCACGCTGGGTGGTCTATTTGCACCAGGTTTGGCGATCTTCTTGATCGTCATGCTGGTGGTGGCTATCCAATCTCGCATGGGTGGGCAGGATGCTGAGGCGGTAGCCGACAAGGCGGTGCGCGAGCGGATCAAGCCCTTCGGCGTTTCCGTTGCCGTCGATCCGAATAAGCCGCATATCGATATGACGGGCGAGCAGGTCTACAACGAGGTCTGCACCAACTGTCATGGCTCCGGTGCCTTGGGTTCGCCCAAGTTCAAGGATGCCGGTGCTTGGGGCAAGCGTATTGCCCAAGGTTGGCCCACGCTGCTCGAACACGCGATGAAGGGTTTCAACAAGATGCCCGCCCGCGGTGGCGAGCCCGACCTGACCGACCTGGAAGTCGCGCGAGGCATTGCCTACATGGCCAACGCCGCCGGCGCCAAGTTCGAGCCGGTGTTGAAGAAAGAATCGGTGCCGACCGAGGCCGAACTAGCCCGCGGCAAGGCGGTCTACGCCGAGAATTGCGCGAGCTGCCATGATACCGGCGTGACCGGTGCGCAGAAGCTCTCCGATGCCAAGGCCTGGGAGCCGCTGCTGAAGGAAGGCAAGGACTATCTCTATACCGCGGCGATCAAGGGCACCTTCGGCGGCCCGGCCAAGGGTGGCAATGAGAAGCTGTCCGATGCCGATACTCGCATGGCCGTGGACTACATGGTCGAGCAGGCCAAGGCCAGCGTCGCCAAGGCGGCCAAGCCGGAGAAGAAGGCTGCTAAGTAAGCGCCCTGCGACTCAACAAAAAAGCGCGGTCGAAACCGCGCTTTTTTTATGCTTGCAGGGCTCGGTGGGGACGTTAAAGCGTGCGCCCGGTGAATTGCCCTTTTTTGATCTCGACTTTGAACATATTCGTGCATTTCTTGCAGACGACGAATTGCGTGCCGTTGACCGTGCTGACCAAGAAGGAATTATCTTCCGTGCACTTCGGGCACTTCACCGTGTTGTTGCCTTGCGCCATCTAACGCTCTCCTTTGGCTTTGGGTTGTCTGTTAACGCTGCCGTAGAAGATTAGCCGCTTATTTGCCGGCCGCCAACATGGCTTTTAGACTAGCTAGCCGGTTGCGGCCGTCTTCGCGGGCGGCGGTCGAGTCGTCCTCCTGGCCGCTGTGGCGCAGTTCGGCGGCGTCGATCTCGTCGAGGAAGCGCGAAGGCTCACAGGCCACCCAGTCGCCGCCTTTCTTGCGCTTGCCGCAGCAAGTCAGGGTCAGGCTTTTTTGGGCGCGGGTGATGCCGACGTACATCAGCCGGCGTTCCTCTTCCAGGCGGTTGCCTTCCTGGCATTCGCGGTGGGGCAGGATGTCCTCTTCCACTCCGGCCAGGATGACGTGCGGAAACTCCAGGCCCTTGGCCGCGTGCAGCGTGGACAGCCGCACTGCATCGAGTTCGGTCTCATCGCGGCCTTCGAGCAGGTTCATCAGGGTCACGGTCTGGGTCAGCTCGATCAGGCTCTTCTCGTCTTCCTCGCCCTTCTTCGACAGCCAGTCGACGAACTCGCTGACGTTGCCCCACTTGGCCTTGGCCGCGCGGTCGTCCTCGGTGTCGTACAGCCATTCCTCGTAGCGGATGGCGGCCAGCAGTTCCTGCAGCAGGCGGCCGGCCGGCTCCTTCGGTGCGCGGAAGGCCAAACGGTTGATGAAGTCGCCGAATTCGAGCAGCGGCTCCAGTTGCTTGGCCGCCAGCCGGCCCTGTACCCCGGTCTCGAAGGCGGCCTCGAACAGCGAGCACTGCCGTTCGGCGGCGTATTGACCCAGCTTCTCCAGGGTGCCGGCGCCGATGCCGCGCTTCGGAGTGGTCGCGGCGCGGATGAAGGCGGGGTCGTCGTCCTGGTTGGCGATCAGCCGTAGATAGGCGATCAGGTCCTTGATCTCGGCCTTGTCGAAGAAGGATTGGCCGCCGGACAGGACATAGGGAATCTTGGCCGTGCGCAGGGCCTCCTCGAACAGCCGGGCCTGGTGGTTACCGCGGTAGAGCACGGCATAGTCGGCAAAACGGGTGCGGCTCTCGAACTTGTGGGCGGAGATGCGCATGGCGATGGTTTCTGCCTCGTGCCGGTCGTCCTTGCAGCGGACGACCTGGATCGGGTCGCCGATGCCGAGTTCGCTCCACAGGTTTTTCTCGTGCACCCGCGGGTTGTTGCGGATCACGCTGTTGGCGGCCTTGAGGATGCGCTGGCAGGAGCGGTAGTTCTGGGTCAGCGGGATGATCTTGAGCCGGCTGTAGTCCTCGCCTAGGCGCTTCAAGTTCTCGATGTCGGCGCCGCGCCAGGCGTAGATCGCCTGGTCGTCGTCGCCTACTGCGGTGAAACGGCCGAGCGGGCCGGTGAGCAGCTTCATCAGCTCGTATTGGGCGCCGTTGGTGTCTTGGTATTCGTCGACCAAGAGGTGACGCATCCGGTTCTGCCAGGCCTCGCGTGCCTCGGTGTCGGCGCGGAACAGCTCCACCGGCAGCCGGATCAGGTCGTCGAAGTCCATGGCCTGGTAGGCCTTGAGCGTGTCCTGATAGGCCCGGTAGGCCACGGCCAACTGTCGCTCGGTCTCGTCGCCGGCCGCCTGCAGGGCGGCTTCGGGCGGGGTCAGGGCGTTCTTCCAGTTGGAGATGACGGCGGCGGCCTGACGCAAGCTGCCCTTGTCCGGCGCCTTGGTGATCTCGGACAGAATGGCCTGGGTGTCGGCCGCGTCGAGCACCGAGAACGCGGGCTTGTAGCCCAGGCGCTTGGCCTCGCGCCGCAGGATCTGCAGCCCTAAGGCGTGGAAGGTGCAAACGGTCAGGCCTTGCCCGGCCTTGCCCTCGAGTAGTTCGCCGACCCGCTCCTTCATCTCGCGCGCCGCCTTGTTGGTGAAGGTCACCGCGGTGATGCCGCGCGGGTCGTAGCCGCATTCGGCGATCAAAAACGCGATCTTGCGGGTGATGACCCGGGTCTTGCCCGAACCGGCGCCGGCGAGCACCAATAGCGGCCCGTCCAGGTATTTCACCGCTTCGCGCTGCTGGGGATTGAGGTTGGAGAGGAGGGACATGCGGCCGCGATTTTACCGTGCCGCGCTCGGGCATTAAACTCGAAAGAAAAACAGGAATCGAAATGAGCACTTACGTCATCGGCGATGTGCAAGGTTGCCTCGGCGCCCTGCATGAATTGCTGGAAACCATCGCATTCGTCCCCGGCCGCGATCGCCTCTGGCTGACCGGCGATCTGGTCAATCGCGGCGAGGATTCCATCGGCACCCTGCGCTGGTGCATGGCGCACGACGCCAGCATCGTGGCCATCCTAGGCAACCACGACCTGCACCTCTTGGCCGTGGCCGAGGGCTTCGTGCCGGCGCACAAGAAGGACACCCTGGACGAGATTCTCGATGCGCCCGACCGGGCCGAGGTGCTGGGCTGGCTGCGCCAGCGGCCCATGGTGCATCGCGAGGGCAACGACCTGATGGTCCACGCCGGCCTGTTGCCGCAGTGGACGGCGGACGAGGCGATGGCGCTAGGCCGCGAGCTGGAGGCGGCGCTACGCGGGCCGGGTTATCGCGAGTTTTTGCGCGGGATGTACGGCAACGAGCCGCGCCAGTGGGGTGCGTGGGTAGCCGGGCAGGACCGCTTGCGCCTGATCGCCAACGCCATGACCCGGCTGCGTTTTCTGCATGCCGATGGCGGCATGGAATTCCTGCACAAATGCCCGCCCGGCGACGCTCCGGCCGAGCTGATCCCTTGGTATGACATGCCGGATCGTCGTAGCGCGGACGTGCGCATCTTCTTCGGCCACTGGTCGACCTTGGGTCTATTCGAGCGTTCGGACGTCATCGCCCTCGACACCGGCTGCCTGTGGGGCGGTCGGCTCAGCGCATTTCGCTTGGACGATGGGCAGGTATTTCAGGTGCCGTGTCATGCCCGGCGCGAGCCAGGGCATCACGGATAGCGGTCTCGGCCGCTAGCGCGAGTTCGCGCCGGTGGCCGCCGCTGGCCGAGATCGGCGGCAGGAAGTTGACCTCGGCCTGGATGCCGCTGCTGCGCAGCACGCGCATGACCGATTGCAGCAAGGTGGTGTGATCATGATAGGCCGCGGCCAGGGTCGGTTCGCCGCCCATGTCGAGATACCGAATCAGCACCGGCCAGACCTGGGCACCGGCCGCCAGGGCCGGATTGAACAGCGAGGGATAGAACGCCTTCACCTCGCTGCCGTCGGTGGTCGTGCCTTCCGGGAATAGGGCGAGGCATTCGCCGCTGCGCAGGTGCTCGGCCATCTCCTGGTTCATGCGCGCGGCGTCGGACTTTTTCGTGCGTTCCAGAAACAGGGTGCCGGTCATCTGCGCCAGCCAACCGATCAGCGGCCATTGCCGAACCTCGGCCTTGGCGATGAAGCGGGTGAACAACAGGCTGTGCAGGACATAGATGTCCAGCCAAGACACATGATTCGCGACGATCAGCGCGCCTTGACCGCGTACCAAGGGCGGACGGCCCTTTAACACCACGCGAACGCCGGCCAAACGCGTGAGCCGGCCCGCCCAGGCCGTGACCCGCCGGCCCCGCTCCTCGGCATTGAGGTGCGGGAACAGGAACAGGACGGTCAGCGCCCCCGAGGCCAAATGGGCCAGGATGCGCAGGAATCGCAGGGGGGGCCGTATCCTGCTCAAGTGTTCAGCCCTGTTTGAGGAAGTGGCGGGCGTAGGTGCTGCTGACGTTTTTCAGCGGCAGCAGGATAGGCAGGTCGGCGGTGTTGAAGTCTGGGTCCCAGGCCGGCTCGCCGCAGACATAGGCGCCAACGCGCAGATAGCCCTTGATCAGCGGCGGCACCACCGGCGCGGCGTGGGTCGTCAGCGCCTCCAGCGGCAGCGGGCAGCGCGGCGTGACCCGCCATTCCACCGGCGACAGGTGCTTGTCCTTCAGCGCATGCCAGATGCCGGCCGCATTGTGGCCGCCGTCGGCCATGCCGATGCTGGCGCAGCCGATCAGATAATCGTAGCCGTTCTTCATCATGTACTCAGCCAAGCCGGCCCAGAGCAGGGTGATGACGCTGCCGCTGCGATGGTCTTGATGGACGCAGGAGCGGCCCAGTTCCACCATGCGCTCGCGCAGGTGCTGCAAGCGGGTCAGGTCGAATTCTTGTTCGGTGTAGAAGCTGCCGATGCGCTTGGCCGCCTCGGGGGTCAAGATGCGATAGGTGCCGACCACCTTGCCGGTGTCGGCGTCGCGTACCAACAAGTGTTGGCAGTAGGCATCGTACAGGTCGATGTCGAGGCCCGGTTCCGGCGTATTCAGGCGGGCCCCCATCTCCTCGGCAAAGACCTTGTAGCGCAGGTGCTGGGCCGCGCGTATCAGCTCGGGGCTGTCCGCCAGGCTGACCTGATAATGTCGTTTGACCCGTCCGGCGCTCTCCAAACGCTCCTGAAGCATTGCGCATTCCTCTTCTCGGTTGCAATGCGGAGCAAATTAGCGAGCGGCGATGACGTCGGGGTGACGCGCGCATTAAAAATTGGTTACAACGGCTTGTGCGATCCGGTCTCAATGCGAAACCCGGATTTGCCCGCCCGATTCCAGCACGCGCACGCGTTCGCCGACAGTGAAATGCTCGCCGGTGTCTTCTTGCACGACGGCGAAGGTGCGGCCGCTGTCCAGGCGCACGGTGATTTCAATCCCGGGTTTCTTGGTCAGCCCTTTCTCGGCGGCGGAACCGGCAATGGCGCCAACCACGGCACCCAGCACGGTGGCCACGGCCTTGCCTTTGCCTTCGCCGGCTTCGCTGCCGGCGACACCGCCGACCACGCCACCGGTGATGGCGCCGACACCGCTTTGCGAGCCTTCCAGGTTGACGCTGCGCACGCGCTCGACCACGCCCATCTTCACTTCATAGGCTTTACGTGCCTCGCCGCGTTCGTAATCGCCGCTACCCAGACCGCTGGCGCAACCGGCCAGGCCCAAGGCGAGCAAAGGCAGCCATAAGATTCGTTTGTCCATCATGCCCTCCCGAGGTTAGAGCGCGTAGCCATATTCCGCCTTGAACCGCTGCGCAATTTCATCGTAATCGAAACGGTGGTTTTGACCACCTTGGCGTGCGATCTTCAGCGCGCCGAGCAGGCCGGCCAAGCGGCCACAGGTCGGCCAATCCATGCCTTTCAGCATGCCGAACATCAGGCCGGCCCGGTAGGCATCGCCGCAACCGGTTGGGTCGACGATTTCCGCCGGCTTGGCCGGCGGAATGTCGTGCACCTCGCTCCCGGCGTAGATGCGCGAGCCTTTGGCGCCCAGCGTGACCACCAAGGCCTTCACTTGCTTGGCCAAACCCGCCAGGGTCTGACCTGTGCGTTCCTGTAAAAGTTGCGCCTCATAGTCGTTGCAGGCCAAGTAGTCGGCCTGTTGCACGAATTGCAGCAGTTCCTCGCCGTTGAACATCGGCAGGCCCTGGCCCGGGTCGAAGATGAAGGGGATACCGGCCTCGCGGAATTGCCTGGCATGGTCGACCATGCCTTGCCGCCCGTCCGGCGCGACGATGCCAAGCTTGATGTCCTTCGCGTCGCCGACCTTGTTCTCGTGTGCCTGCCCCATCGCGCCGGGGTGGAAGGCGGTGATTTGGTTGTCGTCCAGGTCGGTGGTGATAAAGGCCTGGGCGGTGTAGCTGCCTTCGATGTGGCGGATGTGGCGGGTCTCGATGGCCTGCTTGTTCAAGCGCTCGGTGTATTGGCCGAAGTCGTCGCCGACGGTGGCCATGATCACCGGTTCGCCGCCGAGCAGCTTCAGGTTGTAGGCGATGTTGCCGGCGCAGCCGCCGAATTCGCGGCGCATCTCGGGCACCAGGAAGGCGACGTTCAAGATGTGGATCTTCTCGCTCAAGATGTGGTTCTTGAACTGGTCGGGAAACACCATGATGGTGTCGAAGGCCATGGAGCCGCAGATCAAAGTACGCATAGCTGTCCTTGTTGTGGTGACGATGCAACGTCACAGAAAAATCACAGAATGGAAATTTTGTTTTCTCCCTAGGGCGCTATGTTCGCCTTATGCGCAAGACCAGGCAACTCCTTCTGGCCGCTGTGCCACTCTTGCTCCATGCCGGCGATGCCTTGGCGTGGGGGCTTTACACCCACGTCTATTTTGCCCAACTGCTGGTCTGGGCGGTCCCTTTGCTCGATCCCGAGCTGCGCCGCGCCGCGTTGCGTTTCCCGCGTTTGGTCATGGCCGGTGCCTGCCTGCCCGATCTTGCGCTGGTCGGCGCCCGGGTCGGCACCCAGGCCTTTGCCTCGAGCCACCGCTGGGAAACGACCCATGCCCTGATCGACGCCGTCACCGACGACGAAACGCGTGCGATTGCGGTGGGTTATACCAGTCATCTCTTGGTCGATGTCATCGCCCACAATCATTTCGTTCCGGCGCACGAGAAATTGTGGCTGGACGTGCCGCTGCTGACCCACGTTGCGGTCGAATGGGCGATGGATGCCCATATTGCCAAGCATCTGTTTGCGACACCGGGCGAGTTGTTGGATAGCGAAGCCAAGGCGCTGGCCGATTTCGTCGGCGAGCATACCGGCTGCGGCACCGCGATCACGGCCGAGGCTTTGGCCTTGCTGGCCCGCGCCGATCGTTTCTTGCGCGGTTCCGGCCTGCCGCAGGCCTGTTATCGCGTGTCCCGCCTGGATGGCGGCTTGCGCCGCCGCTTCGATGCCTATATCGAGGCGACGACCTCGCGTTTAGGCCAGGTCAACCGGGTGTTGGCCAACGAAGCCCCGGCCTGGGAGGCGGAATTGCTCTGCCCCATCGCTAAACACGCCCACCTGGCCAAGTTCAGCAAGGACGAGTTGGCGGCCTTGATGCCGCTGCCGCACGATTTGTTCGCCCGCGAGGCGGCCTGACCGTTCCCGCTGTCGCGGGAACGGCATCCGTTAGAGCGTGGCGAGGTATAGGCCGGCCAAGGCGAGGGTGCCGCCGATGAGGGCGCCGGCAATCACATCGGACAAGTAATGCAAGCCGAGCACCAGGCGCGAGACGGCGACGAGAAGGGTAAAGCCGATCAGGCCGGGGCCGAGCGTCGGATAGTAGGTGGCGGCCACCACGCTGAAGCAGACCGCATGCAGGGTATGACCCGAGGGAAAGCTGTACAGATCGAGCGGCGGCATGGTCAGGCGGATCGTGGTGTTGCGCTGGCAGGGGCGCGGCCTGGACGTGGTGTGTTTGAGCCATTTGTAGCTCAGGGTGCAGCTTAGGCCGGCGAGGATCATCACGATCACCGGCTCCAGCGCCTGGGCGCCGTCCAGTATCAATAGGGCAGCCATCAGCAGATACCAGAACACGCCGTCGCCGAGCCGGCTGATTGCGCCGAAGAACATCGAGACGGTCTGTCGATGATTGATGCGATTGAACCGAAGCGTCACGCGTTCTTCCCAGGCGACAAACCGCGCCAGGATGGAGATGTCAACCGGTTTGGCCGGATTCAAGACCGAAGATGGCTCGTTCATGGGCTGCCTCGCTTGCTTGGACGATATCGAACAGGATGGATTCGAAACGGTTGTAGACGTGGTCCCAGGACACGGCCTGGGCGCTGTCGCGTGCCGACGTGCCGAGTGTGCGGTAACGATTCGGCGCGCAGACCTCTATGGCCTTGGCGATGAAATCGGCCTCGTTGCCGTATTCGGCCTTCAATCCGTTGACGCCGTGTTGTATGTGCTCGGCCGCGGCGGCGTAGTCGAAACCGAGTACGGCCAGGCCGCTGGCCATGGCTTCGAGCATGACGTTGCCGAAGGTTTCGGTCAGGCTCGGGAACAGAAACAGGTCGGCCGAGGCGTAATGGGCGGCCAGGGCTTCGCCACGCTGCGCGCCGCAGAAGACAAAGCGCGGGTGGCTGGCTTGCAATCCGGCCAGCTCCGGGCCGTCGCCGACCAGCACCAGCCTGGCCTTCGGCTGCAATTGCTCGATCAACTCGAAGGCGCGCACCAGCAGGCGTAGATTTTTTTCCGCCGCCATGCGCCCGACATACAGCACCGCCAGATCGTTCGGCCCGAGACCCCAGTCGGCACGAAGCTCGGCGCTGCGGCGTGCAGGGTCGAACAATTGGGTATCGACGCCGCGGGCAACGACCTCGATATTGCGATAGCCCAGCGTCGATAACTCGCGCTGCATGGTCAGCGAAGGCACCAGCGTCACTGCGGAGCGGTTGTGAAACTTGCGCAGATAGGCGGTGATCGGCTTGTTCAGCCAGCCCAGGCCATAGTGATTGCTGTAGCTGTGGAAATTGGTGTGGAAGTCCGAGCAGATGGGCAACTTGAGCTTGTGTGCGGCGGCCAAGGCCGACCAGCCGAGCGGACCTTCGGTCGCGATGTGCACGACATCGGGCCGTTGCAAAGACCAGAGTCTAAGCAATGTGGATTTCGCCGGCAGGCCCATTTTCAGGCCGGAATAACGCGGGATCGGGATGCCGGGGCGCAGGACCTGTTCGAGATTGGCTTGGGCCTCGGCCGTGTCGTTCGGCCCCTGGCGCGGCCGGATCAGTTGTACTTGATGCTCGCGCGCTTGCATCGCGCGGACCAGCATGCCCATGGTCATCGCGACGCCGTTGATTTCGGGCGGATAGGTCTCGGTGACCACGGCGATGCGCAAGCGGCGGTGGGCGGCATGCAATTGCTGGAAGATGAGGTCTTGGCCAGTCATGCGCCGCACTGTCGCCTAGGGCCAAGTCAATGCAATGACGGGCACGAGAAGTTTTTGTGACAGCGGGCGGCGGTGACGAAGGCGCTGGTGGCATACCGCAACGCTTTGCAGTATGGAATCGGTCTGGCGCCTGGGTTTGGTTGACTTAGGGTGAGCGGTCATGGCCCAATCTCGCTTATTAATCAAACTGATAGAAAGTTATTTCAGCCGTGACCACCATGCTCCAACGCGGACGGGAACGCCTGGGCCGTCTTATTGGCAAGGTGCGCAAGAATCTCTGGCGCATTTTGTTGGGCCTAGTGCTGGTGGGCGTGGCTTTCGCGCAGGCGGCGGGCATGATTCGGCTGACGCCGTTGGAGCGCCTGGAGGCCTGGCTGTACGACGTGCGGCTGGTGTTGACCATGCCTGGCGGCGTCGATCCGCGCATCGTCATCGTCGACATCGACGAGCGCAGCCTACGCGAGCGTGAGGCCGGCGGCGAAGGCCGTTGGCCGTGGCCACGCGACCGGCTGGCCGCCTTGCTCGACCAGTTGTTCGATCATTACCAAGTGGCCGAGGTGGGTTTCGACGTGGTGTTCGCCGAGCGCGACGAGACCTCGGGCGTGCGCGTGCTCGACGCGCTGGCCGCCGACCGGCTAAAGGGCAGCACGGAATTCCAGCAAGCCCTGCAAGAAGTACGGCCCTCGCTCGACTATGACCAGGCTATGGCAAGGGCCCTGAAAGACCGGCCGGTGGTGTTGGGTTACACCTTCCTGCTCGGGCGTGGCGAGACGCCGCATAAAGGCACCCTGCCGCCCCCCATGCTGGATACGGCAGCCTTGCCCTTGGCGCTGTCGGATGTGACGCGTTGGAGCGGCTATACGGCGAACCTGCCGGTGTTGCAGCAGAATGCAGCGGCGGCCGGGCACTTCAATCCCTTGCCCGACCCCGATGGCGTCATCCGGCGCGTGCCGATGCTGGCCGAATTCAATGGCGGTTACTACGAGTCGCTGAGCTTGGCCATGGCCCGACAATTGAGCGGCAATGTACCGCTGCAGGCCTTGCTGGCCGAGGGGAGCGATTTTAAAACCTACGGTGCGCTGGAGCAGTTGGCCGTTGGTTCCATGTATGTGCCGGTAGACGAACAGATCGCCAGTCTGGTGCCCTATCGCGGTCCGGCCTTCAGCTTCAAGTATGTGTCGGCAGCGGATGTCATTCGGGGCAAGTTGCCGGTCGATGCGCTGGCCGGCAAGATCGTCCTGGTCGGTACGACTGCGCCGGGCCTGCTCGATTTGCGCTCCACGCCGGTTGCGGGTTCCTATCCCGGGGTCGAGGTGCACGCCAATATGCTCGCCGGCATCCTCGACGGCACCATCAAGCAAAAGCCGCCGTTTGTCCACGGCGCCGATGTGGTGCAGGTCATGCTGGGCGGTGTCTTGCTGGCGCTGGCCTTGCCCCTGCTCGGGCCGATGTGGGGCAGCTTACTGGCGTTGCTGGTGGCCGGCGCTACGCTGGCATTGAATATGACGGCTTGGTCGGCCGGTTTGGTTTTGCCTTTGGCCACGGCCTTGTCCCTCGCCATCCTGCTCTATGTCTTCAACATGGCTTGGGGTTTCTTCTTCGAGGCGCGCGGCAAGCGGCAGATCACCGGCCTGTTCGGGCAATATGTGCCGCCGGAACTGGTGACCGAAATGGCGCAGAACCCGGAAAACTTTTCGATGGAAGGCGAGAGCCGCGAACTCACCGTGCTGTTTTCCGACGTGCGCGGTTTCACGACGATTTCCGAAGGGCTGGAACCGCGTGAACTGTCGCAGCTGATGAACGCCTTCCTGACGCCGCTGACCGAGGTGATCTATCGCAATCGCGGCACCATCGACAAATATATGGGCGACTGCATCATGGCGTTCTGGGGTGCGCCGGTGCATGAGCCGGCACACGCGCAGCATGCGGTACGCGCCGCGCTGGGCATGGTCGAGGCGCTCAAGGGGCTGCAGGCCGAGTTCCGTGCCCGCAACTGGCCCGAGATCAACATCGGCGTCGGCCTCAATACCGGGCGCATGAGCGTAGGCAACATGGGCTCGTCCATCCGCTTGGCCTACACGGTGATGGGCGATGCGGTGAACCTTGCTTCGCGTCTGGAAGGCATCACTAAAGAATATGGCGTGCAGATCATCGTCGGCGACGAAACGCGGGGCTCGGTACCCGATCTGATTTGCCGCGAACTCGACCGGGTCCGGGTCAAGGGCAAGGACATCGCGGTGGCGATCCATGAGCCCTTGGGCTTTGCCGGCGAAGTGGATGCGGCCACCCTGGCTGCCGCGCAGCGGTTCGATCAGGCCCTGGCGCATTATCGGGCCCAGCGCTGGGACGAGGCGGAAGCAGTGTTGCGCGATCTGCTCGCCACCTCGGCAGCGAGCGGCGAGAAACTCTACCAGCTGTATCTGGATCGAGTGGCGATATTGCGCGCAGAACCACCCGGACCCGATTGGGACGGTTCGTTCACCTTTAAGACTAAATAAGAATGAGGCAGCCTTTGAGCCATCGATTCACTCAAAATCACCGTCGGCCTACCCTTGCCGCTAAATCGCCACGGCGTGGCATCCGCGTTGGGCTGGTGTTGGCCTTGTCGTTGGCATTGGCGGGTCCAGTCCAGGCCGGCATCGTCGACGACTTGAAGTCGCTGGTCGAGCAGGGCCGGTTCGCGGAAGCGTTCGATTTGGGCATGCACAATCAAAATCTGGCGGGCGATCCTGTCTACGATTACTTTTTCGGTGTGGCGGCCATCGACAGCGGCCGTGCCTCGCTGGGGGTGCTGGCGTTGGAACGGGTGCTGCTGGACAACCCGGGCAACGATTTGGCGCGGCTGGAGCTGGCGCGCGGTTATTTTGTGGTGGGTGATTTCGAGCGTGCCCGTGAGGAGTTTCAATTCATGCGCGGCAAGCAGTTGCCGGCGGCGGTGCAGAGTTCGGTGGACCGCTATCTAACCGCCATCCGCGCGGCCGATCCCCGATTTCGTATCGTACGGCGGACTTTTGTCGAATATGGCGGCGGCTACAACAGCAACGTCAATTCCGCGACCTCCGCCTCTACGATCGAGATTCCGTCGATCGGGCCGATTACGCTGGATCAAAGCTCTCGCCCCAGCGCCTCGGTTCTGAGCCATCTGGCGCTCGGCACCCAGGTGCAGGGGCCGATTACTTCCGAAACCAAATATTTGGTTGGCCTGGAGGCCAATTACCGGGGCTATGCCCAGCGCGATACCTTCGATCAAGGCAGTGTCACGGCGCTGGGTGGCTTGGATTTCACGTTGGGCGACAATAACTTGAAGACATCGGGCTACTTCAGCAGTGCCTTGCTCGATGGGGGGCGCTTTCGTGACACCACCGGCGTCGTGCTGGATTGGAGCCGTCCCCTGGACAAGGAAACGCAATTACGGGCGGCCTTGAGCTATTCGCTATTGCGTTACGCCAAGGCCAACGCGGGCCGGGATGCCAACCTACCTTCGCTGTCTGTGGGGTTCAATCGCTACTTGGGTACGCCCTGGAAGGTGGTGCTCGATGTGGACTTCAATCTCGCGCAGGAGGCCAACATCCGCCATCGCGACGATTTCCAACGCGATATCCTGGGTGTCCGTTCCGATGTGCATTTCTATCCCGGCGGTCGCTGGTTGGGCAATGCCGGGGCGGGCCTTTCCGTCAGTAAGTACGCCGGCATCGATCCGCTTTTGCTTGATCGTCGCCGGGATACGCTGTTCAGTCTCGATGCCGGCGTGCAATATCAACTGACCCCTGGCTGGTCGGTTAGGGGCGAGATCGCCTATCTCAGAAACCAATCCACGCTCGACCTTTATTCCTACAGCAGCGTGTTGTCGACGGTGAAAATGCGCTACGAGTGGAAGTGACGGAGAACGGGCGAAGCGGAATATTGTCTAATTTTCACGTGAAATGCGGCTTTGACTGGTGTAGAACTTATACCCCTGGCTAAATGGGCAAAGGTGGCAGGGTCAATCATGCGTCGGTACTTATCGGTTACAGCTTGCTTGCTGGTCCTATTGGGACTGGCTGGGTCGGCTATGGCCGAGGCGCAGCCTGCGGGCAAGATCATCATGTCAATTGGCACGGTCACCCTGCTGCACGAGGGGAAGGAAAGCCCGGCGCCACGCAATACCGTCGTCGCGGCCGGCGACACAGTGCGCACGGCAGCAACGAGTAACGCCCAACTGCGGCTTGATGACGGTGCCATCATCGCCTTGCGGCCAGACACCGAGTTCAAGGTCAATGCCTTCAATTTCAAAGGCAAGGCCGACGGTAGCGAAAGTGCATCCATTAGTTTGCTCAAGGGCGGCGTTCGAGCGGTAACCGGGGCCATCGGCCGGGCTAACCATGACAACTTCAAGGTCGATGCCGTCGTGGCCACCATCGGTATTCGCGGCACCGGCTTCAACATCGTGCTGTGCGATGCGCGCTGCCGTCAGACCGATAAAACCCTCAAGGATGGTTTGTATGCGGGCGTATTCGAGGGCCGCATCGCCGTGAGCAACCAGTCCGGCTCGGTGATGGAATTGGGGGTCAACCAATTCGGCTATGTGGCGGACGGCAAGGCGGTCCCCGCCCGCCTGTTGACGCCGCCGAGTATTTTGCGCGATACGCTGGAAGCGCAGAAGTTGGTCAAGGGCAAAGACCTCAAGGCAAACGGCGTGACCGAAGATGGCGCCGGGAATGTGGTCGAGAAAGCGCCGACCGACAAGGGCGACCTGGGGCAGGTGGTGTCGTCGAACAAGGTGGACAAAGTCACCCTGGCGCCGCCCACGACTGCGGCACCGCCTCCTGCCCAATATTTCGATACGGCCGGGTTGGGGGATTCGAAGACCTTGCCGACCGAGAAGCCGGCAGGTACCCATTGGTCGTTCCAGAGCGCCGAGTTCAACCCATCGGGTGAACAGCGCCGTTCGGATAACCAGGTTTTGGAAAACGTCAACGACACCAAGACCTTGAGTTTCACCCAATACGACGGCAACAAGCTACAGACCGTGACCAAGAATGGTGCCGAGGCCTATGCAATTCGCGGCGCCTACACGGCCAGCCAGAAAGAGGGTGGGAGCGATGGCGGCGTGATCAGCTGGGGGCGTTGGGCTGGCGGTTCGGCCTTGATCGGTAATTACGGCGAGGTCAATTACAGCGATGCCCAGGGCTTCCATTGGATTGCAGGCGCTCGGTTGTATGAAGTGCCGTCTGAAATGCGCAATCAGAGCTATACCTTCAACCTGATCGGCGCAACCCGACCCACAGAGGCGACGGCCAATGCGCAGGCCGGTTGGCGGGTTTACGGTGGCAATATGACGGCCAACTTCGGTACGACCAACGTCGGTGTGTCGGGCCTCATGAACCTGTACTTGACCCAGGGCAGTAGTGCCGGCGATTACGAGATGCGATTCAGCGGCGCGTCGGATCCGGGCCATATTGCATTCACCCGTGTCGATGCTTCGGTGCATCGCGTGCAAGGCGACACCTCGGCATGTGTGGTCAATTGTGGCGGTGCCGGTGTCGTGGGTTTCTATGGCAGCAATGCCAGCCATGCCGGCCTCACTTATGAGTTCAATACCGGCAACGGTTATGTCCAAGGCGCAGCCGCGTTCAGGCGCTGAACTAACTTAGGTTATAGACCTAACTTCACTGTTCCCAAACTAAATAGAGTTGGCCAGAATCGGTCCTATAAACGCCTTACTGGCGTTTGAGTTTAACTGCGGAGACCATCATGGCTGACACTGACAACACCAACACCTCGCAAAATACCGAACAGCAAAATTTCGATGCGCAGGTCCTCGACGATCTGACGGTGTTGCATCAGTCCGATCAGGGTGGGCAAGGCTTGGGCGGCGCCCAAAGCGATGCCGGCGTTCAAGCACAGAATGAGGGTGAAAAAGACGACCCGAGTTTGCTGAACAAGCCGCAGGCCGAAAAGGGACAAGATGAAGCGGTGCAAGGTGGACAGGTTGGCAAGGGCAATACCGTCTTAGGCGGTGGTGCGATCGAGTCCGCTGGCGGGAACGGGGCTGCGGGTCCGGCCGGCAATGCTGCCGGCAATACCGGTCCCGGTGCAGCCGGCGGTGCGGGTGAAGATACAAGCGCTCCCACGGGTGGGGGCACGAGCACGGGTGCCGGGTCTGCCGTACCGGGTAGTTCAGGCGGTGCGGGCGGCGGTGGGACTGCGACCGGTGGTACGGCTGTAGGCACAGTCGGTGGTGCCGGTGCTGAATCCAGTGCCGGCCAGCCTGCGGCGGGTGTCGAGCAAGGTGTAGGCAACACGGCTCCGCCCCAAACGAATACCCCTGCTGGTACGGCTACGCCGAGCAGCGATGCGGCAAACCCGACGCTGCACTTAGATCTTGGCAATACTTCTGATCCGACGGCACCGACACCGGCCCCGACCGAAGCACCGACACCGGCCCCGACCGAGGCACCGACGCCGGCCCCGACCGAGGCACCGACCGAGGCACCGACCGAGGCACCGACCGAGGCACCGACCGAGGCACCGACCGAGGCCCCGACCGAGGCCCCGACCGAGGCCCCGACCGAGGCACCGACGCCGGCTCCGACCGAAGCGCCGACACCGGCCCCGACCGAAGCGCCGACACCGGCCCCGACCGAGGCACCGACGCCGGCCCCGACCGAAGCGCCGACACCGGCCCCGACCGAGGCGCCGACGCCGGCCCCGACCGAGGCGCCGACGCCGGCCCCGACCGAAGCACCGACGCCGGCCCCGACCGAGGCGCCGACGCCGGCCCCGACCGAAGCGCCGACCGAAGCGCCGACCGAAGCGCCGACCGAAGCGCCGACCGAAGCGCCGACCGAAGCGCCGACCGAAGCGCCGACCGAAGCGCCGACCGAAGCGCCGACCGAAGCGCCGACCGAGGCTCCGACCGAGGCTCCGACCGAGGCTCCGACCGAGGCTCCGACCGAGGCTCCGACCGAGGCTCCGGATGACGACGACCATCACGACGACCATCACGACGATCATCACGATGGTGGCAACAACGGTTATGGTAATGGTGACCAGGATGCGCCTGGCGGTTCGGGCGAACACAATAACGCCGAGAACTCGACGGGCGACAAGGGTAATGACAACTCCAACGGTGGTAACAATGCCGGTGGCGGCGACGACTCCAAGGGCGGCAACAACGGCCATGGCAATGGCGACCAGGATGCACCTGGCGGTTCTGGCGAACACAATAACGCCGAGAACTCGACGGGTGACAAGGGTAATGACAACTCCAGCGGTGGTAACAATGCCGGTGGTGGTGACGGCTCCAAGGGTGGTGACGACCATGGCAAGGACGAGCAGTCCAAGGGTGGTGACGACCACGGCAAGGACGAGCAGTCCAAGGGTGGTGACGACCATGGCAAGGACGAGCAGTCCAAGGGTGGCGACGACCATGGCAAGGACGAGCAGTCCAAGGGTGGCGACGACCATGGCAAGGACGAGCAGTCCAAGGGTGGCGACGACCACGGTGGTCACGGCGGCGGTGGTGGTGGTGGCTCTGAAGGTGGCGGCGGATCGGACGGCGACGATTTGTTCAATTTCTTGCCGAAAGAGAGCAATGGCAACTCTTGGACCGAGGTCGTCGATAGCGGTGCCGGTCATCACGGTGGCGGCTTGTCGAGCAACAGTTGGGTCGATGCTGCCGATCACCATGACCAGCATGGCGGATCGGGCGATCATGGCCGGGGTGAAGATCACGGCCTATCTGACGACAAACCGGTCAACTATACTTCCGATGATCATTCAGGCTCTTCCGGTGATCATGGTGGCGGCGACCATGGCGGTGGTCACGGCCACGGTTAAGCCAATCTGATGATGTGAGGTGTGCCGCTCGGTTAATAGCCGGGCGGCTTTTTCATTGATGTCGATTCGCCCATGACCATATTCGTCAGCGTTGCCTCGTATTGCGATGATTTGCTTTTGCAAACGCTGGAGGATTGTCATCGAAAGGCGTCGCATCCCGAGGCGGTGTTCTTCGGGGTCGTCAATCAGGATGAGATCGATATCCGGCAGCAACTGGATGCCTTGCCCTACCGGCACCAGATTCGATACGTGCATATCAATCCGCTCGATAGCCGAGGGG
>JAJZTS010000068.1 GCA_021848725.1 Pseudomonadota bacterium
TCGCCGCGCGCGAGGTGGGTGAGGATCTCCCGCTCGCGCTGGGTCAGCGAGTCGAGCAGCGAGGCGGTGCTGCTGCTCTTCTGGTCGAGCAGGCTGACCAGCTTGGCGGTCATGGCCGGCGCGACCACGGTCTCACCCTTGCAGGCGCGCTGGATCGCGTCGACCACTTCGTCCGGTTCCATGCTCTTCAACAGGTAGCCGTTGGCGCCGGAGCGCAAGGCACGGGCAAGGTCGTCCTCGGCCTCGCTGACGGTGAGCAACAACACCGGCAAAGTGAAGCCGTCGGCACGCAACTCTTGCATCACGTTGATGCCGTCGATGCCGCCGATATTGAGGTCGAGCAGCAGCACATCGGGGCTGTGCGCGCGCAGCAGGTCGGCCACCTCGGCCGGGTTGCCGGTGATGTTGGCGATCTCGATGTCGCCCTCGCGCTCCAGCAGTTCGGCCAGGCCCTTGCGGAACAGGGTGTGGTCGTCGACCAGGATGATACGGGTGGGCTTGCTCATATTGCCGACTCCGGCTGCCGCGCCGGAAAGGTCAGCCGCACCAGGGTGCCGCCGGCCGGCCGGCTTTCGATGGTGAGCTTGCCGTTCAGTTTGGCAGCACGCTCGCGCATGATGGTCAGACCGAAGCTCTTGCCGACGTGCGACGCGCTGCCGCCATGCAGGCCGACGCCATCGTCGGCGACATTGGCGATGTACTGGCCTTCGTGCAGGTCGAGGGTGACGATCACATGCCGCGCCCGGGCATGTTTGCTGATGTTGTACAAGGCTTCCTGGATGATGTGGAACACCTGCACCTCTTCCTCCGGCGTCAGCATCACGTCCTGGGCGACGTTCAAGAAATCGACGTCGGCATTGGCCTTCTTGCGGAAGCTCTCGACCATCTCTTGCAAGGCAGGCACCAGACCGCGCGGATCGATGCGGTCGCGGAACTGGGTGATCAGGTTACGAATCTCGGCATAGGCGACATCCACCGCCTCCTCGACATCGGCGATATAGCCGTTGGCACGCTCCAGCTCGCCGTCGGCCATGGCCTCGGTCAACACGGCCAAGCGCATCTTGGCATAGGCCAGGGTCTGCGCCACCGAGTCGTGGATCTGGTTGGCCAGCATGGTGCGTTCGTTCATCAGCGAGATGCGCAGGTTCTCGCGCGTCAGCCGGGTGTTCTCCAGGGCCATGCCCAGGTGCTCACTGATCGAATTGAACAAATAGCGGACGTCGTCGGGCAGTTGATGCTCGTCGTCCATGAACAGGTTGTAGACGCCCAGCACCTTGCCCTTGTGCCGCATCGGTATCGCGAAGATGGTGCGGCACTGGTTGGCGATGTACATGTGGCGCACCTGCTTTTGGCACACGGTCAGCACTTGGCCGATCTGCGCGCCCTGGGTCATCGTAGCCTGACCGCAGATGCCGCATTCGAGCGGCATATAGCGCTCTTTTTCCACCACCGCATCGGGCAGGCCGATAGAGCCGGCCAGGCGCAGGTGACCGCCGTCGGCGGTCAGCACGCGCACCACGCCGGCACGCGCACCGGACAGCCGCACCATGATCTGCAAGAAGCGCATGAGCATCTGCTCGACGTTGCTCTCGCCGCTCATGCTGGCAGCGATCTCGGCCAGCACCTCCAAGGCCGCTGCTTGATTGACCGACGCTGCGGAAGCAGATGCGGGCGGCAAGGGGTCCATGCGCTGCAAAGGGGAGACGGTGACGTCCTGTTGGGCCACGGGCAGGGGGAATTACGCGATTACTGGGGGAAACACATAGTACCCGCAGGGTACCTTCAGGTCAAAAGCTTTGGGCCACGCGCGACCGGGCCAGCGGCGGGTTCTTGTCGAAATAGCGCTTGATGCCGGCGACGATGGCGGCGGCCAGCTTGTCCTGGTAGCCATCGTCGGTCAGCCGCCGCTCCTCGTCGGGGTTGGAGATGAAGGCGGTCTCGACCAGGATGGACGGGATATCCGGGGCCTTGAGCACGGCGAAGCCGGCCTGTTCGACCTCGCCCTTGTGCAGGGTATTGATGCTGCCCAGCTCGTCGAGCACCGAGCGCGCGAGCTTCAGGCTGTCCGAGATGGTCGCGGTCTGCGACAGGTCGATCAGGGTCTGCTTGAGGTAGACGTCTTTGACGTCGACGTTGATGCCGCCGATCAGGTCAGCCTCGTTCTCGCGCTTGGCCAACCAGCGCGCGGCGGCCGAGGTGGCACCCTTCTCCGACAGGGCGAACACCGAGGAACCGCGGGCATCCGGGCGAATAAAGGCGTCGGCGTGAATGGATACGAACAGGTCGGCCTGGGCCCGGCGCGCCTTGTTCACCCGCTCATGCAGCGGAATGAAATAGTCGCCATCGCGGGTGAGATAGGCGCGCATATTCGGCTGGCGGTCGATCTGCGCCTTGAGCCGGCGCGCGACCGACAGGGTCACATCCTTCTCGCGCGAACCATTGGAGCCATGCGCCCCGGGGTCTTCGCCACCGTGGCCGGCATCGATCGCGACCGTGACCAGCCGTACCATGTCCGGGCGATTGGTTTTCTTCTCGGCCGGCTTGGCCGCGTCGGCCTGAGGCTTCGGCCGCGTATCCTGCTCGGCCTGGGCGATCGCGCTTTCCACCTGCTTGTCCAAGGTCGGCGGCGCGGCAGTGGGATAGACATCGAGCACCAGGCGATGGCCGTATTCGCCGAAAGGCTTCAGGGTAAAGATTTGCGGCCGGCTCTCTTGCTTGAGGTCGATCACCATGCGCGTGACACCAGGCCGATTGAGCGCGACGCGCACGCCGGCGATGTAGGGGTCTTGCGGCGAGATCTTGCCGACGATCTCGAGCAAGGCCGGGTTGGGCTCGACCCCTTCGAGGTCGAGCACGATGCGATCCGGGTTCTTGAGCTGGAATTGCTTGAAGCCGATCTCTTCGTTCAGCTCGACGGTGATACGGCTATAGTCGGCCGACGGCCACAGACGCACGCCCTTCACGCTCACGGCGGCCTGCGCGGCACCGGCGCAAACCAGCAACGCGAGCATTACGCACTTGAAGAGAATTTGAGCGCCTCGACGCACCGTCTTCCTGCCTCCGTTCCGGCCGCCAGTCTTGCCCTGCGGCCTTCATCCAAGATATCCAAGCGAACCGTCAAATCCGGCTCGGGCAACAGTCCCACCGCTTTTTCCGGCCATTCGACCAAACAGACGGCGTCCGCATTGAAGTATTCGCGAAAGCCGGCTTCTGCCCATTCGGCCGGATCGGCGAAACGATATAAATCAAAGTGATATAAGTTTAATCTCGGAATTTCATAAAGTTCAACCAAAGTATAGGTCGGACTCTTCACCCGACCTGCATAACCGAGGCTTCTAAGCAACCCGCGCGTCAGGGTCGTCTTGCCCGCGCCCAGGTCGCCGGACAGGTAAACCGTCATGCCCGGCCGCAACACCGCGGCCAGGCGCGCACCCAACGCCAGCGTCGCCGCTTCGTCGGGCAGGGCCAAGGTCAGGCTATCATCGCCGGCATGGGGCATTCGAACTCTCATTCATCTCAATCGGCGCAACTCAAAACCGCGATCCGCCAGTGGGGCCGGGAACTCGGCTTCGATGCGATCGGCTTCGCCGGCATCGAACTTAGCGCAGCCGAGGCAAGGTTGGCGGACTGGTTGGCCAAGGGCTATCAGGGCGAAATGGATTATATGGCCCGACATGGCAGCAAGCGCGCCCACCCGGCCGAACTGGTGCCGGGCACGCGCGCGGTGATCACCGCACGGCTCGATTACCTGCCGACGGCGCACGAAGCCAGCGCCATCTTGGCCAATGCCGAGCGCGCCTATGTCTCGCGCTATGCCCTGGGCCGCGATTACCACAAGGTCATGCGTAACCGGCTGCAAAAACTGGCCGAACGCATCGCGGCCGAGACCGGCACCTTCAATTACCGCGTGTTCACCGACAGCGCACCGGTACTGGAGGTCGAGCTGGCCGCACAGTCTAGCCTAGGCTGGCGCGGTAAACACACGCTGCTAATCGACCGCCGTGCCGGCTCCTGGTTCTTCCTCGGCGAGATTTACTGCGATCTCGACTTAGCGCCCGACCCAACCGAGGCCAACCACTGCGGCACCTGCCAGGCCTGCATCGACATCTGCCCGACGCGGGCCATCGTCGCCCCCTACGAAGTCGACGCCCGGCGCTGCATTTCCTACCTCACCATCGAGCTGCCAGGCAGCATCCCCATCGAACTGCGGTCCTTGCTCGGCAACCGCATCTACGGCTGCGACGATTGCCAACTGGCCTGCCCATGGAACCGCTTCGCTCAAGCCACGCGCGAGCGCGATTTCGCGCCGCGCAACCGCCTGGACACGGCGACGCTGGTCGATCTGTTCGGCTGGACCGAGGCGGAATTCGATGCGCGGCTGGCCGGCTCGCCGATCCGCCGCATCGGCCACGCGCGCTGGCTGCGCAACATCGCCGTCGCGCTCGGCAACGGCCCGGCCACCGCGGCCGCACGCCGCGCGTTAACTGCACGGCGCAATCACTCCGACGCGCTGGTGCGCGAGCATGTGGCGTGGGCCTTGGATCGGCTCGGAACCTAGACCCCGTTTCATAACATCCTGCGGAGCGCGTTGCGCTTCGCGGCCTGCGGGGTTTTCGAGACAGGCTCTCAGGCCGGCTGAGGCCTGGCCATCAGCCCCTCGCCGGTATAGACCACGCGGTCCTTGCCGGTGCGCTTGGCCTCGTACATCCGGCGGTCGGCCAAGGCGATCAGACCCTGCCAATCTTCTTGCCCATCCATCAGGCGTTCGGCCAAACCGATGCTCGCGGTCAACGGTTCGCCATTCGGCCGCAGGCCCAGGCCGGCCTGACGCAGCCGATCCAAGGCCAAGCGGGCGCTGGCGATATCGGTGTTCGGGAACACCAGCAAGAATTCCTCGCCGCCCCAGCGCACCAGCATATCGCCCATGCGCGCATGGGCGCGAATCTGTTCCGAGGCCTGGCGTAAGGCCTGGTCGCCCGCCTCATGGCCATGCTGGTCGTTGATCTGTTTGAAATTATCCAAGTCGACGAAGGCGACGGTCAGCGGCGCGCCGTTGCGCACGGCCAGGATGTACTGGATGTCGAGCAGCTCGGCGCCGCTGGCGCGGGTGAAGGCATTGGTCAGCACATCGCGCACCGCCTGACGCACCAGCGCGATGGTGAAACCCAATTGGCTCATGCCCGAGATCGTGGCGACGCCGGCGATCAGGATCAGCAGCCAGTACATGCCGAGCAGGTTGTATTGATCGGCGCAGTCGCACAGCCACACCGTCGCCATCCAGGTACCGACCAAGGCCGGCAGGCTGAACACCACGCCTTCGAGCATGGTCAGCGGAAAAATGCCCAGACCGGCCAGCACCAGGAACGGCAGGAAGGTATAGCCCAGCGCCACCGAACTGGCGATGCCCTGCAGCCTGAACGGCGCGACCATGGGATAGGTGAAGATGAAAAACGCCGTCGGGATCGCGAACAGCAGCACCAAGGCCAGATAGGCATGGCGCATGTGGCCGTCGCGCTTGATCGTCAGCGCCAAGACGGCAAAGGCCAGACTGGCGAGCAGGCGCGATCCGGCCAGAATGCCCCACATCGGCCACTTGAACACCAGCAGATCGACCACGATCCAGAGCGGCGTCAGGATCGCGAACAAGGTGGCCCACAGCCGCACGCGGGAGATGATCATCGCCGCACGCCGATTCGCCAGCAAGGTCATGTGCTGAGTCGGGCTCAACAACCAGACCAACTCGCCATACTGCAATTCGTGCAGCAGATTTTGAAGCCAATGCAAGAACGTACTACCCAAGCGCTGCCACATGCCCCTCTCTCCTAACTCCACGTCGCAGCCATCGAGTCCACGAACAAGGAATACAATATCCGTATGTTTTGTTTGAATTGGTATTGCTAATTATTTATGCATTTTAACCCGAATAGCCCTATCGGTGTTTTCGATTCCGGCGTCGGCGGCCTGACCGTCGTGCGCGCGCTGATGGAGCGCCTGCCGTTCGAGAGCATCCAATACTTCGGCGACACCGCCCGCGTGCCCTACGGCGTGAAGTCGGTCGAGACCATCGCCCACTACACCACGCAGATCGCGCAATATCTGCTGGAACGCGAGGTCAAGCTCCTGATCATCGCCTGCAACACCATGGCCTCGGTTTCGGCCCAGGTGGTGCGCGACCTGTCGCCGGTGCCGGTGCTCGACGTGATCGAGGCCGGCGCGCTGTCGGCCCTGGCCGCCACCGAGACCCGGCGCATCGGCGTGATCGGCACGCCGACCACGATCAACAGCAACGCCTACGCCCGCGCCATCCACGAGGTGGAGCCCGACGCCCGCGTGGTGTCCCAGGCCTGCGCCCTGTTCGTACCGCTGGTCGAGGAAGGTTGGCTCGACCACCCGGTCACCCGGCTGACCGCCCAGGAATACCTGAAGCCGGTGCTGGCCGAAAAGGTCGACACCCTGGTGCTCGGCTGCACCCACTACCCCCTGCTCAAGCCGCTGCTGGCCGACGTGGCCGGGCCGCAAACCACCCTGGTCGACTCGGCCGAGGCCATGGCCGAGCGCACCGCCGCCCTGCTCACCGACCTCGACCTGCACACCCCGTCGCGTACGCCGGCCGACTACCACTTCCACGTCACCGACGTGCCCCTGCGCTTCCAGACCATCGGCGAACGCTTCCTCGGCCGCTCGCTAAACAACGTCCATGTCGTGAAGTGGTAGCCAAGCCGCCGCTGGGAGCCTGACATCTGGCGCGATGCCGTTATAATCAGGTCCATTCGTACTAGGCACGGGTTGCATCCTATGAAAAACAGCATCCTTCGGCGCGTCTTGTTCTCCTTCCTCGGCTTCGGCGTATTCGTCGCCGGCATCTTTCCGTTCTACGCCAATTTCTTCGTCGAATGGAAACCCGGCATGCTGCCCTGGTTCGTCGTCGGCTGTTTCATCGCCGGCCTGTTCATCGGCGTCGCCAATTATTGGATGATGAACGTGGTGCTCGTGTCCAAGCTGCGTCGCATCTCCGAAGTGGCCGGCGCCATTGCCCGGAAAGACCTGACCTTCACCTGCGCGATGCGCAGCGACGACACCATCGGCGAGATCATCGTCAGCTTCAACAACATGGCCGCCACCCTGCGCGATCTGATCGGCCATACCGCCGGCCTGAGCAATCAGGTGCGCCAAGCCAGCGACGCGATCCGCGACCAAGTCGAAGAAATCCACAACCACGTCGACGAACAAGCCGAACGCACCGGCCAGATCAACAACGCCATGCAGAACCTCGCCTCCACCATCGGCGGCATCGCACACCAATCGTCCAATGCCTCGACCCAGGCCAAGGAGGCCGGCGAAGTCGCCAACCAGGGCATCGCCAAGGCCCAGCAAAGCATCCAAGGCATGGAGCGCATCCACGCCTCGGTCAGCAGCGCCACCGACCGGGTGGCCAAGCTCGGCGAAAGCTCGCAGCAGATCGGCGCCATCGTCGCCGCGATCAAAGAAATCGCCGACCAGACCAACCTGCTCGCGCTCAACGCCGCCATCGAGGCCGCGCGCGCCGGCGAACAAGGCCGCGGCTTCGCCGTAGTGGCCGACGAGGTGCGCAAACTGGCCGAAAAGACCACCCAGGCCACCAGCGAAATCGGCACCATGATCCACAGCATTCAGGAAGAGACCCGCCAGGCCATCGACGCCATCGCCAGCGGCATGACCGAGGCCCAGGCCGGCGTCGTCAGCGCCCGCCAAGCCGGCGAAGCACTGAAGCAGATCACCGCCCATTTCGATCAGGTGCTCGGCACCGTGCAGGAAATCGCCCAAGCCACCGAGCGGCAAAAAGACGCCGTGCAGAGCGTGCTCGACAACCTCGAACACATCGAAACCCTGAACCAGCAAACCGTCAGCAACAGCGAACAGGGCGTCAACACCGCCACCCGGCTGAGCGCCGAGGCCATCGACCTCGATGCGACGGTCAAGGCCTTCAAACTCGACTGAGCGGCTTGATCGCCATCAATGACAAACCG
>JAJZTS010000018.1 GCA_021848725.1 Pseudomonadota bacterium
TTGCGGCTGCAAGCAGACCGCCGGCAACAAACGGTTACGGTGTTGCCCGATAGCCTGGAGGTCGAAAAATTCCGGCGGCTGCGGGTGTGGCTGCGTTGGCGGGCAGCGGTGCCGCGGAGGCCTGGGCAGCGCGGGTAGCTTGCAGTAACGGCTTGATCTCGGGATAAAGCAAAGCCATCCGCCACAACTCCGCCTCATTGCGTTCGCGAGAGGCTGGATAAGCACGTATTGCCTTGTCTAACAAGGCAATGGACTCGGTCTTTTGTCCGGCCATCCACAACCATGCCACATGGCGGTAGACCGTAGTGGCATTAGTCATTTGCCGTAAAACCTTCGCGCTCAAAGCGGTACGAGTCGTCACGGCCTCCTGTTCTTTGGTATCGACAGGCAAGGTTGCAAGTAACGCATCCAGCTGCGGTTCAAGGAATGTAGCCAGTTGCGCCGACCTCAAGTTGTTCTGGATCAGGGCGACCGTTTCTGGTGTTCTTGCAGTGCCCCAAGCTAGCATCATTCGTTCTATCGCGGAATAGCCAAACCATGTTGCCGTCAGGATTGAGCCGCCGATTAACAAGAACGCTGTGCACATGCGACGCAGACTGGGCTGAGGGATGACAAGGTAATAAGGCCGATTGTCGGCCAAGGCAAATAACACCGCCGCCACACCCAGAAAATTGGCATACCAAAGCGGGTACTCCAGTAAGCTGTGGATGGTTAGCACGCTGAGCAGGGCCATGACCCACCATCGATGAATAGAGTCTATGGTACGCAGGCCAACGATCAACCGCCAAGCGGCCCATGCCAGCAGTGGGACTGCGACGATGCCGAACTCGGCCAGAAACTGGAGCACGATATTGTGCGAATGCTCGGCAACGACGTCTTCGAACCCGGCCAAAGTAGCAAACGGAGAGCCGCCGCTTAGGATGAGCTGGAAATGATGCCAGCCGTACTGCTGATAACCTACGCCGAACCAAGGTGCACTGAGAAAGGTTGCCCAGGCATCGCGCCATAACGAAAGGCGAATGATGAAATCGCCAAATCCAGCCAGTCGGCGATTGGCTGTCATCAGGCCAAGTGCATCGAGGCCTTGCTGAATCAAAAAGAAGACCGGCAAAGCCCCCAAACAAATTAGTAGCAAACGGCGCGAGTCTAGTTCTTTGCGCTGGCGGAAAAGCCAAAAGGCCAGAGCGGTGCATGCAAGCAGATACAGCCATGCGCTGCGCGAACCAGACATGGCTAGAGCGCTCAACAGCAATAGGCCTGCAGGCAGCGCTATAGCCGAGCGCAACCGCCCCTGCATGTTGAGATATATCGCCGAGGCCAACGCAAGCGTCTGATAGTCGGCAAAATGGTTTGCCTGTGCCAGATTGCCATATATCACTGCACGAGGCGGCTGCAGTACAAAAGGCAGGCCATTTGATGCGCCGGAGAATTGCAGGGCAGCAACGAAGGTATTGATCAGCCCGCCGGCCAATAAAGCCCAGGCGAGGCTACTGGCTACGTGCCCCAGACCCAAAACCTGCGTCAGGCGTCGGCTTGCCAGTAGCAAGAGAACGGCCCATAACAGATACAGGGCGGCTAGCACGGCTTGGCTCGGATAGTTTACTTTGCCCAAGAGCGCTTGGAGTAAAACCAGCGCTGTCAGGCCAAGCGGAAACCAAATGATGCGCGGGATTTCGAGCGGCTGGGCCGAGCGCACAAACATTGCGAGTAAGACTATCAGCCCGATCAGTCCCGCAACCCATTCCCCATAAAAGGTCGGGATGGGCAGGGTATGCTTGGCAATGACAAAGGGTAGGCAGGCCAGTCCTGCCAAGCCTAGATTGGCGATTCTCGCGGAAAGCGGGACGGTCATGAGAGTGCGAAAAAAAACCGCCCCAAAGGGCGGTTTAATGACTTGGCTCGAATTACGCGCAATCAGCCGTGCTGAAATTCTTCGGCATAAGCTTCTTAATACTAGTGGTGGTGCCATTCTCTAGGCCGCGACCTTCCCAGGTCTTGCCGCCATCGGTCGTACGGACACATAGCGTCGCACCGTTGACATCGGCATGGACGCCCTTGACGACCGTGCGGACCTCAACCGTATTGATATTGGCGGTGGCGCCGATGCCGACGCTACTGACGTATTGCGAGGAATAGCTGGGGTCGGCAAGGGTGAAATTGGTAAAGCCGCCGTTGGTGGTATAGAACTCCATCGCCTGCAATTTCAACTCGTCCAGTTTGGCCAGGGGCTCGGACAGCTTGGCCTTCTTGGTGTAGTCCTGGTAGGCGGGGATTGCGACGGCGGCGAGGATGCCGACGATGGCCACCACGATCAGCAGTTCGATCAGGGTGAAGCCGGCTTGTACTTTGCGCATGGCTTGCATGGTGTGTCTCCTTGAGAAAATAAACTCCGCTGAGCGGCCTGTTCTTTGCAGCGAGAACTGTGCCAAGGTGGTTTTTAGCAAATAAAACAACGAACTGCAAAGTGTTTTGCATGATGTGGCGGCCCGGGGCTGACGTTTTGCGGCACGGGTGTTGCCCTGGCGCGTCAGTCCGGCCTCGTTACAATCCCGGCATGCGACTCGCCCCCAACCCCTTGCTCGCCGCCCTCGACCCCCGTGCCAATGCCGTGGTCGAGGCCTGCGCCGGTAGCGGCAAGACCTGGCTCCTGGTCTCGCGCATGATCCGGCTGATGCTGGCCGGGGCCGAACCTTCCGAATTGTTGGCGATCACTTTTACCCGCAAGGCGGCGGGCGAGATGCGGGCGCGCTTGTTGGAGTGGCTGGAGTTGCTGGCGCTTGGCAGCGAGGCCGAGGTCATCGAGTTTTTGACCCAGCGCGGATTCGCCGCGGCCGAGGCGGCCCAGAGGCTGCCCCAGGCGCGCGGCTTGTTCGCGGCCGTGGTCAATGCCCGGCCGGGGCCGGAGATCACCACCTTTCACGGTTGGTTCCTGAAACTCTTGGCGCACGCCCCGCTGGCGCAGCGGCCGCCGGGCAATCTGATCGAGAGCACGGCTTTGCTGCTGGACGAGGCCTGGCTCGGCTTTGCCGAAGCGCTGCGCAAGAAAGCGGGCTCAGCGGAAGAGCAGGCCTTTCGGGCGCTGATCGCCGAGCTGCCGCTGGCCAGCGTGCGCCAGTTGTTGGAGGGCTTTGTGCAAAAGCGGGCCGAGTGGTGGGCCTGGGCCGAGGGCCGGGCCGAGCCGCTGACCGAGGCCGCGGCTGAGTTGAGCGCGCTGGTCGGCGTGAGCGAGGAGGCCGATGTGCTGGCGCCGCTTTTTGCCGACGAAATCTTCGCAGCGCATCTGCGCGAATATCTAAGCCTGCTGGAAAAGAACGCAACGGGGCACAAGAAGTCCGGCGAGCGGGCCGGCAAGCTGGCCCAGTCGCTGCAAGCGACGGATAAAGGCCTCTGGTTTTCCGGCGTGTGCTCAGCCTTGTTGAGCCAGGAAGGCCAGGCTTACGCCGACTACAAGGCCGGGCCGGCTATGGACAAGCGCCTGGCGCCTGTTGCGAGCGAGCACTTCCTGGCACTGCATGCACGATTGAGCCGGCGTCTCGGCGATACCCAGGCGCTGCTCGACGAACAAGCCGCGCTGAAGTTGAATCGCTGGGGCCTTACCGCCGGGCTCGCCTTTCTCGATTTCTATCAGCGGCTGAAGGCCGAACGCGACGGCCTCGATTTCACCGATGCCGAATGGGAGGCATGTCGCCTGCTCGGCGATGGCGAGACCTCGGCCGCGATCCAGATGAAGCTGGATGCCCGCTACAAACACCTGCTGCTCGACGAATTCCAGGATGCCAACCCGCTGCAATGGCGCATCCTGCGCGAGTGGCTGGCCGCCTACGGCGGCGATGCGGAACGGCCGTCGGTGTTCGTGGTCGGCGATCCAAAGCAATCGATCTACCGGTTCCGCCGGGCGGAACCGCGGGTGTTGCTGGAGGCGCGGGCCTTTCTCGAACGCCACTTCGATGCGCATTATTTCCCGCAGAACGAAACCCGCCGCTGTGCGCCGGCCGTGGTGGCTTGGGTCAATGCCTATTTCGACGGCCGCGACGGTTACCCCGGTTTTGCCGCGCACTTGGCGCACAAAACGCAGCTGCCTGGCTGGTGCGAAGTGATCGCGGTGCCCGTGGCGGAAAAGCCGGAAGCCAGGCCCGGCCCCGATTTTCGCAATCCGCTGACCACGCCGGCGCCAGAAGAGATCGAGAAGCGCGCCGGCGAAGCCCTGGCCGTGGCCGAGCGCATCCAGTCCCTGGTCGGGCGTTTGCACGTGGGCGAGCCGGCGCGGCCCGCGCGCTATGGCGATATCCTGGTGTTGTCCGCCACCCGTTCCGGGCTCGACGTGTTCGAGGCGGCGTTCAAGCAGGCGGGCATCCCTTTCGTCGGCAACCGGCGCGGTGAGTTGCTCAACACGCTGGAGGCAGCCGATCTCATCGCACTGCTGACCTTCTTGACCATGCCGTTCAACGACCTGGCGTTGGCCCAGGTCTTGAAGAGCCCGATCTTCGCCTTGAGCGACGACGATTTGATGACGCTGGCGCGACAAGGCCAGGGTGCTTGGTATGAACGCGTGCAGGCTTGGGGCGGCGAGCCGGCGGCGCCGGCGCATGTGCAACGCGCGCAAAGCGTGTTGGCGGCGTGGCTCGCCGACGCTGGCCGGCTACCGGCGCATGACCTGCTCGATCGCATCTTCCACGAGGCCGAGGTCGAGGCGCGTTATGCCGCCGCCGTCCCCGAGCGCTTGCGGGCGGGCGTGCTGGCCAACCTACAGACCTTTCTCGGCCTGACCTTGGAAGTCGGCGGCGGCCGCTATCCCAGCCTGCCGCGTCTGCTGGATGAATTGAAAGCGCTGCGCGACAAGGCGGGCGGCGACGCGCCGGACGAGGCGGCGACCGATCACGGCGACAGCGTTCGCATGCTCACCATCCATTCCGCCAAGGGCTTGGAGGCGCCGGTGGTGTTTCTGATCAAGGCCGACGAAGAAGGGGGCGATCGCGACCACTATGGCGCCCTGATCGATTGGCCGGCGGCCGAGCATAAGCCGCGCCACTTCTCGCTGTTCGGGGCCAAGGCTTGGCGCGGCCGCGGCCGCGACGCCCTGTTCGAGCAGGAGCGGCAGATGGCCGAGCGCGAGCGGCTCAACCTGCTCTATGTGGCGATGACCCGGGCCGAGCAGGCCTTGTTCGTCACGGGCCTGGATACGGAAGACAGGGGCTGGCTGTCGCAATTGCAGGTCGCGCTCGGTGTGCTCGAATCGTCCGATGTGCCCAAGCTGCTTTGGCAGGAAACGGCGGCCACAGTTAGCGCACAGGGCAGCGAACCGGTGCTGTTGCCTGCGGCCAAGCCGGTCGGCCAACTGCGCGGCATGGCGGGGGCGGAGGCGACCTTCGGCATCCTGGTGCATCGCTATCTCGAAGCGCTGACCGGCGGCCAGGCCGTGGCGGCGCACGATCAAACGACCGCGCCGGTACTGCACGAGCAGGCCCGCAGCGTGGCCGAGCGCTTGATCGCACAACCGAGCCTGGCGCGTTTCTTCGATGCCGGCCAATTCCGGCGCGCCCGCAACGAGCTGGAATACCTGGCGGTCGACGGCGCGCCGCGTCGGATCGACCGGCTGGTCGAGTTCGACGACGCGATCTGGGTGTTGGACTACAAGACCGGCGGATTGGACGAGCCCGATCTTGCCCGCCGGGCGGCGCCGCACTTGGCCCAGCTCGCCGATTACCGGCAGGCGGTGACGGCGCTTTACCCGGAACGGCCGGTGCGCGCCGCCTTGATCTTTACCGACGGCCAAATCTTCGTCGTGTCATAGCCGGCGGCGTAAAATAGCGCTTTCTTTTCCGAAAGCGCACGCACCATGCCGGTCAAACTCACCGCCCCCGACCCCGCCAGTCTGTTGCCCGTGCCCGGCGTCGAGCTCGGCATCGCCTCCGCCGGCATCAAGAAGCCGGGGCGCAAGGACGTACTGGTCATGCGCATCGCGCACGATGCCGAAGTGGTCGGCGTGTTCACCCAGAATCGCTTCTGCGCCGCACCGGTCGTCGTATGCAAGGAACACTTGCATGCTGATTCTGGCATCCGCGCCCTGGTGGTGAACACCGGCAACGCCAATGCCGGCACCGGCGAGGACGGCCTGCGCCGCGCACGCGAGACCTGCGCCGCGCTGGCGCAGCAACTGGCGTTGAAGCCCGAACAAGTGCTGCCTTTTTCCACCGGAGTGATCTTGGAGCCGCTGCCGCACGACAAGATCATCGCCGCGCTACCGGCCGCCCTGGGCGATATGAAGTCCGCCAATTGGGCCAATGCCGCCGAGGCGATCATGACCACCGACATCGTGGCCAAGGCCGGCTCGCGCAAGGTGGTGCTCGACGGCGTCGAATTCGTGGTCACCGGCATCGCCAAGGGCTCGGGCATGATCCACCCGAACATGGCGACCATGCTGTCTTTTGTCGCCACCGATGCGCCGGTCTCTTGCGAGGCGCTGGAGGCGATCCTGCGCTTCGCCGCGAACAAATCGTTCAATTGCATCACCGTCGACGGCGATACCTCGACCAACGACGCCTGCATCCTGATCGCCACTGGCGCGACCGAGGCGCCGGTGCTGATGGACGACGGCGACCCGCGCTTCGTGCCGCTGCGCGACGCGGTGACCGAGCTCATGGTCGAGCTGGCCCAGGCCATCGTGCGCGACGGCGAGGGCGCCACCAAGTTCATGACCGTGCAGGTCGAAGGCGGCCGCGCCGAGGCGGAATGCAAGCAGATCGCCTATGCCGTGGCCAAGTCGCCGCTGGTCAAGACCGCCTTCTTCGCCTCCGACCCCAACCTCGGCCGCATCCTCGCCGCCATCGGCTATGCCGGCATCGACGATCTCGACGTGAACAGGGTCAAGCTGTTCCTCGGCGATGTCCTGGTTGCCGAGAATGGCGGCCGCGCCGCGAGCTACCAGGACGAAGCCGGTCGCCGGGTGATGGCCGAGTCGGACATCCGGGTCCGCATCGAACTGAATCGCGGTACCGCCAGTGCCACGGTATGGACCTGCGATTTCTCCTACGACTATGTGAAGATCAACGCCGAGTACCGCACCTAACCGTCATTCCCGCATACGTGGGAATCCATGTGGACGCCTGCCATGAGTGATTCGCTGAACAACTTCCTGCAACGCGCCGGCGACCTGCTCGCCCGGCTCGATGCCTGGCTGCCGCCCACACCGCCCAGGATCGACTGGAAACAGGTGCAGGCCGCGCGCTGGCAGCGCCACTTCCAGCACGGCGCGCTGCTGCCGGTGGCTGAGCCGCAGATCGTGGCCTGGAAGAGCCTGCGCGGCATCGACGAGCAGAAGGCCGAGCTCGACCGCAACACCAGGCAGTTCGTCCAGGGCCTGCCGGCCAACAACGCGTTGCTCTCGGGCAGCCGCGGCTGCGGCAAGTCCTCGCTGGTGCGGGCGGTGCTTGGCCGCCATGCCAAACAGGGCCTGCGCCTGATCGAGGTCGACCGCGCCGATCTGGTGCACCTGCCGGCGATCGCCGCGGCCATCGCCGGCCAGCCCTACCGCTTCATCGTGTTCTGCGACGACCTCTCGTTCGAGGCCGACGACCCCGCCTACAAGGCGCTGAAGGCCGTGCTCGATGGCAGCATCGCCGGTGCGCCGCAAAACATGTTGATCTACGCCACCTCGAACCGGCGCCACCTGATGCCCGAGTTTTTCAGCGAGAACGACGAGGCCACGCGCCGCGGCGGCGAGGTGCATCCGGGCGAGAGCACCGAGGAGAAGCTGTCGCTGGCCGACCGCTTCGGCCTCTGGCTGTCCTTCTTCCCCTTCGATCAGGACGCCTATCTCGACATCGTCGAGAGCTGGGTCACGGCGCTTGGCGGCAGCATCGGCCAGGTCATGCGTATCGAGGCCTTGCAATGGGCCATCTTCCGCGGCGGTCGCAGCGGCCGGGTGGCGCGCCAGTTCGCCGCCGACTGGGCCGGCCGCCAGGGCCTGAAAAAATGAGCCAAAGACTTGAGGTCGCCGCTGCGGTGATCGAGCGGCCGGACGGCAGCTTCCTCATGGCCTGCCGGCCCGAGGGCAAGGCCTACGCCGGCTGGTGGGAATTCCCCGGCGGCAAGGTCGAGGCCGGCGAGACCGCGCGCGATGCGCTGGTGCGCGAGCTGCAGGAGGAGCTGGGCATCGTCGTGACCGGCGCCTATCCCTGGATCAGCCGCTTCTACGATTACCCCCACGCCCAGGTGAACCTGTGCTTCTTCCGGGTCACCGACTGGCAGGGCGAGCCGCATCCGCACGAAGGCCAGCAATTGGCCTGGACCCATGCCGCCCGGCCCGAGGTCGAACCCATCCTACCGGCCAACGGCCCGATTTTGCGCGGGCTGTCGTTGCCGCTGGTTTATGCGATCTCCGATGTCGAACACCTCGGGGTTGAGGCCTTTCTCCGGCGCCTGGACGAACGCTTCGCCGCCGGCCTGCGTCTGCTGCAGTTGCGCGAGAAACAGATGCCGGCCAAAGACTTCGAACAACTGGCACGTGCGGTGGCCAAGCGCTGCCGCGCCGCCGGTGCCCAGTTGTTGCTCAACGGCGATATCGAATTGGCGAGCGAATTGGGCGTCGGTGTTCACCTCACTTCGAACCAATTGGCCAACCTTAGGCAAAGGCCTGAGCTGGCCTGGGTTGGCGCCTCTTGCCACGATGAAACTGAATTGGGCCGGGCGGTTGAGCTGGGCGCCGACTTCGCCGTATTGTCACCGGTGTTGCCGACCGCCTCGCATCCGGGTGCGCCCACTTTGGGTTGGCCGCGTTTTGCCGAGTTGGTGACACATTGCCCAATGCCGGTCTTTGCCCTGGGTGGGCTGACCGAGGCCGACCTCGATCTCGCTCGACGCCATGGCGCCCACGGCATCGGTTTGAAAGGCCAGGCATGGCGTTGAGCACGCGCCAGGTTTTTCTGGCCGTACCGTGGCTCGCGATCGGGCTGGTCGTGGCTTCGATAGGGTGGTGGCAGACGCGCACGCCGGAGCCCGCCCAAACCGCCGCCTGCCCAGACTTGCATGTCGGTTGCGCACTGCAACTCGATGGCCGCACTGTCACCGTGCGCGTCGAAGGCAAGTTGCAAGTGCTCAAGCCCTTCCAGCTCACGGTGAACGCGCCCGGTGCGCGCAAGGTGCAGGCCCAGTTCACCATGGCCAGCATGGACATGGGTTTTAATCTCTACAGCTTGCGGCCGGATGCCCAAGGCGGCTTTCGGGCACGCATTGTGTTGCCGGTCTGCGTTAGCGGCCGGCGCGATTGGGTGATGTCGCTGGAAATCGACGGCCGACGAATTGATCTGCCCTTCGTCACAGAGCTGTCATAATTTCGTCCTAACGGCTGCTTATAATGGATGACCGGCCGCGTCATTGGCCGATGAAGAGGAACAGACATGCCCGCGGAACATACCTATAAACAATTCGATGCCGAACTCGAAGCGGTGCGCGCGCGCGTGCTGGAGATGGGCGGCTTGGTTGAAGAACAGATCAATCGCGCAGTCGATGCCCTGGTGACCGGCGACATGGAGCTGGCCGACCAGGTGATGGCCATGGACCACAAAGTCAATGCGCTGGAAGTGGCGACCGACGAGGATTGCACGCACATCATCGCCTTGCGCCAGCCGGCGGCGAGTGACCTGCGCTTGATCCTCACCATCATCAAGACCGTGACCGACTTGGAACGCATCGGCGACGAGGCGTCCAAGGTCGCGCGCATGACCAAGCAGATCTACCAGGGCGACCGCCTGACCGGCCCGCGCTACAGCGAGATCAAATACATGGCGGGCCTGGTCATCAAGATGCTGCACAACGCGCTGGATGCCTTCGCCCGGCTCGATACCTCGGTCGCGGCACAACTGGCTCGGGCCGACATCGAGGTGGACGAGGAATTCCATCTGATCACCCGCCACCTGATCACCTTCATGATGGAAGACCCGCGCACCATTTCGACCGTGATCGACCTGCTGTTCGTGGTCAAGGCGCTGGAGCGCATCGGCGACCATTCCAAGAACATGTCGGAATATGTGGTCTACATGGTCAAGGGCAAGGACGTGCGCCACACCTCGATCGAGGAGCTGGAACGAGAGGCCTGAGCGCGTGGCTCACTCATCGCCTTCAAAGAAAAAGCCGGCATCTGCCGGCTTTTTTCATGGGGCGTGACGCTTAGTGAGGATGGTGCATCATGCCGCCGCCGACTTCGCGCACCTCGGCCTTCACCTCGACCGTCTCCGTCTTGCCCTTGGCATCGCGCAGCGTCAGGGTCAACGGCACGTGCTCGCCGGCCTTGAGCGGCGCTTTGAGCCCGAACAACATCAAATGCAGCCCGCCCGGGGCAAGTCGCACCGCCTTGGCCTTGGGCAGGGCGATCCGATCGACCCGGCGCATCACCATCATGCCCTTGTCCATCGCCATGTTGTGCAACTCGACGCTGCTCGCCATCGGGCTGCTCGCCTCGACCAAACTCAGCTCGGTGTCGGCGGTCAGGGTCATGAAGGCGCCGCCGACGTCTTGGCCGGGGGCGGTGGCACGGGCCCAGGCCTCGTCGATCCTGACGCCGGCGGCCCAGGCATTGGCCGATACGGCCAGGCTCAAGGCGATAATCCAATTCCCTGTCTTCATCTGATCCCTTTCCGATCTTGCTTACCCATGGCGGGGCATGCTGCTACAGCCAAGGCCTAGTTTACGGCCTGCATCGGTGGTCTAGCGTGCGGCATTTCGCCGCATCGTTCAGGCTGGTGCCTGGGCAGGGCTACAATGCGGGCCATGGATACGGTTGCTTCGATGTCGCCCGCCGCCAATCTGCTGCGGCGCCTGGCCTGGCTGCGCGTGCTCGCCATTGCCGGGCAGGCGCTGGCGATCGCGATCGCGACGCTGGGCCTCGGCATGTCCCTGCCGCTCACACCGATGCTCGGCATCCTCGGCCTCTTGGCCGTGCTCGCCGCACTGAGCCTGTGGCGGCTGCGCCAGCCTTGGCCGCCGAGCGAGCCGGAGGTGTTCGCGCAACTGGCCGCTGACACGGTTGCCCTGTCGGGTCAGCTGTTTTTCAGCGGCGGTTATAGCAACCCCTTCGTGTCGCTGCTGTTGCTGCCGGTGATCTTGGCCGCCACTGCGCTGTCGCCGCGCTTCGCCTGGTTTACCGCCTTGTTGTGCGCGGCAGCCTACAGCCTGCTGATGTTCTGGCATGTGCCGCTGTCGGCGATATCCGGCACCGATGCATTCAATCTGCACTTGATCGGCATGTGGCTCAATTTTCTGATCAGCGCCAGCTTGGTGGCCGGGTTCGTGGTGCGGCTGGCCGCCAGCCTGCGCCAGCGTGAGCGCGAGCTGGCTGCGGCGCGCGAACGGGCGCTACGCGATGCCGGCGTATTCGCGCTGGGTATGCAAGCGGCCGGCGCCGCGCATGAATTGTCGACGCCGCTGGCGACCATTGCGCTGGTGAGTCGGGAGCTGCAGGATGAATACGGCAACGACCCGGAGTTGGCCGAGCCCTTGCAAGTGCTACGGCAGCAGGCCGATCGTTGCAAGACGCTGCTGACGCGGTTGACGGTCAGTGCCGGTGCCGGCCGCGAAGCGGGGCCGATGCCGCTCGATACTTGGCTCGCGGAGACGATCGAACATTGGCAATTGATGCGGCCGAACGTCGTCGTGCAGGTGCAACTCCATGGCGGGCGGCCGGCCCTGCCTATCCGCCCCGATCCCATCTTGGCCCAGGCCTTGGTCAGCCTTTACAACAATGCCGCGGAGGCCTCGCCCGAAAACGTCGGGATCGAATGCGAATGGGATACCGAGCAACTGCGCGTGCGCGTGCTCGACCGCGGTCCCGGCATCAGTTCGGAGCTGGCCGAGACGGCGGGCCGCCAGGCGGTCAGCAGCAAGGGGGAAGGCCGCGGCGTCGGCCTGCTGCTTACCCATGCCGGCGTGGAACATCTTGGCGGCGAGGCCCTGTTGGCCGCACGCGCTGGCGGCGGCAGCATCGCCAGCATCAGCGTGCCCTTGGTGGCCTTGAAGACGCAATGAGCGGCTTGCCGTTCAGCGATCTATTGATCGTCGACGACGATGAGGCCTTTCGCGCCGTATTGGCGCGGGCCATGGGCCGGCGCGGTTTGACTGTGCGCCAAGCGGCGGATGCCGAGCAGGCTTGGCGCCTGGCTCAGGCCCAGCCGCCGCAGGCGGCCGTGATCGATTTGCGGATGCCGGGTGAATCCGGGCTGGTGCTGATCGAGCGGCTGAAAAAACTCGTGCCCGATATGCACATTGTGCTGTTGACCGGCTATGCCAGCATCGCGACGGCCGTCGAGGCAATCAAGCTGGGCGCGACGCATTACCTGGTCAAGCCGGCCGAGGCCGACGAGATTCTAGCCGCCTTGCAACGCGATCAAGGCGACGCCGGTATCGAGCCGGCCGAGACGCCGTTACCGGTAAAACGCTTGGAGTGGGAGCATATCCAGCGCGTGCTGGCCGAGCACGATGGCAATATTTCCTCCACCGCGCGCGCATTGAAGATGCACCGGCGCACCTTGCAACGGAAGCTGGCGAAGAAACCGGTACGCGACGGCGGCGAATCGCGTTAGCGCAAATAACGCCGCCGCTTCGAGCCGACGGTCCAGGCCGTGGCCAGTGCGCAGCCGGCCACGGCCAATACGATGATCGGGCTGGCCGGCCAATCGCGTAGCGCCGACAGGGCCAGCCCGAGCGCATAACCGGCTGCGCCGAGACCATAGCCCCAGACCAGGCCGCGGCCCTCGGCCAGCTTGTCGATGGCCAGGGCCGGCAAGATCAAGCTGGCGAAGACCAGATAGACGCCGACCACCTGCACCGAGGCCGTCACCATCGTGGCCAAGACGAGGTAGAAGGCCAACGGCCGTTCCCCCAGACGCAGGATCGGCCACAGCATCAGCATGATCGCGCTGAGCAGGGCGAGCGGCCAGAGTTGACCGTAATTGACCCACAAGATTTGGCCGACCAATAAGTCCTTCAGTTGTTCGCCGGCATGGGGGTCGTCGGCCAGCAATAAAACGCCCAGGCTGGCGGCCAGCGCGAAGGCGCTGCCGATCAGCGCCTCTTGTCGTTCGGGCCAAAGGCGTTCGCTCAAGCGAAAGGCCAGTGCAGCGACGATCGCCGCCGTCAGCGCGGCGGCTTGCACCTGCCAGCTTGTCGTCTCCCAACCCAGGGCATGGGCGGCGATCACGCCGAGGCCGGCAATTTGTGCGATGGCCAGGTCGATGAAGACGATGCCTTTGCGCAAGACTTGCCGGCCCAAAGGCACGTGCGTCGAAAGTACGATCAGGCCGGCCAAAAACGGCGGTAACAGAATGGTCGGGTCCAGCGCGGCGAAATTCATTTGCCGGCCTCCAGCATGCGGTCGAGCGTGTCATCGTAGAGGCCGAACAGATCCTTCGCCGCGGGGCTGCCGCCCACGCTGAATGGCAACTCGACCACCGGGATGCCGGCCCGTTCGGCCAGCCATTCGCTCGGCCGCGGTGAGAAATAGGCCGGGCGCAGGATCATCTTGGCCGGCGTCTGCTTCAGCCTGTCTAGCACGGTAGCCAGGTGGGCGGCCGACGGCTCGACGCCGGGCAGCGGTTCCAACTCGGCCACGGCATGGACGCCGAGCCAGGCCGGCAGGTAGGGATCGCGGTGTTGCATGACCACTGCCACCCCCCTCAGCCGGGCCGCCCGTTGCGACCATTTCTGTAGGGCGCCATGCCAGCGTAGCTTGAAGTCCGTCAAGCGGGCTTGGTAATAGCCGGTGTTGCTGGCATCGATTTGACTCAAGGCCTGGGCGAGACCGTCTGCAACCGGCAGCAGATTGCGCGGATCGCCTTGGATATGCGGGTTGCCAGCCGGATGGATGTCGCCGCCGGCACGGTCAAGCCGGCTTGGCCGCTCCAGCAGGTTCACCCTCCGCGCCGCCTCGAAATAGCCTGGGCCGCCCGGTTGCACACGGTTGTTGCCGCTCTCGCGTAGCAGCACCGGCAGCCAACCGATTTCGAGCTCGGCGCCGGTGCAGACGACCAGATCGGCCTGCCGCATCTTCGCGATCAGCGAAGGTCGCGCCTGGATGCGATGCGGGTCCTGCAGGGCGCTGGTGGCAGTGAATATCTTCGCCTTGTCGCCACCGAGTTCCTGCGTCAACGCGCCCCATTCCGGTTCGCAGGCGAAGACGGTGACGTCCGCCTGAGCCCAGGTCGGCAACGCGGCCAGCGCTATCAAGAAAAGTCGAACCCAGATCGTCATGATGTCCCCCTAGTATTTGTGGGCGCCGTGTGCGCCCAGGCTGTAGACGTATTGCAGCGCGATCTGGTTCTCATCCAGGCCGGCCATGGATTTGTCACGGGCATATTGCAGGCGGACGAGGGAGAACTCGGAGGGTGACCAGTCCAGCATCAGGCTGTGTTTGCTCGGGCTGTAGTCGGCCAGGCTGGCGATGGTGCCGCCGAGGTCGGCGCCGTTGAGGCGGGCGGTGCCGCGATCAAGCCGATCGTATCGGTAGCCGAGGCGCCACATCGGCATGAATTGGTAGATGCCCTGGGCGTACCAGCCGGATTGCTCGCTTGCATAGGGACCGGTGATGCAAGGGGTGCATGCCAGGCTGCCCGATTCGCTGCGCTGGAACCATTCCGTCTGGAATTTGAAATTGGTCTCGCGCGGATTGCCGTTCGGTGCCCACTTCCAGGTGAAGTCGGCCAGCCAAGTGCGGCTGCGGCCGGTGAAATCGCCGGTCAGCCCGGTGCCGGCCGGGTCGAGGCCGAAGAATGCACGGTCTTCCGCCCTGGTGCGCAAATAGGCAATGCCGCCGCGCCAACTATTGGATAGCCCGACATCGCCGCCGAGATGCAGGCCTAGGGTGGCGTCGCCAGCGCCGTTCTGGTTGCGGTCGCTGCCAGGGAAGTTGGCGCCACGGCCCAGTTCGCCGGTGATCTCGACCAACAGATCGGTCGGGGCCAGCCATTTCAATTGCACGCCATCTTGGCCATAACCCTCGCCGAACAGCACTTGGTACATCAGCGGGTTGTCGACGAAGTCCCAGGCGTGCGGATGCTGTTCGTTCATGTAGCCGATGGCCGAACGGAAGCGGCCGCCCTTCAGGGTGAAGCCGTTGCCCAGGCGCAAGGTCTGGAAATAGGCCTCTTCCACCGTCGCGCCGGTGCCGTCTTCATAGACGAGATTGGCTTGACCGCGGAAGTTGGGGTCGATGTCGGCCGCGAGCGACAGTTCCGAGGCATCGACGGAGAAACCCCGATTCATGCCTACGGCCGCTGGGCTGAGCGGCAAGAAGCCCGTGATATGCCGGTTCGGCACGTCTTTGAGATTGGCATAGTGACCGGTCAGGATCAGGCCGATCTCCGGGTTGAAGCTGTTGGCCGCCGCTGGCGGCGCGGCGGCGGGCTCGGCCACATCGGCCTTGGCCGTCGCCTGTCCGGCCTGGCCTTCGGCCTGTTTCAGCCGAGCCTCCAGGGCCTGGATGCGGGCCTCGTAGTTTTGGCGCATCGCTTCGATCTCCTTGCGGACGGCGGCGATGTCATCGCTGTTGTCTGCCTGCGCGGGCATGGCGAAGGCCATGGCAATGGCAGACGCGATCAGGGTGCGTCTTACATACATGATGATTCCTCGAACGATGAACGTGCGGCGCCATCAAGGGCGATGGCGGCTAAAGGCAACCGGCTCAGCCGAGGAAGGGGGGTGCGCGGGAACGGTAAAGAAGCTGGGCGGGCTGGCCGCTGTCGGACTGCGCTACCGGCCGGGCCGGGGTGAAGGTTTGGCCGGCGACGGCCATGGGCAGCGTGCCGGCCGCCGCATGGTCGAAGACCGAATAGGCGGCACACAACTGACAGGCGGCGTGGGGCCGCTCTTTACTCTCGTCCTGGTGCGACAGGCCATGCAGCACGCCGCCCAGCTGACCTAACAGCAGGAAGGCGGTGAGCAGCAGGAGTCGAAGGCGGCCGAGGAGCATGGGTAAACTCTACGCCAAACGGGCTGGCCCGTGCATCACTTCGGCGGCACCGGGTCGTGGCCGCCCGGATGATACGGATGGCAGCGGCCGATGCGGCGGATCGCCAGCCAACTGCCTTTCAACGCGCCGTGTTGTTTGACCGCTTCTTTGGCGTATTCGGAGCAGGTCGGCGTGAACCGGCATTGGCTGCCGAAATAGGGCGACAGCGCGATTTGATAGAGCCGGATCAGGCCGACCAGCAGCCGCTGTAGGGGATTCATGCTAGGCGGTTGGACGCGTGCCCAGCCTGGGCGGGTTAATCCGCGTACAGCCGCTCGCGCCGCTCGTGCTTTTCTTGCGCTTCGATCGATAGCTCGGCGGTCGGCCGCGCGATCAGGCGGGCAACGCCGATCGGCTCGCCGGTCTCCAGGCAGTAGCCGTATTCGCCGGCCTCGATGCGGCGCAGCGCGGAGTCGATCTTCTTCAGCAGCTTGCGCTCGCGGTCGCGCACGCGTTGCTCCAGCATGTTCTCTTCTTCCACCGTCGCGCGGTCGTTGGGGTCGGCGAAGACCTCGTTTTCCTTCAGGTGCTCGCCAGTCTCGCGCGCATTGGCCAGGATCTCGTCCTTCATGGCCAAAAGCTTGGCCTTGAAGAAGGCCAGCTGGTTATCGTTCATGTAATCCTTGTCGGACATCTTCAGCACTTGAGTTTCGCTCAGGCCGGAGGCATTGGGCATCGTCGAGGCAAGGGCCGGGGCCTTGGTGGCCTTGGCCGGTGCAGCAATTGTCGTTTTGGTCACGGCAGGTGTTGCTTTCTTCACAGTCGGGGTTGCTGATATAGGCGCCGGCTTTTTCGCTACCGGTTTGGCAGCGACCTTCGCTGGCGCGGCTTTCTTGGCTGCCGGCTTGGCGGCGGCCTTAATCGGGGCGGCTTTCTTCGCGACCGGTTTCTTTACGGCGGGCTTCTTCGCGACGGTTTTTTTCGCCGGCGCGGCTTTCTTGGCGACGACCGGCTTTTTGGCCACAGGTTTCTTCGTGGCGGGCTTTTTCGTAACGGCCGCTTTGGCTACAGGTTTCTTAACGGCGGTTTTTTTCGCGGCCGGTTTGGCGGCAAGCTTGCTCGGTGTCGGCTTTTTGGCCACAGGCTTTTTCGCCGGCGTGGCCTTTTTGGCTGCGGCCGGTTTCTTTGCCACGGGCTTCTTCACGGCAGCCGTTTTCGATGCGGGCCTCTTCGCGGCCGGCTTGCCCGCTTTCGCGGCAGCGGGCTTTTTGGCGACGGGTTTACCTGCTTTGGCAGGGGCTGCTTTTTTCTTTGCAGTGGCCACGGTTCTCCTCCTATTCGTCCGGTGCGAGGGTACGAATTCCGCGTGGCATTATGCCATGGATGGCGGAGAGAGAAGCCCCTGGCCGGCCGCCTGGGTGAAATCGTTCAACAGCTTGTGCACAAAGGCCTCGTCCAGGTCGCTGACGATAAACACGAAACGGCTGCTGTGGTCGGCATCCGGCCAGGCCGCCAGGCGCTCCGGCGGATAGACCACATGCTGCACCGCATGCAGCACCACCGGCCCCGGTTCGCCCCGGACGTCGACCAGTGCCTTCATGCGCAGCAGGTTCTGCGGACGGAAGGCGGTCAGCATCTGCAGGGCGCTCTGCACCCCGGTCCAGTCCAGGGGCGCATCGAAGCTCAGGCTAAAGGCGCGGATGCGCCCATCGTGCAGCTCGGGCGTCGCCGGCTTGCCGCCCAGCACGCCGACTTTTGCCGGCTTGTAGCGCTCGGCATTGAGCCAGCGGCGCACGTCCGGGTGCTTGCGGTCCAGGTCGTAGAGGCCGACGTGGACGATGAGGTTCGGGTCGATCTCGCCCTTGAGCACAGTGTGGATGGGCGCCGCCGGGTTGAGCGCCGCCACCCTGGTCTTGGCCGCCGCGGTCAGCTCGGGCCCGGCCAGGTCGCTCTTGGTAATCAGCAGGCGATCGGCCACCGCCACTTGACGCACCGCCTCGAAATAGCTGTCGAGTTGCTGCTCGGCCAGCACCGCGTCCACCGTGGTCACCACGCCGTCCAGGCGATGGCGCTTGGCCAGCCAGCGGTCGTTCAACAAGGTGTCGAGGATGGGCGCCGGGTCGGCGATGCCGGTGGTCTCGATGATGATGCGTTCGTACTTGGGGATGTCGCCCTTCTGCCGGGCCATGTACAGGTTCTTCAGCGTCGGTGCCAACGCCCCCTGCACCTGGCAGCAGACGCAGCCGCCCGAGAGCAGGGCGAGCGGGCCGCGGGTCTCTTCCAAGAGCTGGTGGTCGAGGCCGATCTCGCCGAACTCGTTCATCACCACGGCGGTGAGCGGCAAGTGGCGCAGCAGGTGGTTGAGCAGGGTGGTCTTGCCGCTGCCTAAAAAGCCCGTCAGCAAGGTGACGGGGATGGGGGCATCCTGGGTCATACGGGCATGCAATTCAAAAGGCGGGCCATGATAGCCGATTGCCGTAAAATGCGGTTTTTATTCGAGTTTTAAAGATGGCGGACAGCGAATTGCACAAGGGCCGGGCCAAGACCGCGGGCATCCCGATCAAGGTGGTGGCCAAGCCGCGGCTCCAAATGCCGGCCTGGATTCGCGCCAAGTCGCCCAACGCGCCCGAGGTGGCCGCGCTCAAGGCCGTGCTGCGCGAGAAGGGCCTGCACACCGTGTGCGAAGAGGCCTCCTGCCCCAACCTGGGCGAGTGCTTCCGCCACGGCACCGCCACCTTCATGATCCTGGGCGACCTGTGCACCCGGCGCTGCCCCTTCTGCGACGTCGGCCACGGCAAGCCGCTGCCGCCCGATCCGAACGAGCCGGCCCACCTGGCCGAGACCGTCGCTGCGATGCGGCTCAAATACGTGGTCATCACCAGCGTCGACCGCGACGACCTGCGCGACGGCGGCGCCCAGCACTTCGCCGACTGCATCCGCGCCGTGCGCGAGAGATCGCCCACCACCCGGATCGAGATTCTGACGCCGGACTTCCGCGGCCGGCTCGACGTCGCCCTCGACATCCTGGCCGCCACCCCGCCCGACGTGATGAACCACAACCTGGAGACCGTGCCCCGCCTGTACAAGGCCTGCCGGCCGGGCGCCGACTATGCCCACTCCTTGAAGCTGCTCAAGGAATTCAAGGCGCGGGTGCCGAGCGTGCCGACCAAGTCCGGCATCATGCTCGGCCTGGGCGAGACCGACGCGGAGGTGGCCGAGGTCATGCGCGACCTGCGTGCCCACGAGGTCGATATGTTGACCGTCGGCCAGTACCTGCAGCCCTCGGGCCATCATCTATCGGTGGAGCGTTATGTGACGCCGGAGCAGTTCGCCGAGTTCGAGCGTTTGGCCAAGGACCTGGGTTTCTTGAACGCGGCCTGCGGGCCGATGGTGCGCAGCTCTTATCACGCCGACCAACAAGCCAGCGGCCTTTAGAATTTGTTTGCCCCGGCCGGGTGAGGTTAGGGGTTCGCCAGCAGATTCTTAATCTGTGTGTCGATCGATGCGCGCCTAAGATTCCTGAACAAGGATGTTTTTATCCTTGAGGAACGACGAGATGTCGTTTAATCGGTTAATCGATGTCTCAGAGAGTTTCTGCCCGGATGCCAAAATCAGGGTTCCATTCGTCAAGTAGATACTGCCTTTCAGTACCATACCGGGCCGTAATCTATTTACAGGAATGCGATATGCATTTCTTCCACCCTCTCCGTGTTCTACTGCGGGATGGCTGAGCGTGATGGCGGCATTCGTGTGGGTATTCGTATGGGCATCCGTTACATGGCTCGGTAGTCCCTTAAAGTCAGTCCGAATGGCCATATAGGCCATTGGCTGGCGAATATGTAAACGCTCGGACATGGCCAGGGATATTTTTTCGTCGACGACGGCGGGTATCAGCGGCTTGACCAGGAAGCCGTTAATGTCCAATGCCATGGCGGACCCCAAAACTTCTGTTTGCGAAAGCGCAGTCAGCACGACGATTCGCGTTTCAGGCTTGGCCAGCGTTTTACCCGAGCGAATCATTTGTATAAGTTGCAGACCATTCATCCCCGGCATGTCGATGTCCGAAATGATCAGGTCGTAAGAGTTGGTTTGTAGCTGCTTTATCGCCGCTTCTGCATCTTTCGCCCCGGTGATGTTGGAATATCCCAAGTCATGCAGAACACGCTCGATAAGCTTGCGCGTGTAATGATCGTCATCAACGACGAGGATGTTTATCGCACTTTGCGTCCGCCTCGACTGGCGTGACGTCGTTGGTTTGTGGGCATATTCGTCTATGAAGTCATGGAAGTTCTGAAGCGCCATTGGCTCGGCAATAAAATACCCTTGCCCAATATCGCACCCTAACGTTTTGAGCCGCTCCCAGTCCTGCTGTGTCTCAATGCCTTCCGCTACGCTTTTGATTCGTAACTTGTGCGCCATATCGATGCTGGACTCCACTACGATCCCCATCGATTTATTGTCGGTAAAATCCTTTATAAAGGACTGGTCGATTTTTAACTCGCCGAAAGGGATGCGCGTAAGTTGCTGCATTGAGGAGTAACCCGTCCCATAGTCGTCGATGGCGAGCGTGAAGCCATGCATGCACAAGCGGGTGAGGTTTTCTAAAGCGCGCGCCGTGTCGGTCATGGCAGCCGATTCGGTGATTTCAAGGACAATGTAATGGGGATCCAGCCCCGCCTTCCGGACGAGTTGGATGACCTTGTCGGCCAAGGATGAATCACCCAGTGAGGTCAGGGACAGATTGACCGCAATGGTGATGGTATGGCCCTTTTCATGAATTGCACGGCACGCGGCGGCTGACTGTTCTAGCAAGCGAAATGTCAGGTCATCGATATTCCCGCTCCGCTCAAGCAAGGGAATAAACGCATAAGGTAAAACCACCCCATGTTCCGGGTGGATCCAACGAGCCAGCGCTTCTGCGCCGACCAGACGGCCTGACCCAAGATCCACCTTGGGTTGAAAGAAGGGTTGGAACTGATTTGCGTTGATGCCTTGGATAATCTCTTCAAGGGTGAAATTTTTTGCATCCGCAGGCAGCTGCGGCCATTTTCTCTCTTCGCTTTCATCCGTAGCGAGAATCTCCTTGAGATGGGCCAATATGATTGGTTTTTCGACTACGCCAATCAGCTTGATCCCGTAGACTTTGGCCATCCGGCCCACCGAGGCGAGCAAATTACCATCCAGCGCGCTGGTAATGACAATGCCAACATCGCTATGCGCTTCGCTCAGGTGGCGCAAGAATTCCATGCCGTCCATACCTGGCATTTGTAAGTCGCATAGCACGACATTGACCGGCTTGGCCGCCTCCCCGCGAATGATCTGAAGCGCTTGCTTGCCATCGGCTGCTTCTGAGATAAAAGCCGGCTCCAAGGAGCGGCACATATTGGCAACCATACGACGTTGAAAGTCGTCGTCCTCCAGCACCAGTATATGCATATCAAGCATTTTCATCGGGCTCCCCTTCAGCGCGTCGCCTCGGGTTTGCCCATGGCGGCAAGGTAGGCATCAAACTGTTCGACGGCTTCATTCAATAAGATTTTTGCCGTTCTCGCCCCATGCATATCCTGGTTGTGAGCAGATTGCTCAATAGCGGCACAAGCAGCCGATAGGTATTTGGCCCCGACCATCTTGCAGGATCCCTTCATGCGATGCGCCATCTGCTCTACATCGTTCAGCGCTGCTTTTTCAATGGCTTCAGCCAAGTGCAAAAGATCCGGATGCAGATATGCCTGGAATTCGCGCAATGTTTGTAACTGCGCCGAGGCTTCCGGCACGATTTGAGTCAGAATGGAAAGATCGATGGGGCAGTCATCTCGAGTGTCTGGAGTGCCTGATAGAGGCGGTGACGAAGGTCTGTCGCTATTTGCCAGCGCGGGCAGATATTTCTCGATCATTTTTTTTAATTGAGAAACGCTGGCCGGTTTGACCAGAAGGTCGTCCATACCGGCGGCATGGCATCGGCGAGATTCCTCTGCAAGGGCGTTGGCTGTCCAAGCTATGATCGGAGTATGCGGTAGCTCTTCTTCAGATTCGGTCTTGCGAATTTCCTGTGAAAGCGTGTAGCCATCCATCTCTGGCATGTGACAATCGCTGATAACAATGGCCACATCGCCCCGTTGCCATATGGCCAAAGCGTGTGCGCCGTTTTCCGCGGTCACGGCCCGTAGTCCAAGTAAATTGAGTTGGCGAGCCAACAGATCGCGATTGATCGGATGATCGTCCACCGACAACACTAAAGGAGCGGCTTCGCTGCCGTCGAACAACGGGGTTACCGTGCCTTGCGCCACATCCGGGGGGGCGTATTGCACAGCCTCTCCAGGCACACCGGATATTGGAAGGACCAGTGTAATGCTGAAAACGGATCCCCGGCCGGGGGCGCTTTCCAATTCAATGTGCCCATCCATCAAATCGGCCAGGCGCTGGCAGATTGCCAATCCCAAACCTGTCCCCCCATACATCCGGGCAGTCTCTGCACTCTCTTGCCGATAGCGTTGGAACAGACGTTTTTGCGCGTCCTTGGAGATGCCGACCCCGGTATCCTTGACTGAAAAGCGTATCTGCTCGCCGCTCTCCGCCTGCTTGATCAACTCGGCGCGAATTTCAATTGCGCCTTGATGTGTGAATCGAATGGCATTGCTGACGAAATTATTCAGCACCTGCGAAAGGCGCAAAGGGTCGACCAGGTGGGCCGGGCTGAGCCGCGCATCTGCGTGGTGCAACAAGGTGAGGCTTTTTGCGCTGGCCATGCGCGAATACGTGTTTACAACTTCTTGCAGGACATGAGGGATCGAGACGGATTGTAAGGACAGCCCAAGTTTGCCCTCTTGGATTTTCGACCAGTCAAGAATGTCGTTGACAATGCGCAGCAGGCTTCTGGCAGAACCCCATGCAGTATCTAAGGTTCTTTTCTGTTCTTGATCTAGTTTGCTCATGGAGAGCAGCTCGAGCATGCCGAGCATGCCTGTTAGAGGGGTTCGGATTTCATGGCTCATCGTGGCGAGGAATTCGCTTTTGAATTGTGTCGATTCCTCTGCAGCCAATTTCATTCTTGTAAGCAGACCCTCCTTTTCTTTTGCGGCACTGATATCGTCGACCAACCATATGCCACTATCCGGGCATGATTCTGTCCCAATTGATTTAGCCACCAGGTGAGCCCAAAACGGCGAGCGATCCGGTCGAATCAGCTTGGCCTCGATGTCGAGCACCCGCCCTACAGCAAACGCCGATTTCGCCTTCTGAAGAACGGAGGTCTTGGTTTTCTCGGTACGGAATAGTTGCTCGAGAGGAAGGCCGAGAAGTTCATCCGTAGACTTGATGCCGAATATTTCGGCGGTTTTGGGGTTGGCTCGCTCGACATTTCCATCCCTCACGAAGAGGATGCCGACTTGCACATTGTCCAGAATGGCGGACAGCTCGGACGTTCTTTCGCCGACACGCCGGTCTAGCTCTGCATAAACCTGTACGTTTTCCAGGGCCACCGCGGTGGTGTCGGCAAGCGCTTGAAGCAGCTTAACTTGCTCCGGGGTAGGGTTGTGTTGTGTGGCCCAGTAATTCCCGATCGCCCCAATAGGATCAATTGTTCGTATCGGCACCATGGCCAGGCTTTTGACAAAGGTAGGTCGATAGGCATCAGCCGGAATACGTGGGTCTGCGTAGATATCTTGAATTACCGCCGGCTCTCGATTCAGCATGACCCAGCCACTGATGCATACCTTCATCGGAAACCGTTGCCCCTTCCACAGGGGGCTAATAGCATCTTCTTCGGCATAGAAACATTTGTCGCCATCGCGCAGCACGAATGTGGCCCCATCCGCGCCGGTAAGCCTTCGGGCGGCTTTTCTGGTGATATCCATGACCGTTTCAAGATCTCTGGCCATGGACAAGTGCTGCACAACCTCGACCAACTGTTCCATGGCGCTGCAGTACCAAGCCGACGGTGTCTGCGGCCCTGACTTTGTGACTTCGGCTTGGATTTTTTGCTTCATGATTCGATCCGTACTTTTTCTCTGATAGAGGGCAGCATGGAGGACATCACGTTAGTCGGCGGCAGGGGCGAGGGGGGAATAGTGCTTAGGCGGCGCCAGAGGCCTAAGAAAACCATGGCAATAAGAGGCTGGCCCAATTCGGACAGCTTGCAGTCTTTCCCGCAAAACAACATTAAGAGCGGCATGTCCACCTATGACCCTGTCTGGAAGTTTGATCGATGAGAAACGCAACAACGTATTATTTTCTAAGCCATCATTCTCTTTAGCACAAGGCTTCGTGAAGGACAGTTTTGAGTCCAGATGGAATAGGAATCCCTTTTTGTCGGGAGCGAAAATCGGAGTTAAACATCCGATTGAATTTTGAGTGCGGTCCGGCTACCAAGCTGCAGCGAGGGCTATCGCGGTGTGAATTTATAGGTATTGCTCAATAAGGACGCGCGTCCTTAGCCGCCGAAGTAAAACTTGCGCGATGACACGATGCTCAGATGCGCGTGGCGATATAGGCCATTCGGTATAGAGGCTATATCGGAAGTTATAGTTGCAAAGCAAGGAGCCTTAATGAGGGCCTCAACGATGCCCTGGTATTCGCTAGCAAATATCGACAGCAAAAAATCCGCTGTCAGTAATATTTACCGTTGGGATCGATAGCTTGCTTGGCTTGGTCTTGCCGTGGGTCGGGGGGGCTAGGTCGCCAGCTTGAAGCAATTCCGCCCAGCCGCCTTGGCCGCATACAGCGCCGTGTCGGCGCGGCGTAGCAGCTCGGCACCTTCTTCGTTGTCCCGATATTCGGCGATGCCGGCGCTGAAGGTGACAGTGATTTCCCGGTCGCCATACCACAATGGGGTCTTATCCAGGATGGTCTGCAAACGCAAGGCCACCATCTCGGCGTGTAGCTGATCGGCCTCGGGCAGGATCAGCACGAATTCCTCGCCGCCAAAACGGGCGACATAGTCGGCATCGCGGATCACGAAGCGGATGAGTTGGGCGAAATGGACGATCATTAGGTCGCCGGCTTCGTGGCCGTAGGTGTCGTTGATCTGCTTGAAGTTGTCCAAGTCGGCCATGATTACACTGAGCTTGTCCCGGTGCCGCTTGGCGCGGGCGGTTTCGCGGTTCAGGCAGTTGGCGAGGCCGCGGCGGTTCAAGGTGTTGGTCAAGGCGTCGATACCCAATTCGCGCGTGGTCTCCGCCAGTTTTTCTTCCATCTGGCGCAAGGCCTGTTGCGATTGCTGCAGTTCCTGGCGGCCGGTTTCGATCAGCTCCATCAGGCCGCTGGCATGGGCAAGCAGGGTGACGACCTGGCGCATCGTATCGTTGGGCACCCGGCTTTGCCGCAAGGTCTCGGCACTGGCATTCATCGCGACCTGTTTATCGGTCAGGCCGGCGGCAAGCCGGTCGGTGGCGTCGTGGGTGTGGGCGACCAAGTCTTGCAGCGCGCGCATGATGCTGTCGCAGGGCGCGGCCTCGAGTATTCGGCCGGCATCCGGTACCAACAACGGCAGCGGCTTGATCGAGATCTCGTAATAAATGCGGGCGAAATTCTCCGGCGTCGGCGCGAGGCCGTACGCGTTGATCCGCTGCATGGTCAGCGCGGCAAGGGCGTGGGGGCTGTGTTCCATCTGAAGAAGCGTTTTCGGCCGTTGCTTGAATGGGTCTAATCGATTGGCAGCATAGCCGCTCTGCGGAGATAATGCTGTCTTTTCCAAGACAGCGCCATGCATCTGCATATCCTCGGCATCTGCGGCACCTTCATGGGCGGCATCGCCGTCATCGCCAAGCAGGCGGGCCACCGGGTCACCGGTTGCGACGCCAATGTCTACCCGCCGATGAGCAGCCAGCTCGAGGCCCAAGGCATCGAGCTGATCCAGGGCTTCGGCGCCGAGCAGGTCGAGCTGAATCCCGATGTCTACGTCATCGGCAACGTGGTTACCCGGGGCAAGCAGCCCTTGATGGAGGCCATCCTCGACCGCGGTCTACCCTATATCTCCGGGCCGCAGTGGCTGTACGAACACGTGCTGCGCGACAAGTGGGTGTTGGCGGTGGCCGGCACCCACGGCAAGACCACCACCTCGGGCATGCTGGCCTGGATTCTCGAAGACGCCAAGCTCGACCCCGGCTATCTGGTCGGCGGCGTGCCGTGCAACTTCGGCGTTTCCGCCCGGCTGACCGAGTCGCCCTTCTTCGTGATCGAGGCCGACGAGTACGACACCGCCTTCTTCGACAAGCGGTCCAAGTTCGTCCACTACCACCCGCGCACGGCGGTGCTGAACAACCTGGAATACGACCACGCCGACATCTTCCCCGACCTGGCCGCCATCGAGACCCAGTTCCACCACCTGGTGCGCACCGTGCCGGGCAGCGGCCTGGTCGTCGTCAACGGCCGCGAGGCCAGCCTGGATCGGGTGCTCGCCCGCGGCTGCTGGACGCCGGCCGAGCGGTTCGGCGTGGCCGCTGGCTGGCAGGCGGTGGAGCAGGGGCCGAACGCCTTCGACGTGCTGTTCAACGGGCAGATGCAAGGTCGCGTCGAGTGGGAATTGCTGGGCGAGCACAACCGCATGAACGGCCTGGCCGCCATCGCCGCCGCCCGTCACGCCGGGGTGCCGGTGCAGGCGGCGATCGAGGCCCTGGGCCGGTTCCAGAACGTGAAGCGGCGGCTGGAGGTGCGCGGCGAGGTGGCCGGCATCACGGTGTACGACGACTTCGCCCATCACCCGACCGCGATCGAGACCACGGTCGCCGGCTTGCGCGGCAAGGTGGGCGGGGCGCGCATCCTGGCCGTGTTGGAGCCGCGCTCCAACACCATGAAGCTGGGCACCATGAAGGCGCAGTTGCCGGCCAGCCTGCACGGTGCCGATGCGGTGTTCTGTTATGCCGGCGGCGTCGACTGGGACGTGGCCGGGGCGCTGGGGCCGCTGGGCGCCAAGGCCGCGGTGCACCAAGACCTCGATGCCCTGGTCGAGGCCATTGCGCGCGAGGCCAAGAGCGGCGACCATGTGCTGATCATGAGCAACGGCGGCTTCGGCGGCATTCACGACAAATTGCTGGCGAGGTTGGCGCAATAACGGGAGCTGGCTTGGGCGAACAGGCGGCGATCTCTACACTTTGGCATTTGCTCCGGGCCGACGCTGAAGGTTGGCGTTTGAGCTTGCGCGGTGATTGGTGCTTGGATCGGCTCGCCGCCATCGACGCCGCGATTCCGAAGCTCCCCATCCCGCGCGATGCGATCGTCCGCCTCGAGGCGGGCGAACTCAAGGCGCTCGATAGCGCCGGCGCCATGCTGCTGGTGCGCCGCTTGTGGCAGGCCGGCGTGGCTTGGTCGAATGTCCGGCGCGACGATTTGCCGGCGCGGCATCGGCATTTGCTCGATCTGGTCGAACAGCGCTTCGAAGAGGCCGTGCTGGCGGCGCGGCCGCAGCCGAATATGTTGGCCCGGCTGGGGCGGGCGGCGGCCGACGGGCTGCGCGAAATCCATAGCCGACTGCGTTTTCTCGGCCATGCCGCCGCCAGCCTGGCCGAGGTCGTGATCAAGCCTTCGCACATCAGGCCGCGCGAATTGTTCGTGCAGCTGGAGCAGGTCGGCCTGCGCGCCCTGATTATCGTAACGCTGATGAATTTTCTGATCGGCGTGGTTATCGCCTACCTCACCGGCATCCAGATTCAGAAGTTCGGCGCCAATATCTTCATCGTCGACGGCGTCAGTCTCGGCGTCTGCCGCGAGCTGGCGCCGGTGCTGGTCGCGGTCTTGGTGGCCGGGCGCTCGGGCTCGGCCTTCACCGCGCAGATCGGCGCGATGAAGGTGGCCGACGAGATCGCCGCGATCATCACCCTCGGCCTGTCGGCGTTTCAGGTCTTGGTGCTACCGCGCTTGATCGCGATCATCCTGGTCATGCCCTTGCTCACCTTCATCGGCGATCTGGCCGGGCTCTACGGCGGTATGCTGATCGCTGATCTGCAGCTCGATATCTCGCACGCGGCCTTCATCGAACGCTTGCAGGCCGTGCTCAAGCTCAAGACCGTGCTGATCGGTCTGGGCAAGGCACCGTTCTTCGCCGCCGCAATCGGCCTGATCGCTTGCCACAATGGCCTGCGGGTCAGCCGCGACAGCCGTAGCGTCGGCCTGGCCACCACCGCCACCGTGGTGCAGAGCATCGTTGCGGTGATCGTGATCGACGCCTTCTTCGCCGTGCTGTTGAGCGAGTTGGATCTATGAGCGAACCGATCATCGAGGCGCAGGGTATCCGTACTCGGCTTGGCGGCGCTTGGGTGCACGACGGCGTGAGCTTCCGGGTCGGTCGCGGCGAACTGGTCGCCTTGATTGGCGGCAGCGGCACCGGCAAGACCGTGCTGCTCAATGAGTTGATCGGGCTGATCCGGCCGACAGGCGGAGTCGTACGCCTGTTCGGCACCGATGTCTGGCAGGCCAGCCTGGAAACCCTGAACGCGCTGCGTTGCCGCTATGGCGTGTTGTTCCAAGACGGCGCCTTGTTTTCTTCGTTGACCGTTGCCGACAACGTCGCCGCGCCGATGCGCGAACACCTGGCCTTGCCGCCGGCTTTGCAAAGCCAGTTGGTCGAGTTCCGCCTCGCCATGGCCGGCCTGCCGCTGTCGGCCGTGGATAAAAAACCCGCCGAGTTGTCGGGTGGCATGCGCAAGCGGGCGGCGCTGGCGCGTGCCCTGGCTCTGGAGCCGGAGCTACTGTTCCTGGACGAGCCGACTTCGGGCCTGGACCCGATCGCCGCCCGAGCCTTCGATCAAGTGGTGCGCACCCTGTGCGATAGCCTGGGGCTGACGGTGTTCATGAACACGCACGATCTCGACACCCTGTGGGGCATCGTCGACCGGGTGATCGTGCTGAGCGACGGCCGTGTCATCGCCGACGGCCCGGTGGCCGAGGTGGCCAGGGTTGCTGAGCCGTGGATTCAGTCGTATTTTGCGGCCCATGTGCCGCATCGCGGCGGATAGGGGGAGGTATGGAGTCGGAAGCGCGTTACGCCTGGGTTGGGGCCGTGATCATCGGCCTGATCGTGCTGGTCGCGACCGGCTTGCTCTGGTTGCAAGGCGGCTTGGCTGCGCACGACGTGAAACGCTTCACCGTCTATTTCCGCCAGCAGTCGCTCGACGGCCTGCAACTCAACAGCGACGTGAAGATGTACGGCATCAAGGTCGGCAAGGTGATCGATTACCAAATCCTGCCGACCGAGGCGAAGAACGTGCGCGTGGTGATCGAGGTCGACGCGCAGGCGCCGGTGATGGAGGGCGCGATCGCGATGGTCAACCGTAATCTGTTGACCGGGCTGGCCAGCATCGAGGTGAGCAATATGGCGGAGAAGGCGCCCCTGCTTGAGAAGGTGCCAACGGGCGAGGAGTACCCGGTCTTGGCCGAGGGCCAGGCCAAGCTGACCCGATTCGCCGAGCGCATGGAAGGCGTGGCCGAGCGCGCCGACGAGACGCTGACGCGGGTGAATACGATGTTGTCCGAACGCAATCTGGCGTCGATCGAGCACACCTTGAGCAATATGAGCGAAGCGAGCGGCAGCGTCGCGCGTGCGCTGCCGGAACTCAAAGGTACGCTGGCGGCGACACGGGCCGCCGCTGAGCAAGCCAATAACCAGGTCGCCCGGCTCGGCCCGAAATTGGAAGCGACTTTGGATGAGACCCGGCAACTCGCGCAGGAAGTGCGCGGCGGCATGGCCCAGTTGCGGCTAAGCACCGACTTGGGGCTACAGGAACTGCAGGCTACCGGCCGCGCCCTGCGCAACGTCAGCCAAACGGTGGGCGACGCGGCGCGTACCTTGCGCGAGCCGGCCGGCGCCCTGTTCGGCCCGGCATCCGAGAACCTGGGCCCCGGGGAGGAGACCCCATGACACGGTTTGCATGGCTGATCGCGCTGGCCTTGGCCGGTTGCGTGAATATCGACATCGAAGCGCCGGCCAAGACGTACTACCTGCTCAAAGACGCCGGGCAGGCAAACTGCCAGGCCGCCCCGGCCAATGCGGCCTTGTTGATCGATGTGTTGAATCCGGTCACTTTCTACAACGCGCCGAATCTGGCCTATGGCCGCAATGCCGCGAGCCGCGGATATTACCAATTCGCGCAATGGGTGGAACGGCCGTCCAGCCGGATCGGTCTGCTGCTGCGCGATCGCTTGCGCGCAAGCTGCCTCTATCGCCAGGTTGCGTTGAGCGGCGAGGGCATGAGCGGCGACCTGCAATTGGCGATCAAGCTGTTGGATATCTATCACGACACCGCGACGCCGCCGGGTCAGGCGCGCATCGTGCTCGATGTGCAACTGATCCGGCGCGACTCGGCCCGCCTATTGGCGCACGAAACCTTTGCCGTCAGTGCGCCGGCGGCCCGTTTCGATGCCAGCGGCGCGGCGGCGGGCTTCAACGAGGCCTTGCCCAGGCTACTCGATGCGCTCGTGACTTGGCTGGAACGGCAGCCGCGCCGTTAAGAACCGACCGAAATAGGCGCTAAGCCGACGTTTCGCCGAAGGCGCGCATCGGGTAGCATTCGGGCTTTCCTCGCGTGGCAAGCCACGTCCTGCGCTCGATTCATGCTGATCTACATCCACGGTTTCAACAGTTCCGCCCAATCGGGCAAGGCCCGCGAACTCCAGGCGTATCTGGCGGCGCGCGGGCTGGCCGAGCAATACCTGTGCCCCGATCTGCCGCATCGGCCGAGCGCGGCCATTGCGCTGCTCGAGCGCCATATCGCAGAAAGCAAAACGCCGGTGAAACTGTTGGGCAGTTCGCTGGGCGGTTTTTACGCCACCTATCTGGCCGAGCGGCACGGCCTGAAAGCCGTGCAGATCAACCCGTGCGTGCGCTGCGACGACAAGCTGGCCGCCGAGGTGGGCAAGCAGCAGAAGAACTGGCACAGCGGCGAGGTGTATGAATTCAGCGCGCAGCACCTGGCCGAGCTGCAGGCGCTGAAGGTGCGCGAGATCAGCCGGCCCGAGCGTTACCTGTTGCTGGTCGAGACCGGCGACGAGGTGCTCGACTACCGCGAGGCGGTCGCTTATTTCCAGGGCGCTCGCCAAGTGGTGCTGGCAGGCGGCGACCATGGCTTTAGCCGCTTCGCCGAATACATCCCGACCATTTTGGAGTTCTGAGCGCCATCATGTTTGTGTATTACGAAGAAGATGGCGACATCAAGGCCGGCACTATCCTGACCGACAACGACGCCTCGGTGCAGTTGGAGTCGCAGCACGGCAAGCGGACCAAGGTGAAGGCGGCCAACATCCTGCTCCGCTTTGCGGCGCCGGCTCCGGCCGCCGCGATGGACGGCGCGCGTCAACTGGGCGTGGAGCTCGACCCCGATTTTCTATGGGAAGTGGCGGGCGAGGCCGAATTCGGTTTTCAAGAGTTGGCGCGCGAGTATTACGGCCATGAGCCTGCTGCGCCCGAGGCCGGCGCGGTGTTGCTCAAGCTGCACGAAGCGCCGATCTACTTCTACAAGAAGGGCAAGGGCCGCTACAAGGCAGCGCCGGCCGAGGCGCTGAATGCGGCCAAGGCGGCCTTGGAGCGCAAGGCGCGCGAGGCCGCGCAAAAGGCCGAGTGGGTAGCGCAACTGGTGGCCGGCCAATTGCCCGAACCGTTCCGCCATCAGGTCTTCCACCTGCTGCACAAGCCGGACAAGAACGCGCTCGAATTCAAGGCGCTGACCGAGGCCTGCGCCCAGAGCGGGCTGAGCCCGGTGCTGCTGCTCGACCAGTGCGGCGCCATTCCATCCAGCCACGAATACCACCTGCAGGCCTTCTTGCTCGAGCACTTCCCGAAAGGCACGGGCTTTCCCGAGCTGCACGCGCCGCCGCCGCCGCCCGACCTGCCGCCGGGCGACGCGCCGGCCTTCAGCATCGACGACGCCGCCACCACCGAGATCGACGACGCCTTCTCGGTGATCTTCCGGCCCGACGGCGGCGTCCGCGTCGGCATCCACATCGCGGCGCCGGCCTTGGGCATCACGCCGGATAGCGAGCTTGACCGGGTGGCCGCGACCCGGCTGTCCACCGTGTACATGCCGGGCGGCAAGATCACCATGCTGCCGGAGACCCTGGTCGAGCGTTACACCCTGGCCGAGAACCGCGACTGCGCGGCGCTGTCGCTCTATGTCGAGGTGGCCTCGGACTTCAGCATCAAGGAGGTCGCCACCCAGGCCGATGTCATTCGCATCGCCGCCAACCTGCGCCACGAAACGCTGGAGCCGCTGTTCAACGAAGACACCATCGGCGCCGGCGGTGCCGACTATCCCTTCCGTCGCGAACTGGAATGGCTGTGGGGCTTCGCCTGCCACCTGGAAGCGGCGCGCGGCAAGGCCGACCAGATTCAGCGCCTGGACTATGTGTTCAAGGTGGCGGACGAGCGGGTGCAGATCGTGCCGCGCGTGCGCGGCAACCCGATCGACAAGCTGGTGTCGGAGATGATGATCCTGGCCAACAGCCGCTGGGGCCGGCTGCTGGCCGAGACCGAGGTCACCGGCATCTACCGGGCGCAGACCCAGGGCAAGGTGCGCATGACCTTGCGGCCGGCGCCGCACGAGGGCCTGGGTGTCGAACACTATGCCTGGAGCACCTCGCCGCTGCGCCGCTATGTCGACCTGATCAACCAGCGCCAGATCATCGCCGCGGTGCGCGGTGAGACCCCGGCCTATGCCGGCAACGACCCGATGCTGTTCGCCCACGTGCGCGACTTCGAGTTGGCCTATGACGCTTACGCCGACTTCCAGCGCAAGATGGAGCGCTATTGGTGCTTGCGCTGGTTGATGCAGGAAAATATCGTAGAGCGCGAAGCCACCGTGTTGAAGGAGAACCTGGTGCGATTCGACGGCATGCCCTTGGTGACCAGAGTGACCGGCGCCCCGGCGTTGAACCCGGGCGAGCGGGTGCGGGTGACGGTCGGCGGCTTCGATCTGCTCGATGTCGAGCTGGCTTGCCAGTTCGTTGCGCGGCTGGAGGGCTGAGCTGGCGATGGCTTACGCCATGCGTACCTCGGTCGATTGGGACGACCGCTTCAGCCAAGCGATCGTCGTCTCCGCCATCGTGCATGTCATCGTGATCTTTGGCATCCGGTTCGTGCCGGCCAACTCCAAGCTGTTCGAAAGCCAGCTGCCGATGGAGGTGGTGCTGGTCAACAGCCACAGCCCGGACAAGCCGCTGAAGCCCGATGTGCTGGCCCAGGCCAACCTCGACGGCGGCGGCGATACCGACGAGAAACGCCAAGCCAAGAGCCCCTTGCCGGCCATGGCCGAGAACAGCGCCGCCTCGGCCGAGCAGCGGTTGAACGCCCGGGCCGAGATGTTGGAGGAACAAGCGCGCCGGCTGTTGACCCAGGACAAAGCCAACTATGCCCTGCCGCAAGCCAAGACTCGGCCGGAAACCGCGCCACGCCTGCCCGAACCCACAGTCGCGCCGACTGACCTGACCACGCGCAGCCTGGAGATGGCCAAGCTCGCCGCCCGCATCGACCAGGAATGGGAGGCCAACCAAAGCCGGCCGCGCCGCGTCTTCGTCGGTGCCCGCGCCCAGGAATTCGTGTTCGCCCGCTATGTCGAGGACTGGCGGCTCAAGGTCGAGCGCTACGGCAACAACAACTACCCCGAGGCGGCTCGGCGCGAGGGCTTGTACGGTTCACTGGTGCTGACCGTGGAGATCGGCTCGGACGGCAAGGTGGTAGATGTGCATATCGATCGCAGCTCCGGCTCCAAGCTGCTCGACGCCGCGGCGGCCAAGATCGTCGAGAATGCCGGCCCCTATTCGCCTTTCCCGGTCGACATGCGCAAGAAGGTGGACATCCTGAGCATTACCCGGACTTGGTCGTTCACCCGGTCCGACCAACTGACTACCCAGTAATACTCGAATGCCCGCGCTGGCAATCCATGCCTTCGGACGGGCCGCCCGTGATCCCCTTGGCACAAAAGGCTTATAAAAACCCCTAATGCCATGATAAAATTAGCGATTCTTCTTTTCTAAAGCAATCACGAGGGCAGCAGCATGCATATCGGAACCACCCTGACCCAGTTCCTGATCGAGGAACAGCGCCAAGTCAAAGGCGCCACCGGCGACTTCACCGGCCTGTTGAACGACGTCGTCACCGCCTGCAAGATGATCGCCAACGGCGTCAACCACGGCGGTCTGCTCGGCGTGCTCGGCGCGGCCGGTTCCGAGAACGTGCAGGGCGAAGAGCAGAAGAAGATGGACATCCTGTCCAACGAGATCTTCCTCAAGCGCAACGAGTGGGCCGGCCACCTGGCCGCCATGGCCTCGGAAGAGATGGACGAGATCTATCAGATCCCCGCCGGCAACCCGCGCGGCAAGTATCTGTTGATGTTCGACCCGCTCGACGGCTCGTCCAACATGGACGTCAACGTCTCGGTCGGCTCGATCTTCTCCATCCTGCGCTGCCCCGGCGGCGAGAACGTCGACGGCCCGACCCCGGTCGAGGCCTTCATGCAGCCCGGCACCAAGCAGGTCTGCGCCGGCTATGCCATCTACGGCCCGTCCACCATGCTGGTGCTGACCACCGGCCACGGCGTCAACGGCTTCACCCTCGACCCCAACGTCGGCGAGTTCGTGCTCACCCACGAGAACATGACCATCCCGGCCGACACCAAGGAATTCGCCATCAACATGTCGAACTACCGCTTCTGGGAAGAGCCGGTGCGCCGCTACGTCGACGAGTGCCTCAAGGGCAAGGAAGGCCCGCGCGGCAAAGACTTCAACATGCGCTGGGTCGCCTCCATGGTGGCCGAGGTACATCGCATCCTGACCCGCGGCGGCGTGTTCATGTACCCCATGGACAGCAAGCTGAAAGAGAAGGGCGGCAAGCTGCGCCTGATGTACGAAGCCAACCCGATGGCCTTCATCGTCGAGCAGGCCGGCGGCGCCGCCACCACCGGCCGCGAGCGCATCCTGGACCTGCAACCCAAGGGCATCCACCAGCGCGTGCCGGTGGTGCTGGGCTCGAAGAACGAAGTGGACGTGATCACCCGTTACCACACCAGCCCGGAAGCCGCCGCGGCCTAAGGCGTTCGGCGTAGCGGACTGGAGCGGCCCGCCTGGCAACCGGCGGGCCGTTTTGTTTTTAATTCAAGCGAAGGAGGCTCTATGAGCGGTCTGCCCAAATGCCCGCAGTGCGGGTCGGAATACACCTACGAGGACGGCGGCCTGTACATCTGCCCGGAGTGTGCCCACGAATGGCCGAAACAAGCCGAGGCCGCAGCGGAAGAGGCGCAGCGCGTGGTGCGCGACGCCGTCGGCAACGTGCTCAGCGACGGCGACAGCGTCACCGTGATCAAAGACCTCAAGGTCAAGGGCTCGTCCCTGGTGGTCAAGGTCGGCACCAAGGTGAAGAACATCCGCCTGGTCGAGGGCGACCACGACATCGACTGCAAGATCGACGGCATCGGCGCCATGGGCCTGAAGTCGGAGTTCGTGAAGAAGGTCTGATCGGTTTCGAATCATGGAACGGCCCGCGTGACGACAGGCGGGCCGTTTTGTTTTGGTCGGGGTCGGGCGCTGGACAGCTATACGCCTAAGGCGTATAAACGAAACGTGCATACCGTGGTCGAAACCCTGTTGTTCCAGCGGCAATGGCCCCTCTACTGGACGGAAGAGGAGCGCGGCGCTTTCGCCGCCTATATCGCGGAACACCCCACGGCCGGAGCAGTCGTGCCCGACTCCGGCGGCATTCGCAAGGTGCGTTGGGGCAGAGCGGGATCGGGCAAGTCGGGCGGGGTGAGGGTGATCTACTTCACCCGCAACGCCGAAGGCGAGGTCGTCTTGCTCACGCTGTATGCGAAGTCGAAAACCGACAACCTCACCGGCCCCAAATTGAAGGAGATACGCCGTGTCCTCGAAGAGTAAGAAACTCAGTCCGGCCGAACTGGCCGACTACGAAGCCAAGCGCGACCTCGCGGCCGAGCTGCTGCAATCGGTGCGCGAAATGAAGGCCGGCAAGGTCGCCGTCGTCACCTCGCCGGTGATCGAGGCGCGAAAGAAGACCGGCCTGTCCCAATCGCAATTCGCCGCGCTGATCGGCGTCTCCGTCCGTACCCTGCAGAACTGGGAGCAGGGTCGCAAGCAGCCGAGTGGCGCAGCCAAGACGCTGATCAAAGTGGCCGAGCGGCACCCGGAAGTGTTGCAGGAGTTGGTGGCTTGAGTGCGAAGGCGAGATTTGCATTCGGCACATTACGCTGCTTGGCTAATGTGCCCTACGAGTTCTACAACCAGTGCCCGCCGCTGACTCTCGGCTGCCCGGCCAAATCCTGCTCCAGAAACACCCCGGCATAGCCGGACGCCTTAAGTAATCCCTGCACTGCCGCCCCCTGGTCGTAGCCATGCTCGAACAGCAGCCAGCCGCTGGGGGCGAGGTGCGTCTTGGCCTGGTCGACGATGGCGCGGATGGCGTCGAGCCCGTCCGGGCCGGAGGCCAGGGCATTCTTGGGTTCGAAACGGAGGTCGCCCAGGTTGAGGTGGGCGTCGGCCTCGGCGATATAGGGCGGGTTGCTGACGATCAGTTCGAACTGGCGGCCAGCGAGCGCACTGAACAGGTCGCTCTCGACGAATTCGACCTCGGCCTTGAGTTCGGCGGCGTTGGCGCGGGCGATGGTGAGTGCGTCGGCGCTGACATCGACGGCGCTGACTTGCAGGTCGGGCCGCTCCAGTTTCAAGGTAATGGCGATGCAGCCGCTGCCGGTGCCGATATCGAGCGCGCGGGCGTTGTGCGGGGCGTGTTTGAGGGCGGCCTCGACCAGGTGTTCGGTCTCGGGTCTCGGGATCAAGACGCCGGGGCCGACCTGGAATGTGCGGCTATAGAATTCGCGGCGGCCGACGAGGTAGGCCACCGGCTCACCTTTGCCGCGGCGCGCGACCAGGGCTTGCAGCGTGGCGAATTGCTCCGGCGTGAGTTCGTCACGGTCGTGCGCGATCAGCCAAGTACGGTCCACGCCGAGGCCGTGGCCGGCCAAGCTGTGCGCCTCGATGCGGGCTTCGCGCGGGGACAGGTCCAAATGCCGGGCGAGGCGCGCGGCGGCATCGTCGAGGAAGTCGCGCACGCGTGGCATGGCGGTATTCACCGGCGGCGACCGGCGCCGCCGCGGCTTACGGCTTGGGTTTGTAACCGCAGGCCAGCTTGAACGCGGCGGCCTCCAGCCCCTTCTCCGGTACGGCCTGG